>NZ_FOOQ01000001.1:741384-1112076 GCF_900113245.1 Halopelagius inordinatus
ATGCCGTACTTCCTCGACCGGATGGAGCGGGTAGACCCCACCTCCGACTACGACTTGGACCCCGACAGACTCTCTCGCCTCGGCGAGGTGTGGCGAAGCGGATGGGGCGGCCCGGACGTGAAGGGCCGCGTCGTGTTCGACCTGTTGTACGCCTACAAGCGCACGCAGTTCACCGAACTGGAGTCGTACCGACTCGACGCGGTGGGCGAACTCGAACTCGACGTGGGCAAAGAGCGCTACTCCGGCAGCATCGGCGACCTGTGGGAACAGGAGCCTCGGCGACTGCTCGAATACAACGTCCGCGACGTGGAACTCTGCGTCGAGATAGACCGCAAACAGGACGTCGTCGCCTTCTGGGACGAAGTCCGGACGTTCGTCGGATGTAAACTCGAAGACGCGCCGACGCCGGGCGACACCGTCGACATCTACGTCCTGCACAAGGTCCACGGCGAGTTCGCCCTCCCCTCGAAGGGCCAACAGGAGTCAGAAGAGTACGAGGGCGGGGCCGTCTTCGACCCCATCACGGGCGTCAAAGAGAACGTCACCGTCCTCGACTTGAAGTCGCTGTACCCGATGTGCATGGTGACCATCAACGCCTCGCCGGAGACGAAGGTGGACCCCGAGACGTACGACGGCGAGACGTTCCACGCGCCCAACGGGACGCACTTCCGGACCGAACCCGACGGCATCATCCGGGAGATGGTGGACGAACTCCTCACGGAACGCGAGGAGAAGAAACGCCTCCGCAACGACCACGACCCGGACTCCCCGGCGTACGAACAGTTCGACCGACAACAGGCCGCGGTGAAGGTCATCATGAACTCGCTGTACGGCGTCCTCGGGTGGGACCGGTTCCGCCTCTACGACAAGGAGATGGGCGCGGCGGTGACCGCCACCGGGCGGGAGGTCATAAACTTCACAGACGAGAAGGCCAGCGAGATGGGCCACTCCGTGGCGTATGGAGATACTGATTCAGTTATGCTCGAACTCGGACCGGGCGTCTCGAAGGAGGAAGCCATCGAACAGTCCTTCGAGATAGAAGAGCGAATCAACGACGCCTACGACGAGTTCGCACGGGAGGAACTCGACGCCGAGGAGCACCGGTTCCAGATAGAGTTCGAGAAGCTCTACCGGCGATTCTTCCAGGCGGGCAAAAAGAAGCGGTACGCGGGCCACATCGTCTGGAAGGAGGGCAAAGACGTAGACGACATCGACATCACCGGCTTCGAGTACAAGCGCTCGGACATCGCGCCCGTCACGAAGGAAGTGCAAAAGCGCGTCATCGAGATGATCGTCTACGGCGAGGACGACGGCGTGATCAAAGACTACGTCCACGACGTCATCGCCGACTTCGAGAAGGGGAACCTACCGCTCGACGAAATCGGCATCCCCGGCGGCATCGGTAAGCGCCTCGAAGCCTACGAGACCGCGACGGCCCAGGTTCGCGGCGCGCAGTACGCGAACCTGCTTCTCGGGACGAATTTCGACCGCGGGTCGAAGCCGAAGCGCCTCTACCTCCGGAAGGTCCACCCCTCTTTCTTCCGGCGGATGGAGGCAGAAGAGGGGTTCGACCCGCAGAGAGACGACCTGTACAAGGCGTTCAAGCGCGACCCGGACGTCATCTGCTTCGAGTACGAAGACCAGGTTCCGGAGGCCTTCGAGGTGGACTGGGACAAGATGCTCGACAAGACGCTGAAGGGCCCCATCGCGCGAATCATCGAAGCGCTCGGGATGTCGTGGGACGAAGTGAAATCCGGACAGGAACAGACCGGACTCGGGAGTTTCACGTGAACCGAACGGGGTCTCGTCGGCGGCACTGAGCGGTCGGAGTTCGGTTCACCGAAACCCGGACACGCGTCCGACCGTCCGCCGCTACTTTCGCGAAACGCAAATTAATTTTCTCTCGAACAAAGCGTCTGCCGTGAATGCGTAACCATTATGGGCGGGAGTACCCATCGTTTCAGTACGAGGCAACGAGACAACAATGGCAACACTGGAAATCAAGAACCTCCACGCGCGAGTCGCGGAGGAGGACGGTGAGCAGATCCTTCGTGGCGTCGACTTGGAAGTCAAATCGGGCGAGATTCACGCTCTCATGGGCCCCAACGGGTCCGGGAAGTCGACCACCGCGAAGATCATCGCGGGACACCCCGCCTACGAGGTGACGGAGGGTGAGATTCTTCTCCATCTGAGCGAAGACGAGTTCGGCGACGACTTCGACATCCCCGAGGACAAACAGACGTGGAGTCTCCTCGAACTGGAACCGAACGAGCGCGCGGCGCTCGGTATCTTCCTCGGCTTCCAGTACCCCGCCGAAATCGAGGGCGTCACGATGACGAACTTCCTCCGAACGGCCCTCAACGCGAAGATAGAGGAGCGCGAAGAACTGTTCGAAGACGACGAGGAAGCCGAGACCGACGACGACGAAGAAGAGTCCGGCTACGAGACGTCGCCGATGGAAGGCCCCGCGGACGAGGGCGACGTCGGCGTCGCCGAGTTCCAGCAGATCCTCAAAGAGAAGATGGAACTGCTCGACATGGACGAGAAGTTCATGCAGCGGTACCTCAACGCCGGTTTCTCCGGCGGCGAGAAAAAGCAGAACGAAGTGCTTCAGGCCGCCATCCTCGAACCGTCGCTCGCGGTTCTCGACGAGATCGACTCCGGTCTCGACATCGACCGCCTGCAGGACGTCTCGAAGGGAATCAACGCCCTCCGCGACGAGCAGGGGACCGGCATCCTTCAGATCACCCACTATCAGCGTATCCTCGACTACGTCGAACCCGACCACGTCCACATCATGCTGGACGGCGAAATCGCGAAATCCGGCGGTGCTGACCTCGCAGAGCAGCTCGAAGACGAGGGGTACGACTGGGTCCGCGAAGAAGTGTACGGGACAGCCTGATAAGGCCAGCCACCAAGGTACTACTAAGAAAATGAGTTCCGATCAAGATCACCTCAAAGACACAGACACGGAGGCTCGATTCGAGTTCAAGAAGGAGCAGAGTTCCTCCTTCCAAGCCGAAAAGGGTCTCACGGAGGAGACCATCCGGGTCATCTCCGAGGACAAAGACGAACCCGAGTGGATGCTCCAGCGACGCCTCCGCGCGCTGAAGCATTTCCAGGAGATGCCGATGCCGACGGACTGGCCCGGCCAGCCCGACCTCTCGGAAGTCGACGTCAACGAAATAATCCCGTATATCCGGCCGGACGTCGAGACGCGCGGCAGCGTCGACGACTGGACGGAACTGCCAGACGAGATAAAGGACACCTTCGACAAACTGGGCATCCCGGAAGCCGAGAAGAACGCCCTCTCGGGCGTCGGCGCTCAGTACGAGTCCGAAGTCGTCTACCAGAACATGCAGGAGCGCTGGCAGGACAAGGGCGTCGTCTTCATGAACATGGACCAAGCGGTCCAAGAGCACGAAGACATCGTCAAGGAGTACTTCATGACGAAGTGCGTCCCCCCGAGCGACAACAAGTTCGCGGCGCTTCACGGCGCAATCTGGTCCGGCGGGTCGTTCGTCTACGTCCCGGAAGACACGACGGTCGACATGCCGGTTCAGGCGTACTTCCGCATGAACTCCGAAGGGATGGGCCAGTTCGAGCACACCCTCATCGTCGCAGAAGAGGGTTCGGAGGTCCACTACATCGAAGGCTGTTCCGCGCCGAAGTACTCGGCGTTCAACCTCCACTCCGGCGGCGTCGAAGTGTTCGTCGGCGAGGACGCTCACGTCCAGTACTCGACCGTGCAGAACTGGTCGAAGAACACGTACAACCTCAACACGAAGCGCGCAATCGTCGAGAAGAACGGCCGCATGGAGTGGATTTCGGGCTCGATGGGCTCGAAGGCAACCATGCTCTACCCCGCGACGATACTGAAGGGTCGCGGCGCGTCGGACAACCACATCACCATCGCCTTCGCTGGCGAGGGCCAAAACATCGACACCGGCGCGAAGGTGTACCACAACGCCCCCGAGACGAAGTCGACGATCGAGTCGAAGTCCATCTCGAAGGACGGCGGCCGCACGAACTACCGCGGCCTCGTCCACATCTCGCAGGGCGCGCGCGACTCCTCGACCGCGGTCGAGTGTGACGCGCTGATGTTCGACAACGAGTCCACGTCGGACACGATGCCGTACATGGAGATAAACGAGTCCACCGTCGACGTCGCCCACGAGGCGACCGTCGGCAAAATCGGCGACGAGGACGTGTTCTACCTCCAGTCGCGCGGACTCGACGACGACGACGCAAAGCAGATGATCGTCTCGGGCTTCATCGAGCCCATCACGGAGGAACTGCCCATCGAGTACGCGGTCGAACTCAACCGCTTGGTCGAACTGGAGATGGAGGGTAGTCTCGGATAACATGAGTGCGCAGTTACCAGCGAACCTCTCTGAGGAGACGGTACGAACGATTTCGGAGGACCGCGACGAGCCCGAGTGGCTCCTGGAGACGCGACTCGACGCACTCGAAGCGCTCGAAGAGGTCGACCTGCCGGACGTCATCCACACGCCCGGCCGCCGGTGGACGAACCTCGAAGCGCTCGACTTCGAGAGCCTCGTCGACCCGCTGAACCAGTCGGACACGACCGAACGCGTCACGGCGGAGGGCGTCGAAGTCCTGCCGTTCACCGAGGCGCTCCCGAAGTACGGCGACCTCATAGAGGAGCGGTTCGGCTCCATCATCGAACCGGACTCGAACTACCTCACTGCGCTGTCGGCGGCGCTTTTCACCACGGGCACGTTCATCTACGTCCCAGAAGGCGTCGACGCCGAGGACGTGAAGATCCGCGCCGAGATGAACTCCCGGTCGCTGTTCAGCCACACGCTCGTGGTCACCGAGAAGTCGTCGTCGGTGACGATTCTCGAGAGCATCGAGAGCGGCGAGGAGGTCGACGGCAACCGCTACTTCAGCAACCTCGTGGAGGTCGACGCGGGCGAGAACTCGTACGTCCAGTACGGGTCGCTCCAGAACCTCGACGACGAGGCGTACAACTACACGCTGAAGCGCGGCACCACGGACGCGTACTCGACGCTGAACTGGATCGAAGGGAACATCGGGTCCCGTCTCACGCGCAGCGACATCGAGACGAACCTCGACGGCGACTCCTCGGAGACGAAGATCGTCGGCGCGTTCTTCGGCTACGAAGATCAGCATCTGGACGTGAACGCGCGCGTCTGGCACAACGCAGAGCACACGACGGCTGATCTCGTGACCCGCGGCGTCCTCGACGACGAGGCGCGGTCGGTGTACGAGGGAGTCCAAGACGTGGGCCGCGACGCGTGGGACACGAACTCCTACCAGCGCGAGAACACGCTGATGCTCTCGGACGAGAGCGAGGCCGACGCGTCCCCGAAGCTGATCATCCACAACCACGACACCGAAGCGAGCCACTCCGCGACGGTCGGTCAGGTCGACAAAGAGGACCTCTTCTACATGGTCTCTCGGTCGATCCCGAGCCAACAGGCTCGCAACATGCTCGTCGAGGGCTTCTTCGTTCCCGTCCTCGACGAGATAGACGTAGACGAGTTCCGCGAGGACCTTCGCGAACTCATCGCGGCGCGCCTGCACTGAGCCGGCCCGCCACTTTCACTCTCGCTTTCTCTTCTTCTCTCGTGGACGCGGACGCGACGGCGACCGACGCGCGTGGGCAGCGAGGGAACCGCTTAAGTCCGTCACACGCAGAGCAAAAGGTATGATCACCAGGGTATCGCACGCGAAGGGAGGGTCGGGGTCGTGAGCGTCGGCCACCGGGTGACGTCGGACCACCAACTCGCGCGCCTTCTCCAGATCGGCGTGGTACTGGAGGAAGTCGTCGAGGCCCGCGCGTACCACCACTACCAGTCGCTCTCCGACGAGGACAGAGCGCTCGACGAGGAACTCGAAGCGCTTCTCGAACACGCCGCAGAGGAGTCCGCAGAGCACCGCGAGCGTCTGGCCTCTCTCGTCGACGAACTCGACGCCGAGAGCATCCCGTTCGAGGACATCGAGACGCTCGTCGAAGCGCAGTACGGCAAGACGAAGCCCGACGACTTCGACGGCGTCCTCTACGACCAACTCTGCAACGAAGAGACCGCGTACAAGTTCTACGACGACCTCATCGGCGCGATTCGTGCCAGCGACGCGCAGTTCACCGTCGACCGGGAGCGCCTCATCGCCGTGCTCACGGAGATTCGAGAGGAGGAGGCCGACGGCGTCGAGGCAGTGACAAAGATAATGGAGAAGCGCGAATGAGCCCACTCGAACAGACCGGCGGACACGGTACGGGAGGATCACGATGAACACCGCAGACCAGTACGTCAAGGCAATCTACCTACTGCAAGAGATGGAGGACGGCCCGGCGGCGACCGGCGCACTCGCGGACATGCTCGACGTGAGTCCGGCGAGCGCGAACGAGATGATCGGGAAGCTGGAAGACCGCGGGCTCGCGAACCACGAAAAGTACAAGGGCGTACAGCTCACCGACGAGGGAATCGTTCGCGCGCGCGACGCACTCCAGACGTACTGCATCATAGAGCGGTTCCTCGCGAACGTCCTCGACGTCGAGTCGTTCCGCGAGGAGGCCCGGGAACTCGAACCCGTCATCGACGGAACGGTCGCGGAGCGATTGGACACGATCATCGACCGAAACAGCGACTGTCCGGACTGCTTCGACGCCGAGACGGACGCCTGCGAGTATCTGGAAATCCCCGAGGCCGAAGAGAAGCCCGCCGATTAATTCAATCTGAACAGACAGTAATATTAGAGTGCAAGTCACACCCACGGTTAAGGTAATTCAGTTCCTGCGTCCGTCTATGAATGGGACAGCGACTATCGGTCGTCTCCTTCGCCTCGCCGGATTGGGGCCCAGAGGCGGAGTCGATGCGACGACAGACGAGCATCCGTACGTCTGTCTCGGCTGTGGAGTCGAATACGATGTAGAGTACCACGTCTGCCCGAACTGCGGCGGATTCTCCGTCGAACACGAACTCGACACCGACTCCGGGTTCGCCATCGACTGACGCTTCACCGGTCGTTCGAACCCGATGGGTTTTCAAAGGCGGACCGACGAGTGAGTAGTGAGCAGTCCCGTGGTGGTGAGTGAATCCGGCGGATTCACGAGGTACGCGGGGCGGCGAGCAATGCGAGACAGTCCCGTGGTGTAGTGGCCAATCATAATGGCCTTTGGAGCCATTGACGGCGGTTCGAATCCGCCCGGGACTATACGACGGCTACGCCGTCACCCGATTTTCAGCCGTGGTATGGAGCGAGAAACACCATGCCACAAGCCATTTCGACTGAAGCAGTCGGAAACGTCGCCGCCGTACAGCGATTAGCAACGTACCAGGCTCATGAACAGTCCGGAGGTCGGTGACTGTGGACTACGTCGCAGACGACTTTCCCCTCACGACCTCGAAGAGCCGCGAGGTTCTCACGGAGTCGAAGATGCCGAGAAGGTGCTCACTATCGGATAACCAAACGCCCACTCTGGCGAAACCCCGGTAAGTCAGTCAGCAGTCTGTTCGGCTTGGTGGGCTTGTTCTACGCCCAATGGGTCTGCCGTCGATGTCGCGGTGACCAGTCGCAAGAGCTGTCCCGCGTTCGTGAGGAGTTTGTTCTCCGCCTTCCGGAGGTGTTCTTCGTACGTCGAGCGAGCGACGGTCGTCTGGCCGGCCAGTTCTCGCAGCGAGGTCTTCCGCGGTTGCTCGTAGTAACCGCTTTCCAGCGCCAACTGGAGTGCTGCTAACTGCCGGTCGGTGAGGTTCTCGAATAGTTGATTCGCGGGGGCCAGCATACTGTGGGGTATCTGCTTCTCTGCGATCGAGGTTTTCGAGAGCAGTTCGATCTCCCTATCGGCTCGCAGGTCACCGAGTAGGTCCCGGATGTCTTCACTGTCGAACGCGACCACCGTGTAGTGCTCCCATCCTTGGCGGTAGATCGTCGGTGATTGGTACAGACAGTTGTGTTGCTCGAAGCGGTCGATGATGGACTCTTCGAGTGAGCAGAGACAGGACTGCGTGACGACGTGATACCCGCTGTCGTCCTCCGATTCGTGTAGAACGGTCCCCAGTTGACTGATCTCGTCGTGCAGTTCGTCAGTCGGTGTCGTCTCGGAGGAGATCTCGAGCACCTGGCAGTCGCTCAGCGGCCACTCACGTATGGTCAAGTCCGGGTGCCGTTCCGAGATCTCCCGGTACGGACACTCGTGTCTGACCCGAATTGAGGCCTCGTACAGACTCATACGAGTAACTTTGGTCTGGTCAGAAATAACAGTGCCGGTCATGTCCGGCAGGTACTATAAGCAGATGCACCTGCTATTCGGGAATACCGATGCAAGAGATAACGCCGGAAGAACTCAGCGAACAGTTGCGAGATGGTGACGGAGGCCCGCTCGTTCTCGATATCCGCCACGAAGAAGACTTCGAGGACTGGCAGATTCCAGGCAGTATCAACGTCGACGTCTACGACGAATTAACTGAAGACCCTGCTCAAGCCAAAGAGGCTCTCTCGGAGCTCCCTCGTGAGGAACAGATCGTCACCGTCTGTGCCGCAGGTGTTGTCTCAGAGACCGCAACGGAGGTCCTCCAAGAACTGGACTACGACGCGGTGACGCTCACTGACGGGATGAACGGCTGGAGTCGAGTGCATAGGAACGCACCAGTTCCTGATGACCTCGACGGGACGCTTATTCAGGTCGCACGTCCGGGGAAGGGCTGCCTCTCACACGTCCTCATTTCAGACGGCGAAGCCGCCGTCTTCGACCCGTCGCACTACCTCGAAGAGTACGAGGCGATTCTCGACGAGTACGACGCCGAAATCGTCGGTGTCTTCGACACGCACGCCCACGCCGACCACGTCTCGGGTGCGGCGGAACTCGCCGACCGTCACGGCGTTCCGTACTACCTCCACCCCAAGGACGCACTCGCCATCGACGCGACGCCCGTCGAGGACGGTCAGACTGTAACGGTCGGCACTCTCGATATCGAGGTCGTCCACACGCCGGGACACAGCGAGGGGAGCGTCTCGTTCGACGTCGCCGGTGCAGCGCTGATCACGGGCGACACGCTCTTCTACGAGAGCGTAGGTCGGGTCGAACTCGGCGTCGAAGCCGGTATCGAAGACTCCGACGTCGAGCAGAACGCCGCGACACTCTACGAGAGCCTCCAGCGGCTAGTGGACCGTCCGAACGATGCGCTGGTCCTGCCGGCCCACGACCCCGGTTCACCCGAACCGCCAGTAACTGCGACGCTCGGTGAAGTCAGAGAACGGAACCAGGACCTGGGGCGCGACCGCGAGGAATTCGTCCGAGAACTCGCGTCGGATATCCCAGATCATCCACCGAACTTCCAGCGCGTCAAGCGGACGAACGTCGGGCAGGAATCCGTTCCCGCCGACGAACTGGCCGAGCTGGAACTGGGCCCAAACAACTGCGCAGCGGAGTGATCTATGAGTACGGACACCGAAATCAAACAAGGAATCCGTGAGCACCTCGGGCAGTTCTCATTGCACGTCCTGCTCGTGTTCGCGACGGGCCTTACCATCGGGTCCGAGCGCGCCGTCGTACCCGTACTTGGTCGCGACGTGCTGGGCGTCGAGTCGCTACTGGTCATCGGGTCGTTCGTCGTCTCGTTCGGCTTCGTCAAGGCACTGCTCAACCTCTACGCCGGCAAGTGGGGCGGCGAGTACGGTCGCAAGCCGGTACTCATCCTCGGCTGGGCGACCGCCCTCCCACTCCCGGTCATTCTGATCTTCGCGCCGAGTTGGGGCTGGATCACCGTCGGGAACATACTGCTGGGCATCAACCAGGCGTTGACTTGGAGTATGGCCATCAACGCTAAGATCGACATCGCAGGTCCCGAGCAGCGCGGACTCGCGGTCGGTATCGACGAGGCGTTCGGCTACACCGGCGTCGCCGCCGGTGCCTGGATCACCGGCGTCATCGCTGCCCGCACGAGTCTCCGACCCGAACCGTTCTACTTCCTCGCAATCGTGGTCGTGCTGGCGTTCCTCATCTCGATCTTCCTGATCAAGGAGACGGTCCAACTCGCGGAGGCCGAGATCGACGACGAGGACCACCACGACGCCAACCTCCCGTTCGTCGAGGTGCTGAAGCGGGCGACCTACGGTGACAAGACGCTGTTCGCCGCGGCCCAGGCCGGGCACATCGAGAAGTTCGTCGACACGCTGTTCTGGCTCGCCGTCCCGCTGTATCTCACCAGTCAGGGACTCGGGATCGCAGCTGTCGGGTTCATCGTCGGCGTCCACAGCGCGATGTACTTCCTCCAGATCGCGACCGGTGGCCTCGCGGACCGTATCGGTCGGCGTCCGCCTGTCGTCGCTGGAATGTTCCTCGCCGGTGCAGGTGTCCTCGGGATGGTCCTCGTCGAGGGCTATCTCCTGTGGGCCGTGCTCTCCGGTGTATCCGGCCTCGGGATGGCACTACTCTACCCTAATCTGATGACCGTTCCCGGCGACGCTGCCCATCCGACGTGGCGCGCGACTGGGATGGGCGTCTATCGGATGTGGCGTGACGCTGGCTACGGTGTGGGCGCGATTCTGGTCGGTCTCTCGATGGAGTTCGTGAACGCCGAGACCGCGTTCTACGTGATCGCGGCCCTGATGTTCGTCTCTGGAGCGGTTGTCTATCTGTGGATGGAAGAGACGCACCCCGAGTTCGGGACGCACGAACCACCAGCACCGGCTACTGATACGCCTGGACGGGCGGTCTCCGATGATTGAGAGGTGTCCACTCTCGGGTTGAGATTTCACTACCGTGGTATCGAACGGGTGCCCTGCTGAGGTTCACAATCCGCCCGGGACCATTCTATCTGACCGACGTGAAGACGAGTAGCGGACGGTAGATTCGACACCCCGAAGACGAGAGTATCGCCGACACGCGCCGCGTCCTGACGGGTGATTCGCTATCGGTATCCGATTTTCTGTGGATAGTGGGGCTTCGCCTCGGCTCTCCCCGGCAACGTCATCTCGCGTGGTGCCGTAGTGGTCGGTAGATGCCGACGCTTCAGACGAACGGTATAGAGACCTACTACGAGGTGAGCGGAGACGGCCCGCCTATCGTCTTCGTTCACGGCGCACTGTCCGATCATTCGGCAGCGACACAGCAATTGAGAGCGTTCAGTGACGCGTACACCGCCATCGCGTACGATGTCCGGGGCCACGGCGACACCGCGAACCCCCAGCACGCACCCTATTCGATCGACTTGTTGGCGGAGGACCTCCGCGCGTTCATCACCGAGATGGGCCTCGAGTGTCCCGTTCTCTGCGGGGTCTCGATGGGCGGTATGATCGCTCAAGTCTACGCGAGTCGCTATCCGGATGAGCTCAGCGGTCTCGTACTCGCCGACACGTTCTCTCCGGAGTTCCTCGGTCGGCGCGACCGAATCGAGCGATCCAGCCTGGTGAACGCTGTGGCGGGACTCGTCCGCCTCGTAGGATACAACCGGGCGAAGGGCCTCGTGTTGTGGGTCGGACGCACACTGGAGCGAAACCAGACCACGAGTCTCCGCACCGACGCCTTCCCGGACATGGCCACCGTGGACGCCGTGAATGCCCTCGATGCGGTCGCCGACTTCCATACCACCGACATCGACCTCTCTTCGATTACCGTTCCGACGCTCATCCTCTACGGCGAACACGAAACCGCCCTAATCGGCCGCCACGCCCCGACACTGTCCGCGCGAATCCCGAACTCGACCGTCCGGCAAGTCCCCGACGCGGGCCATGCTTCCCCCTGGGATAACCCCGAGTTCTTCGAGAGCGCCATTCGAGCGTTCCTCGCATCCCGGACTCGGATCGAGGCAGAGTAGAACGGCACCCCACGTCGAAACACTCGTCGCAGTCCAGACGTACGGGTCGCTCGCGCGACTGACGGTCGTGCTCCGTCTCCGAGAGCGGGGACGGTGAAAACCACTACCGAGTTCGGTGGCGCGTCCGAGCGACCCCGGTAGCGGCGCGACGAGGCTCGCTGTAGCCACGATTACGACCCTGGAGGAACCAAACGCCGAGTTCGCCGCCCGGGGTGACACTCCGGTTTCTCACCGACGAGTCGCCGAGCGTCGACGTCCGGCGAGACGGACGAGACTACTATCATATAACGGACTATTATCTGCTCTATCCGATTCGGACGCCGAAATTGGACGGGTCCGTCGATCCAGACTATCCGTTAAAGACTCGATTCAGGCGTTTTATCTTTCGTTAACGAAGTTTACTCTAAACCGAGTACGTTATACGCTCGCGTCGATTCGTATTATTTGATGACTGAAACGATCTCTCTGCTGTTCGCCGCGACGGAGGATACACGATGATTTGGCAGGACTTAATCTTCCTCGCCGGAAGCGTCTTCTCGCTTTTCGTGCTCGTGCCATCTCTCCGAGACGCGACGACTAACATTCCGCTGGGAACCTCGCTGCCCTCCGCGACTATCGGTATCGTCTACGGAACGACGTTCTTCACGCTCGGGATGACGATGTCCGCGGCGGGATCGGTTCTCACGGGACTGATGTGGAGCGTCATCGCGGTTCTCCGTTCGCCGCACCCGTTCGACGGACTGGTAGACTCGAACAGTACCGAACAGAACGCGACCCACTCCGGCCCGCAGAACGCCGACTAAACGACTTTCCCGTCTCTTCGCCCTCTTTTTCGACGTCTCGCCGCTTCTCGTCTCGTCGAACGGTAGTCATACCGCGCTCGAAAAGGGAAGCGTCAGGTCGTCTCCGGAGCGATTTCGAGGAGACGGTCCGCCAACCGCAGCAGTTCCCCGCGTTCTTCGAGCGTCTCCGCCCACCGGTCGGGTATCGATTCGACGCCGAAGCGCGCGCCCGCGACGGCACCGGTCACCGCGCCGACGGTGTCTGCGTCGTCGCCCTCGTTTACCGCCTCGACGACCGCTTCCTCGAACGAGTCCGCGGTGAGGCCGTGGTACAGGCCGGATTCGAGCGTCGCCAACACGTAGCCGCTGTATCCGAGCGTCTCGGGGTCCGTCTCCGCGGGGAGTCCCGCCACGCGCGTCCACAGTTCGTCGGGAACCCGGTCCTCTCCGTCGATTGCGCTCAGCGCGTCGCTGACGACTCCCTCGGTGTCCGCTTCCCCGCGGACGAGCCGACGGACCACCTCGTTCAGCAGGGCGCACCCGGCCGTACAGCGGGGGTCTGCGTGCGTAATCTCCGAGGAGGCGCGACTGACTTCGGCGAGTCTGTCGGGCGTCTCGCGGTAGGCGAGAGCGTACGGGACGCACCGCATCACGCTCCCGTTGCCGGCGTTTTCTCCCTCCGCTCGCCGCTCCCAGACCCGCCGTCCGGCGTCCTCCCACGCCGTCCCCTCGCGGACCAACGCGAGCGAATCGGCGGTCGTGAGGCCGATGTCGAACGGACCGGAGTCGTACCACGCGAGGAATCGGCGGGCGACGTCCGCACCGTCGAATCGTTCCCGTTCGACGAGGCTCCGCGCGATACAGAGCGCCATCTCCGTGTCGTCGGTGACCGTCCCCGGCGGCTTGCCGTACGTCCCGTCGCCGAGCATCTCCGTCACGCGGCCGTACTCCGCCTCGATGGCCGCGGGCGTGCGAAACTCCACCGGTCGGCCGAGCGCGTCTCCGCAGGCCAACCCGAGGAGCGTTCCCCGCGCCCGCGACCGGACGCCCGCAGAGTCGGTCCGGCGGGCCGACCGACTGCGCTCGTCTCCGTGGTCGGTCATACTCTCGTTCGGCTCCGGTGACATATCAACCCTCGGTCCGCAGGGGTCGCGGGGAAACCACGAAGCGTCTCGGCCGCGACGGTCCGAGAGATGCTCCGCTCACTCCGCGGCGTCGGTCGGTCCCTGTTCCGCACCGGACGGTCCGCCGTCTTTTCGGCGTACTACGCGGCCGTCCGCATCAACCACCGGCGCGAACTGTACGCCCCGCGAAAACGCGTCGGCGACGCCGAGTTCCGAAGCTACGAACTCGTCAACAAACACGGGCGTGACCTCCTCCTCGGGCGACTCCTCACGAACTGCGCCCCCGGAGCGACGGTGTACGACGTCGGCGCGAACACCGGCACGTACACCCTCGCAGTCGCCGCCGCGCGCCCGGACGCCTCCGTCGTCGCCTTCGAACCCAACCCCGACGTGCGCGAGCAACTGGCGACGAACGTCCGGCGAAACGGCTTCGAGAACGTCGCGGTTCGCGGGGAGGGCGTCGGCGACCGGTCGGGAACGCGGACGTTCTATCGGTCCACCTACGACGAACTCGGATCGTTCAGGCGGGCGAACGCCGCCGGGTGGGAGGCGCGCGTCCGAGACGCCGTCGAAGTGCCCGTCGTGACCCTCGACGACGTCGTCGCAAGCGGGGAGGTGCCGCCCCCGGACCACCTCAAAGTGGACGTCGAGGGGTTCGGCGGCGAGGTGTTCGACGGCGCGCGCGAGACGCTCGAAACCCATCGTCCGACCGTCTACTTCGAACCGCACGGACGCGAGGAGGCGTCGGCCGTCGCGTCGATACTGGACGCCGCGGGGTACTCGATTCGGACCCGTCCCGGCGCGTGGGTCGCGGAGTGACGCGGCGGGCCCGTCGTTTCGCGGCCCCGGCCGGTTCTGAACGTCGTAACGCCTAAGAGCGGAACAACCATTAATTCGGGTAATGAACTCAATGGCGAACGTTCGAACGTCCCCCCTCTCTCCGAACGCGGAGGTGGCACCGTGGACGTCGAGATAAAAGAGTCCTCGGTCTCCCCCGAGGAGTTCGAGGAGATGCAGCAGTTCGTAAACGACTACCTCTCGGCGAGTGTCGAGAACGAGGACGACGGCGGCCGGATGCGGTGGTATCCGTGGCACAGTTCCGAGTACCGCTTCAACCACATCCTCAACGTGGTAGACCTCGCTTCGACCATCGCCCGCCGCGAGGGCGCGGACGTAGACGTCGTCCGCGTCGCCGCCCTCTTTCACGACATCTCGAAGCTAGAGGCCGAACAGGACGTCCACGCGGAGGAGGGCGCGCGCGTCGCCCGCGAGTATCTGGAGGCGCGCGGCGAGTTCCCCCAGTCGTTCGTCGAACAGGTCTGTCAGGTCGTCTCGACCCACTCGTATCAGGGCCCGTTGACGGACGTCTCCTTGGAGACGCGGTGTCTCATCGAGGCGGACATCCTCGACAAGGTGGGCGCGAACGGAACGGCGTTGATGCTCCTGCGGATGGGCTACGAGGCGCGCACCCACATGGAGGCCTCCGAGATGGTCGAACGCGTCCTCGAACGCGGGCGCGACGCGACCGACCGAGTCGAGAGCGACGCCGCCGAAAGCATCGCCTACCAACGACTCAAGCGCGTCAAGTGGTTCCGCGAGTGGTTAGAGGAGGAGGTTCCCGGCATGGACCACGAGGAGTTCGGCGTCTGAGACGGCCGACGGGGCGGCGACGCCGGTTCCTCAGAGCGTGTCGAGTATCGAGAGGACCGACTCCTCGGCGTCGCGTCCGGGGTCGTGTTCCGCCCCGTCTCTGTCCGCGTCGCGGTGGTCTTCGACGCTCCGGGCCATCGCCTCGCCGACGGGCGTCGAGTCCCATCCGAGAGCGGCGAGTTCGCTCGTATCGAGCAGGTGCGGGTAGTCGCGGTAGAAGACGAAGTCGTCGCCGGAGAGACCGGCCGCCGCGAGTTCGCGTTCCCCCGCGTGGACTACCTCCACGTCCGTCCCCGCGGCGTCGGCTATCTCGTGGACCGTCTCTTCGAGGGTGAGCGCTCGCCTGTCACCGACGTTGTACGCCGTCCCCGCCTCGCCCTCTTCTGCGACGAGGCGCAACGCCGTCGCCACGTCTTCGACGTACGCGCGGTGCCAGACGTTCGTCCCGTCGCCGGGGACGACCACGCGGTCGTAGTTCTCGACGCGGTCGATCCAGTAGTCGAGTCGCTCCGTGTAGTCGTGGGGGCCGTAGACGATGGTCGGACGGACGGACATCGCGTCGACGCCGCGACTCGCCGCGTCGAAGACGACTCTGTCGCCCTCGGCCTTCCGTGGGCCGTAACTCTCCGCGGAGTCGTCGGTCAACTGGTCGTCGGAACACGGGCAGAGTTCCGTGATGCCCTCTCGCTTCGGTATCTCTTCTGCGCCGTACGCGGCACCGCTCGAAACGTAGACGTAGGCGTCCGCGTTCGAGAATATCTCCGTCGCGGCGACGACCTCTCGGGGTTTGTACGCCACGCAGTCGAAGACGGCGTCGGGTTCGACGGCCGCGTTCGCGGACCTGAGAGCGCCGTCGTCCGTCCTGTCGCCTTCGACGTGCCGGACGCGGGCGTCGTCCTCGAAGGGGTTGTCGTGGTTCCCGCGGTTGAAGATAACGACGTCGTAGCCGTTCTCTACGAGGTCCGAGACGAGGTGGCGGCCGATGAAGCGGGTGCCGCCGACGACGAGTGCGGTGTCCATGTCCTCGTCGAAGGCTGGGCCGGAGAAAAACGTGGCAGATGCGGCGGCCGGTTCCGGTAGTTCCGCGCGGTCGGCGCGTGCGGACGGTCCGGGCGTTCAGTCGTCGCCGGTCTGTGCAAGTCCCGCGTCGCCGTCGGCGGCGGCGGCCGTCGCCGAGGCGGGGAGTTCGCTGCGCACGTCGGCCTCTGCGTTCTCCGCGATGATGTCGGCGTACGCGTCGGGCATCACCTTCACGAAGTCGCCCGATGCGCTCGCCCAGTCGTCGAGAAGCGCCGTCGCGCGGTCGCTGTCGGTGTACTCGACGTGGTTCTCGACGAGGCGTCGGAGCATCTGTTCGTCGCTCTCTTCGAGGTCGTCGAAGAGAGACACCATGCCGGTGTTCGCCTTCGCTTCGAGTTCGTCGTCGGGGTCGTAGACGTACGCGACGCCGCCGGACATCCCCGCGGCGAAGTTGCGGCCCGTGTCGCCGAGGACGGCGACGACGCCGCCGGTCATGTACTCACAACCGTGGTCGCCGACGCCTTCGACGACGGCTTTCACGCCCGAGTTGCGGACGCCGAAGCGTTCGCCCGCGACGCCGTTGACGTAGGCTTCCCCCTGCGTCGCGCCGTAGAGAGCGACGTTGCCGACGAGGACGTTCTCGTCGGCCTCGTACGCGGCGTCTTCGGGCGTGTTCACGACGATTCGACCGCCCGAGAGGCCTTTCCCGACGTAGTCGTTCGACGCGCCGGTCAGACGCATCGTCACGCCGTTCGCGAGGAACGCGCCGAACGACTGCCCGGCGATGCCGGAGAACTCGCAGTCGATGGTGCCGTCTGCGAGTCCCTCACTACCGTACGCCTCGGAGATGCGGTTCGACAGCATCGCGCCGACGGCGCGGTCCACGTTCGAGACGCTCTCTCGAATCTCGACGGGTTCGCCGCGTTCGAGTGCGGGTCGCGCCTGTTCTATGAGTTTGTGGTCGAGTTGCGTCTCCAAGTCGGCGTGGGTCTGCTCTTCGGTCTTGTAGCGCGCGCCCTCGGCGGGTTCGGCGATGACCGACGCGAGGTCCAGATGCCGCGCCTTCTCGTGGTCGGTCTCTCGTTGGCGGAGCACGGAGGGGCGACCGATCATCTCGTCGACGGTCCGGAAGCCGAGTTCGGCCATTATCTCCCGCAGTTCCTGCGCCATGAACGTCATGTAGTTTATGACGTGGTCGGGTTGGCCGGGGAACCGCTTTCGCAGGTCGTCGCGTTGGGTGGCGACGCCGACCGGACAGGTGTTCTCGTGGCACTGACGGGCCATCACGCAGCCCGACGTGACGAGAGAGGCCGTCCCGAAGACGTACTCTTCTGCGCCCAAGAGGGCCGCGACGGCGATGTCGCGACCGGTCTTCATGCCGCCGTCGGCGGTGACGCGGATGCGAGACCGGAGGTCCGTCGCGCGCAGCATCTGGTTCGCCTCCGCGAGGCCGAGTTCCCACGGGAGACCGGCGTTCTTGATGGACGTCTTCGGCGACGCGCCCGTCCCGCCGTCGTGGCCGGAGATGTGGACCACGTCGGCGTTCGCCTTCGCCACACCCGCGGCGATGGTGCCGATTCCGGCCTCCGAGACGAGTTTCACGTTGATGTCGGCGTCGGAGTTGGCCGCCTTCAGGTCGTGGATGAGCTGTTTGAGGTCCTCTATCGAGTAGATGTCGTGAAGCGGCGGCGGCGAGATGAGCCCCACGCCCGGCGTCGCGTAGCGGACGTGCGCTATCATGTCGTTTACCTTCTTACCGGGGAGGTGACCGCCCTCGCCGGGCTTCGACCCTTGGGCCATCTTTATCTGGAGTTCGTCGGCGCTCGAGAGGTACTGAGAGGTGACGCCGAACCGGCCGGAGGCGACCTGTTTGACGTTGCACTCCTTTTCGGTGCCGAACCGCTCGGGCGGTTCGCCGCCCTCGCCGGAGTTGGACTTCCCGCCGATGCGGTTCATCGCGATGGAGTTGTTCTCGTGGGCCTCCGGCGAGAGACTGCCGAGCGACATCGCGGCCGTCGAAAAGCGTTCGACGATGTCTTCGACGGGTTCGACCTCCGCTATCGGAACCGGGTCGCGGTCCGAATCGAACTCCAACAGACCGCGGAGCGTCTGCAACTCCTCCGATTGGTCGTTTACGAGTTCGGCGAACTCGCGGTACTTCTCGTACTTGCCGGAGCGGACCGCCTGCTGGAGCGTTCCGACCGTCTTGGGGTTCCACTGGTGGTGGATTCCGTCCGAGCGGTGTTCGTACTCGCCCTGCCGTTCTAAGTCGGGGTCCGCGCCGAACCCGACGGCGTGGCGGGTGAGCGCGTCGTCCTCTACGACGTCGATGCCGATGCCCTCGGTTCGAATCTCGGTCCCCTCGAAGTACTCGGCGACGAACTCCGAGTCGAGACCCACGGCCTCGAATATCTGCGCTCCTTGGTAGGACTCCACGGTGGAGATGCCCATCTTGGCCATCGTCTTCAGGAGGCCGTCTTCGAGCGCGTTCTTGTACGCCGCGACGGCCTCGGACTCGTCTGCGCCGTCCGGACCGGCGACGACGTCGCCGATGGTCTGGTAGGCGAGGTAGGGGTTCACCGCGCCCGCGCCGTACCCGACGAGGGTCGCGAGGTGGTGCACCTCGCGGGGGTCGCCCGACTCGACGACGAGGCCCGCGTGGTTCCGCAGGCCGTTGCGGACGAGACTGTGGTGAACCGCGCCCGTCGCGAGCAGACTCGGAATCGCGACGCGGTCAGGGCCGAGGTTTCGGTCCGAGAGGACGACGACGTTCGCGCCGCCCTCGATTGCGTCTTTTGCCGCCTCGCGGACGCGTTCGACGGCGGCCCGCATCTCCTCGCCCGTCTCGTAGGTGATGTCGACGACGGTCGAGGAGAGGTCGCCGTCTAACTCCTTTATCCCGTCCGTCTGGGCGTCCGTCAGGACGGGCGAGTCCAAGACGAGTTGCCGGGCGTGTTCGGCCGTCTCGTCCAAGAGGTTCCGCTGGTAGCCGAGTCTGGACTCCAAGGAGGTGACGAGTTCCTCGCGGATGTAATCGAGCGGCGGGTTCGTCACCTGCGCGAACAACTGCTTGAAGTAGGTAAACAGCGGGCGGTTGAAGTCAGACAGCACCGAAAGCGGCGTGTCGTCGCCCATCGACCCGACGGGGTCTTTCCCGTCTTCGGCCATCGGCTTGATGAGGTGGTTCACCTGGTCGTGCGTGTAGCCGAACGCCGCCTGGTGCGCGCGGAGACTGTCCACCTCGTCGCGGGGTTCGTAGTCGTCTTTCTCCGCCACCTCGTCGAGGTGTCTCTGTTCGTTTCGGACCCACTGGCCGTACTTCTCGTCGGTCAGCGAGTCGAACACCTCGTCGTCGGGGATGACGCGGCCCTCTACGGGGTCGGCCATGAACAGTTGGCCGGGTTGGAGGCGGCCTCGCTCTCTGATCTCGCTCGGCTCGGTGTCGAGTGCACCGACTTCGGAGGCCATGATGACCTTGTCGTCGGTGGTCACGTCGTAGCGACACGGACGGAGGCCGTTGCGGTCGAGAACTGCGGCGATTCGGTCGCCGTCCGTCGCGGCTACGAGGGCGGGGCCGTCCCACGGTTCGACCAGGGAGGCGTGGTAGTCGTACCAGTCGCGCTTCTCTTGGGACATCGCGTCGTCGCCGCGGTACGCCTCGGGGATGAGCATCCGGAGGACGTGCGGGAGTTCGCGGTCCGAGTGGAGAAGCAGTTCGACGGCGTTGTCCACGACGGCGGTGTCGGATTGGTCGGCCTTCGTGACCGGCTTTATCGTCTCTAAGTCCTCGCCGAAGTCGGGGTGTGCGAGGTCGGTCTCGCGGGCGCGCATCCAGTTGATGTTGCCGCGGATGGTGTTTATCTCGCCGTTGTGGATGATGTGGCGGTACGGGTGCGCGAGATGCCACGCGCCGAGCGTGTTCGTCGAAAACCGCGCGTGGACGAGCGTCAGCGTCGTCTTCACGCGTTCGTCGGCCAAATCCGGGAAGTAGTCGAGCAGTTGGTCGCCCTTCAGCAGGCCCTTGTAGACGAGGGTCTTCCGCGAGAGCGAACAGACGTAGAAGCGCGCCGCGCCCGCGGATTCGAGTTCGCCGACGCGTTTCTCGGCCGCGCGGCGGCCGACGTACAGTTTCCGGTCGAACGCCTCTCCGTTCATCTCCTCGGCGGGGCGCACGAACGCCTGCCAGACGTCGGGTTCCGATTCCAGCGCCGTCGCGCCGAGGGTCGAGTTGTCCGTCGGCACGTCCCGCCAGTGAAACACGTCCAATCCGTGGGCTTCGAGCGACCGCTCGAATATCGAGAACAGTCCCTCGCGGGCGGCGTCGTCCTGCGGCATGAACACGGACCCGACGGCGTACGTCTCCGGCAGGTCGGCGTCTACGACGGAGTCGAAGAACTCGTCCGGCCGTTGAATCGTGATGCCGGCTCCGTCGCCGGTGTTCTCTTCGGCTCCGGTGGTGCCGCGGTGTTCGAGGTTCGCGAGCAGTTCGACGCCGTCAGCGACGGTCTCGTGGGTTCGGCCGCCGTCCAAATCGACGACTGCGCCTACGCCGCAGTTCGACCGCTGGTCGGTGGGGTCAGCGAGCCCCTCCGATTCGACAGGGGTGTCTCTCTGTGGCTTGGTCATGTGTGACGTGAGGCAGTACCCGCATAAGGCAGTTGTCCTGAAAGGATAAGGGCACTATTCACACATATTAGGGGGTATAAGGTATATCTACCTTATCGAATGTTAATTTAGGATTACCCGATCACGGCAGAAGAGCGGAGGGGTCGCTCAGTACGTCTTCGCGAAGTAGGCCGTCTCGACGGCGTCGCCGTCGCAGATGGCGCACGCCTCCCCGTCGTGAATCTCCGCGTCCTCGTCGTCGAGGGGGACCATCACTATCTCGGCCGCTATCTGCTCTTTGATCTCGGCCTCGCAGTCCTCGTCGCCGCACCACGGTGCTTTCACGTACCCGCCGTGTTGGCCGATGGTGCCGAGGATGTCCGCGCGGGAGTCGGCCTCTCGGACGTTCTCTTCGAGGTTCTCTTCGGCACTCGCGTAGAGTTTCGCGTACACCTCGTCGAACTCGTCTCGAATCGTCTCTGCGATGTTCTCGCGGTCTACCTCGTGGCTCTCGCCGTCGGGGCGGTGGACGACGGTTATCACGTCGTCGTCGACTTCGTTCGGCCCGATTTCGAAGCGGACGGGGACGCCTTTCAGTTCCCACTCGTTGAACTTGAAGCCGGGATTGCGTTCGTCTCTGTCGTCCAGTTCGACGCGGACGCCCGCCTCCGCTAACTCATCGGTGATTTCCTCGGCGTAGCCGAGAACCTCGTCTTTCGTGTCCGACTGCCAGATGGGGACGACGACGACCTGTTCGGGCGCGACGGTCGGCGGCAAGACGAGACCCTGATCGTCGGAGTGGGTCATGATGAGTGCGCCGAGCGAACGCCACGAGAGGCCCCACGAGGTGGTGTGCGCCACCTGACTCTCCTCGCTTTCGTCCGTGTATCTGATGTCGAACGCCTCCGCGAAGGAGGTTCCGAGGTGGTGGGACGTTCCGCTCTGGACCGACTTCCCGTCGGGCATGAGAGCCTCCACCGTCGTCGTCGTGTCCGCGCCGGGGAACTTGTCGTGGTCGGGTTTCGCGCCGCGGAGAACCGGAATCGCGAGCAGGTCCTCGAAGACCGACTGGTACTGGTCGAGGCGGGTCAGCGTCTCCTCCCACGCGTCCTCGTGTGTGGCGTGTGCGGTGTGGCCTTCCTGCCAGAGGAACTCCTTCGTGCGGAAGAACGGCTTCGTCTCCGTGGCCTCCCACCGGACGACCGACCCCCACTGGTTGACGCGGAGAGGCAGGTCACGGTGACTGCGGACCCACTGGGCCATGTACGGCGCGATGATGGACTCGGAGGTGGGTCGCACGGCGAGTCGTTCCTCCAGTTCCTCGTGGCCCGCGTGGGTGACCCACGCGACTTCGGGGTCGAACCCCTCGACGATGTCTTTCTCGCGTTCGAGGTAGCTCTCGGGGATGAACATCGGGAAGTATGCGTTCTGGACGCCCGTCTCCTTGAACAGGCCGTCGAGGTAGCTCTGAATCCGCTCCCACAGGGCATACGCCCGCGGGCGCGTGACGATGAATCCGCTCATCCCTTCCGGTCCGTAGTTGGCCAGACCCGCTTTCTGGACAACTTCGGCGTACCACTCGCCGGTGTTGTACTCCTTGGACTCGGTTATCCCGAGTTCCTGGTCGTCGCTCATTACTCTGGGTTTGCTCCAGCGAACTCTTAAAGACCCCGAACCGGCCGACGACATCCGGACCGAACGGCCGACGGTCGAATCTCTCGGTGTCCGAACACTCTCGAAAAGGGGCCGGTCGGGACATCTACAAGAGTCCGAAGGACGTATCTGGGAGCTGGTGAGGCAAATGGTAACGCCCAACAGTAAACTCCGGACGGACGACGGCGTGACGACGCGGCGGCGAACGGGCGGCGAGAAGCGCGTCGAACTGTGGCACCGGTCGATGCGGACGGGTGGACGCGGCGAGTTCGACCGCGTCGTCGCCGCGTTGGAGGACCTCTCGGCCGCCGGTGAGATAGACGAGTTCGCAGTCGAGTCGTGGGACCCCTCGGTCGACGTGTCGGGTCGCGTGCCCCGCGACCCGACGACGCGCCGAACCTTCGAGCAGTACGGCCTCCTCAGGGCGTTCGACTCGCGGCGCACGCTCGACTCCCTGCCGGAGACGCCGACGCGGGCGGGCGTCGGTCGGTTAGGACCCGAGTACAGGGAACACCGCGTGCCGCGCGCGGTCCTGTTCGAGTTCCGAAGCGAGTCGTTGCAGAGAGTGACACTCTGCGACGAACGCCTCGGGGCACTGACGAAGCGACTCCGCGAGATTTCCGAGGAGTCGGTGCGCGAGAGAGACGTCCGCGAACGACGGCGTGAGGAACGAACGCGCGAGAGAACGCGGGAACGAGAAGAGCCGTCTCGCTCCTAATCTCGGTCGCGGCGCACGGAAAACGGACTCTCCCCGTCGCGCCACGACCACCCCGGCAACCGCGTCTGAAAGCCCGCCGCGAGTGCGGCGTCTAAGTCGTCTGCGCCCGCGGGCCCCTCGGTGTGGGTGTGGACGTCCGCGAAGTGAAACGTCGCCTGCGCGAGAAGCGAGAGGGGGTGGCCGCCGGCGATGGTCGCGGCGAGTTCGCGCCCGAGAATCTCGTCGACGACGAACCCCGGGTAGTCGCCCTCCACGTCGAGTTCGCGGAGGAGGACGACGAACCCGGCGACGTTGACGGCCACCTCGCCGTCGGCGAAGACGGCGTCTACCTCCTCGCGGTACGCCGCGGGCGTCACGTCGGCGACGGCGGTACCGAACAGGTCACCCAGTCGCGCGCGGGTATCGTTTATCAGCGGAACGACCACGTCGTCGCGGGTTCGCATCCGCGTCGCCTCGCGTTCGACGGCGTCGGGAGTCAGATCCATACGCCCCATCTGGGCGCCCGACGGCTTCGACTTTGCGAAGGCTTTTATACCAACGAGAAAGTACCTCCGAGTAAGCGGGTTTTCCCTGCCTCTTCCCGCAGTCAGGATAGCCAGAGATACCATCGTACTCGTTGACTATGCTCTCTCAATCGTCGACCGGGCCCGACCGTCTCCGGAGAGACGTACCGGCACCGGAACGCGGCTTTCGAGGCAGCGACTCTCCGACACCGCTCGCGACGAAGCGGGCGAGGCCACTCAGTTATGAGTTCAGTAGATAAGCAACTCGAGGAATTGAAAGCAGAGATTACGAACGAACTTCCATCCGACATCTCGGTGTCGGACGTGAAATACGAGGGACCGGAGCTAGTCGTCTACACGCGCGACCCAAAGGAGTTCGCACAGAACGGCGACTTGATCCGAAAACTCGCCAGCAAACTTCGCAAGCGCATCACGGTCAGACCCGACCCCGAGGCGCTTTCGAGCCCCCGCGACGCCGAAGAACAGATTCTCGACGTCATCCCCGAGGAGGCGGGCGTCACCGACCTCGACTTCCACGCCGACACGGGCGAAGTCGTCATCGAGGCGTCGAAGCCCGGGATGGTCATCGGCCGCCACGGTTCGACGCTCCGAAAGATAACCCAGCAGGTGGGATGGACCCCGGAAGTCGTCCGCACCCCGCCGATAGAGTCCTCCACCGTCTCGAACGTCCGGAACTTCCTGAAGCAGGAACGCGACGAGAGGCGGCAGATTCTCGAACGCGTCGGACGGCAGATTCACAGAGAACAGCTCTCGGACGACGAGTGGGTCCGCATCTCGACGCTCGGCTGCTGCCGCGAAGTCGGGCGCGCCTCGTTCGTCGTCTCGACGCCCGAGACGCGCATCTTGGTCGACTGCGGCGACAAGCCCGGGTCCGACGACGTGCCCTACCTGCAGGTGCCCGAAGCGCTCGGGTCCGGCGCGAACTCGCTCGACGCCGTCGTCTTGACGCACGCGCACCTCGACCACTCGGCGCTCATCCCGCTTCTGTTCAAGTACGGGTACGACGGCCCCATCTACACGACCGAACCGACCCGCGACCTGATGGGCCTTCTCACCCTCGACTACCTCGACGTGGCGACCAAAGAAGGCCGGACGCCGCCGTACGAGTCCGAGATGGTCCGCGAGGCTATCAAACACTGCATCCCGCTCGAATACGGCGACGTGACCGACATCGCGCCGGACGTGAAGCTCACGTTCCACAACGCGGGTCACATCCTCGGATCGGCCGTCTCCCATTTCCACATCGGCGACGGCCTCTACAACGTCGCGTTCTCGGGTGACATCCACTACGACGACACGCGCCTTTTCAACGGCGCGGTCAACGACTTCCCGCGCGTCGAGACGCTGGTTCTCGAATCCACCTACGGCGGTCGGAACGACTACCAGACAGACCAAGAGCACTCGGAAGAGAACCTCATCGAGATAATAAACGAGACGTACGACAAGGGCGGGAAGGTTCTCGTCCCCGCGTTCGCGGTCGGCCGGTCACAGGAGATAATGCTCGTCATAGAGGAGGCGATGCGGAGCGGCAAGATTCCCTCCATGCCCGTCCACTTAGACGGGATGATATGGGAGGCGACCGCGATTCACACGACCTACCCCGAATACCTCCGCGACGAACTCCGCGACCGCATCTTCCACGAGGACGAGAACCCGTTCCTCGCCGACGAGTTCAACCACATAGACGGCGGCGAGGACGAACGTCAAGAGGTGGCCGACGGCGAACCGGCCATCATCCTCTCTACGTCCGGGATGGTCACGGGCGGCCCCATCATGTCGTGGCTCCGCCACATCGGCCCCGACCCGGACTCCCGCCTCGTCTTCGTCGGCTACCAGGCGCAGGGAACGCTCGGGCGACGCATCCAGAACGGATGGGACGAGATTCCGGTCAACGGCCGCGACGGCCGGGGCCGTTCGGACACCCTCCAACTGAAGATGGACGTCGAAACCGTCGACGGGTTCTCCGGCCACGCCGACCGGGAGGGACTGGAGAACTTCGTGAAGACGATGAACCCCCGTCCCGAGAAAGTGCTCTGCGTCCACGGCGACGAACGGTCGGTGCAGGACCTCTCGTCTGCGCTGTACCACAACTACAACATGCGGACGTTCGCGCCGAAGAACCTCGAGACGTTCCGCTTCAAGTAGACAGGAAACGGCCGACGCGACGGGCGGCAGTTCGCACGGCTATCGCTTTCGTTGTCTCTCGCAGTCGTCGAGACGCGTCCCGTTTCGGGCGGCGAACTTTCTTGGCGCTGTGCGGTAGACTGACCATATGCGTCTCGCACTCATCGCACACGACGAGAAAAAGCCCGAACTCATCGAGTTCGCGCGGAACCGAGCGGCCGACCTCGAACGTTTCGACCTGATGGCGACGGGGACGACGGGAAAGCGACTCCAAGAGGAGACGGGCCTCGACGTCGAACGAAAGCAGTCCGGTCCCATCGGCGGCGACATGCAGATCGGCGCGGAGATAGCCGACGGGAACTGCGCGGGCGTCTTCTTCCTGCGGGACCCCTTGACCGCGCAACCGCACGAACCCGACATCACGGCGCTTCTCCGCATCTGTGACGTTCACTCGGTCCCCCTCGCGACGAATCTATCGAGCGCGGACGCAATCCTCGACGAACTCGTCCGCCAACTCGAAGGCGAGGCGGAATCTCAGGCCTGAGAATCGCGACCCGACGCTTAACATCCTTCCCGAGAACCGCCCTGTATGCGACGCTGGCTTCGGACTATCGTCACCGTGTTCGTGCTGCTTTCTGTCGTGGGAGCGTCGGCCGTCGGCCCCGTCGCCGCCCAGTCGGCCGACCCGGATTCGACCGCCGACGCGGACGGAGAGCGCTGCTTTCCGCCCGGCGGGCACGAACTCGGCGTCGGAACCGAGGGACCCGGTATCGAGATGACGATTCACACGTCGCTTTTCTCTAATCTCGGCGGCGAAGGAGCCCTCGGCATCGAAGCGCGCGGCACCGCACTGAACCAGACGATACTCTCGCTTCGGACCGGCGTCGTCTTCGACGGCGTCGGCGACGCGGGGGCGTTCCTCTCGAACCCGTTCGACGCCTTCGCCGTCGTGTTCGACTACTCGTTCGAGTTGCCGATGTTCTCTTCGCTCGGTGAGGACCGGTCGTCGTACGAGTCCGACGGGTCACCGGTTTCCGGCGTCGAGACGAGGGCGTGTTGACGCCGGGCGACCCATCTCAGGCCGGCCCCGACGGGTAGTTCGCGTCGGCGCGTTCGACGACGATGCCGCCGTCCGCGTAGACGGTCACCTCGTGACCGTCGAGCAAAAACGAGAGACTGCCGTTTCGGTTCGTCCTGTCGGTGAACAGCGTATCGAGCGAGTCCGGGTCGACGACGTCGTACAACGGCGGCAACGCCTCCGGTTCCTTCTCCGCGAGTCTCGACACCGCTCTGACGACGCTGAAACTCAGCGGTTCGTCGCTCGACCAGTCGTGCATCGCGTGGTACTCCTCGGCCGACGCTGTCGGGCCCCTGCCGCCGACTCCGTCGTCACTCATCGTCTCCCCCTCGGAAACGTGGCCGGTTACAACTCCTGTCTGCGAACACCATATCTCAGCGAATCTCTACTCTCGGTTCCCTCATAAAGTACGAGGACCGTTAATATGAACAAATGTGCTACTGTCAGCGCGCCCCGACGGTTAAACCCCAAGTTATCGCGCGCGGCGACGCCGTAGGACCCGATTAGCGGAAGAAGGCGGTCACTACCGGCTCTCTCGGCGGCGTCACTCGGCCGTCGCCTCGGACGGGTCGACGACGTCGCCCGTCTCCGGCGACACGCCCACGCGGTCACAGCGGTCGGACAGCGGACAGGCGTCGAGTCCGTCGAGACAGGCGGGCTTGCGCGCGGTGCAGTACTCCCGGCCGAACTGTATCATCGCGGTGTGTCCGAAGCCGCACTTCTCGCCCGGAACGTCGCGTTCGAGCGCTTCTCTCACGCCTTCGTGGTCCGCGTCCGGCGGCGCGACGCCCAACCGGCGGGCGATTCGGTGGACGTGCGTGTCGACGGGGAAGACGCCGCCTCGGCCGCCCGCAAAGAGGAGAACGCAGTCGGCCGTCTTCGGACCGACGCCGTGTATCTCCAGCAATCGGTCGCGGACGACGGCGGGCGGTTCGTCTCGCACGTACGCGTCGAACCCCGTCGAGTCCCCGAACTCGGCGACGACTTCCCGGGCCGCGCCGCGTATCATCTTCGACTTCTGGTTGTAGAGGCCCGCGCCCGATATCGTCTCTGCGAGTTCCGCTCGGTCCGCTTCGGCCAGCGTCTCTGCGAGATCGCCCTCGCCGCCGTACCGAGCCATCAGTTCGTCGTGGGCCGGTTGACTCGCCTTGTCGCTCGTGTTCTGGCTGAGAATCGTCCGGACGAGGCACTCGAAGGCGTCCCGTCCGCCGTAGGCCTTCTGCCAGTACTGTCGGCCTAACTCGTCGACGACGGCCTCGGCGCGCGTCTCGGCGGGACGCTCTTCGAACATCGCGGCGGCGCCGGACCCGTCTTCGCCGCCGCTTATGTTCTCTGCGGGTTCCTCCGACATGGAAGCGAGTTCGGCTCCGACGGCGAAAAGCGGTCTGGTCTCTCGGCCCCGTTCGCTCCTCGCGCGCGTCACTCCACGGTGAGCGTCAGCGTCACCGCCGCCCCCTCTGCGAGGGCCGCGACGAGTTCCCGGTCGAAGTCCGCGGCGGCGCCGCCGGCACCGACGAGAACGGTTCGGTCGTCGACGTACTCGCTCGTTCGGCCCACGTGGCTCCGGTCGCCCTCGAACGTCAACTCGGGGTGGCCGCGCCCCGAAACGGTCTGCGTGAACACGTCTCCGTCGTCGGTTTCGACCGCTACCTCCGCCGTGATCGTTGCTTCGCGGTCGCGGCACGCTTCGACGAACGCTTCGTCGAAGTCCGCGGGGACCCGGTCGGCCTCGACGGCCAAAATACAGTCTCCCGCGGGCGTGAGCCAATCGTCCGACGTCACCTCGAACGTGCTCGCGTGTTCGGCGGTGACGTTCTCGTGTCCGCGCGCGCGGACGACTTCGCGTCGGTCGGTCATGCCTCTCCGTCGCCGTCGCCGCGGTAAAGCGCACACGATTCTCCACGGCGGTCTGATTCCGTTTCCACTCGTCCGACACGTCGGGCCTCGTCCCGCGCCGCGGTTTATATACCCACCACCGACCCTTGATAGCTCGTAACACGGCGTATTCGAGGGCCGTGATACCGCTTTCCACGGCCTGGACCACCGATGGATTTATATGTGGATGGAAACAATAGAAGAGTACCAGAGCGCCTCCGGCGTTCCGGCGGAACCGCACGTAGAATGATCGGGAATTCTTATCCACGGTCGGCAGCATCACAAGGAGCGGCCGCCTTGTCCGGAGCGGTGATGGTATCGAGGTTTGATTACGCATGGTGACAAAGCAAGACGTTCTCCAAGAATACGACGTACAAGAGCTCGACGAATCCCAAAACGTCGAACTCACAGATGACAAGCTCGAAGACGGTTCGAAAGGCGAGCTCATCAAACTCGCGGGGCAGCTCCGCGATCGTCGTAACGACCTGAACCAGATGGCCTCCGAGCGCGCGTCCAAGCGCGACGACCTCAACGCGATGACTCGCGAGAAGGTCGACGAGGCACAAGAACACCGCGAAGAGCGGGACTCGCTCAACGAGCAGGTTCAGGAGCACAAGAAGAGCCGAAACGAGCTCAACGCGGATGCCAACGAACTCTTCGACCAGGTCGAAGAGATGAAGCAGGACTTAGAGCTCGACGACGGCAAAGACATCGACGAGCTCAAAGAAGAGATCGAGCAACTCGAGTTCCGACAACAGACCGAAGTTCTCTCGACGGAAGACGAGCGCGAACTCATCGAGAAGATCGAGGACAAGCGCGAGGAACTCCGTCAAAAGAAAGACAAGGTCGAGGACACGGGCGAACTCGACGAACTCGTCGAAGAGGCCGAGGAGGTCCGTTCGGAGGCGTCTCAGCACCACCAGAAGGTGACAGAGCTCGCCGACAAGGCTCAAGAACATCACAACCAGATGATCGAGGCCTACCGAGAGGCCGACGACATCCGTGACAAGGCCGACGCGATGCACGAACTGTTCGTCGAAGCGCAGGAGGCCGCAGACCGGCACCACGAGGACTTCGTCCGCGTGCAAAAGCGTCTCCGCGAACTCGACAAGCAGGAAGAGCAGGAACGCGACGCCGAACGCGCAGAGGAGCGCGAAGCCGCCAAAGAAGAGGCCGAAGAGATCTACCAGAAGTTCAAGGAAGGCGAAACCCTCGACACCGAGGACCTGATGAAGCTCCAGAAGACGGGGCTGCTCTAAGCCGACCGGACCGTTCTCGCTGTTTCGGATACGTTTTTCACCGCGCCCGAGAGACGCATCAGTATGCTATCGGGTGATATCGCGTGACGGGCAGTCGATTGACCTCCGTCGGGCGCACAGTCGTCGTTCTCTCCGTCGCGGTGGTCTTTACCGCAGTCGGTTGGTATCTCTTCGTCCTCAGACCCGCCGACGTGGCGGACCTTCTCGGCGTGATTCTCGCCGTCTGCGTCCTCGGTGCGGGTCTCCGCGTCGGCGGGCGACTCGCAGACAGGGCCTACCCCGACTACGACGTCGCGGAAGTGGCGGTCGAAGGCCCGATAACCCGCGACGGCGGACCCGGCCCCGTGCCCGGCGGAAGCGTCGGCACGCCGGCGGACGACATCGTAGACCGGATACGCGCGGCGGACGACGACGGCGGCGCGGACGCCTTGTTGGTGAAACTGAACACGCCGGGCGGCGAGATTCTGCCGAGCGAGGAGATACGGCGGGCGGTCGAGGAGTTCGACGGCCCAACCGTGGCGTACGCCACCGACGTCTGTGCGAGCGGCGGCTACTGGATCGCCACCGGCTGTGACGAACTCTGGGCGCACGACGTGAGCGTCGTCGGGAGCATCGGCGTCATCGGCTCTTCGGTGAACGTCTCGGAACTCGCAGAGCGACTCGGCGTCTCCTACGAGCGATTCGCCGCAGGCAAGTACAAAGACGCCGGGACGGCGCTGAAAGACGTCTCCGAGGACGAACGCGACTACCTCCAAGGCATCGTCGACGACTACTACGAGGACTTCGTCGAACGCGTCGCGGCGGGCCGAGAGATGGACCCCGAGACGGTGCGAGACACCGAGGCGCGCGTCTATCTCGGCGAGGACGCCTTCGAACTCGGGTTGGTGGACCACTTGGGAACGCGAGACGACGTGGAGGACCGCGTCGCGACCCTTCTCGGCGTCGACGACGTGGGCGTCCGCGAGTTCACGCCCCGACGAGGCGTCGCCTCCCGCCTCCGCGGCGGCGCGGCGCACGCGGCCTACGCGTTCGGCGCGGGCGTCGCGTCCGCGTTCGACGCCGACGCCGCGGACTTCCGGTTCCGGTTCTAACCGCTCTCTTCTTCTCCGCCCGGTTCGACGACCGCTTCGGCCTCTATCTCGACCAGCAGTTCCGGGTCGATCAGTCGACTCACTTCGACCATCGTCGAGGCGGGTCGGACGGGAACGTCGCGGAAGAACGACCCGTGGACGTCGCCGACGGCCTCCCAGTCGTCCGCATCGACGACGTACATCCGGGTTCTGACGACGTCTTCGACGCGGCCGCCGAGTTCTTCGACGGCGGACACGACGTTCGAGAGCGCTCGGTCGGTCTGTGCGGCCGGGTCGCCGACTCCGACCACGTCGCCGTCCTCGTCGGTGGCCGTGGTGCCGGAGACGCGAATCGTCTCGCCCGTCCGGACGGCGCGGGAGTAGCCGACTCTCGGTTCCCACTCGGTTCCGGTGGAGACTGCCTCTCGTCGCATAGCGGACCGACGACTCCCCGTCCGATAACGGTTCGCTCCATCGACCGGGAGCGTTTTAACTAAGTGAGTCGTTCGCACGGTTGTGACCACGCTCGTCCTCTGTGTCGACCGGTCGAACGACATCGGGCGGAAGGCGGGGCTCCGGACGCCCGTGGTCGGGTGGGAAGCCGTCCAATCGCTCGTCACGGAGGTGGGCCTCGCGGACCCGGAAGATTCGAGTGTCAACTGCCTCCTCGAATCGCTCCGCGTCGTCAGGGACCTGCGGGACGAAGACGAGGACGCCGTCGTCGCCGTCGTCTCCGGCGGAAGCGACTCGCTCGTAGGCGCCGACCTCTCTTTGGCCGCGCAACTGGACCGACTCGTAGCGGAGTACGACCCGGAATCCACCGTCGTCGTCATCGACAGCGCCGCCGACGAACGGGTGGTGCCGGTGATAGAGAGCCGCCTCCGCATCGACTCCGTGGACCGAGTGGTCGTCCGGCAGGCCCACGACATCGAATCGACGTACTACCTCCTCAAGCAGTTTCTCGCCGACGAGGAACTCCGGACGACGGTGCTCGTCCCTCTCGGAGCGACGCTTCTTTTGATGCCGCTTCTCCTCACGCAGTTTTCGCCCGCCGTCGCCCTCGCGGGTCTGGCGTCGGTTCTCGGGGCGGCGCTTCTGTACAAGGGGTTCGCGATAGACCAGTTCATCGCGGACGCCCCAGATAGGGTCCGCGACGCGCTGTACTCCGGACAGGTGTCCGTCGTCACGTACGCCGCCGCGGGCGGACTGTCGCTCGTCGGTATCTTCCTCGGTGCGCTCTCCGTGACGACGCCGACCGGTTCCGAGACGGTGGTGCTGCCCGCCATGCAGTTCGTCTATAACGCGGTTCCGTGGCTGGCGCTCGCCGCGTTGACCGCGAGTGCGGGCCGCCTCATCGACGAACTCATCGGCTCCGACGGCGTTCGGACGCCGTATCTGAACCTCCCGTTCGGCGTCGTCGCCCTCGGACTCGTCGTCCGCGGCTTCTCCGGGTGGTTCCTCCACCGCGAGGGCGTGCTCACGAACGCCGTGTTCTTCGACGTCGCGCTCTCGGCCAGACAGCGACTCGCGCTTTTCATCGTCGGCGGTATCGTCGTAAGCGTCGTCGGCGTCCGAATCGCCGCGAGCATGAGCGACGAGACGGTCGAGGACGCGGTAGAGCAGTGAGCGGTCCTCTCGTCAGCGCGTCCCTCCGGTGCGGTACTCGCCGTGTTTGATACCGAGTCCGAGACAGACCGCCCCGAACAGAAGCATCGCCGGGGCGACCATCATCAGAACCGTACTCGTGGCCATCACGCCCATCGCGATGAGTGCGGCGACTCCCACCGCGACGAGTACGAGAAACAGCGCCGACGTTCGCATTAGGTCGAACTCCATACGGAGTACTATTCGGTCCGTCAACACTAATCGCTTGTCCCGACGGCCGCCGCCCGGCCGGGCAAAAAAGAGACGAGTCCCTTACCAGGGCGCGAAGTCGGGGTCGACGCGGCGGTCGGTCCGGTCGATGGCGTCTATCTTCTCGACGTCCTCGTCGTCGAGTTCGACGCCGAGAGACTCCCAGTTGTCGAGGATGTGGTCTTCGCTCGTCGCCTTCGGGATGGCGGTGACGCCCTTCTCGCGAAGCCACGCGAGCGACACTTGCGCCTCGCTGGCGTCGTGTTTCTCCGCGACGTCTGAGAGTTCGGGCACGTCGAACACCTCGCCGCGCGCGAGCGGAGAGTACGCGACGATTTCGATGTCCGCGTCGGCGCAGTGGTCTCTGAGTTCCTCCTGCGGGAGGAGGGGATGCAGCTCTATCTGGTTCGCGAAGATGGGCGAGTCGGCCGTCTCGACGGCTTCGTCGACCTGTTCGGGTTCGAAGTTGCTGATTCCGACGCGCTCTACTTTTCCGTCGTCTACGAGTTCGTCGAACGCGCGGAACGTCTCTTCGGGGTCGTACTCGCGGGACGGCCAGTGGACGTAGAGCAGGTCCACGTAGTCGACGCCGAGTTTGTCGAGGCTCTCTTCGGTCGACGAGAGGACGTCGTCGTGCGCGAGGTTGTCTATCCACACCTTGGTCGCGAGAAAGACGTCCTCTCGGTCCACGTCCGCGTTCTCTATGCCCCGGCCGACGGCGTCTTCGTTGCCGTACGCTTGGGCCGTGTCGATGTGACGGTATCCGGCGTTCAGCGCCGTCTCCACCGCGTTGGCGCAGGCGTCGGGGTCGTCGTTCTGCCACGTGCCAAGTCCGAGCACCGGCATGCCGTTCGTCACGGGGACGTCGTCGCTGTCGAGTGACTGGTGGGACATACGTTGCCCGAACAACGGGCGACTGCGGGAAAGACGTTGTGAAAGGGAGGTAACGTGCCGGAAAGCGTGCGAACAGTTGTCGTCAGTACTTCGGGTCCGCGCCGGTTATCTCGTAGAGGTCTTCCATCACGCCGTCGCGCGCGTCCTGCCACGCCTCGAATCCGCGCGGCGACGAGGGGTAGGCGTTGTACTGCGTCGTAATCTCCGAGGCCTTTCGACTCACCTTGTAGAGACCAGAGAGCGCGCGCCAGTGGCCGAACGTCTTCACGAGCGTCTCCAGTTTCAGTTTCAGGCTCATCTCGGAGGAACCGCTGCTGAGGGCGTCGACGAGTTGCTGACCCGGGAGCGACGAGACGATATCGACGAGGTCGTTGACCTCGTGGGCGGTGCCCCAGATGTTGTAGAGGTCGACCGCGGCGAACCGCTTGCCGAAGTCGGTCATCACGTCGCGGTTGTACTCCCAGAGGTTCGCCTCGCTCACGTCGCCCTCGGAGATGGCTTTCGCGGCGCGCTTGGCCGCCCAGTGGGCGGACCTGGCCGCGCCGGGGATGCCGCCGCCGGTGGTCGGATTGACGTGGCCTGCAGAGTCTCCGGCGGCGATGAAGCCGTCTGCGACCGCCGAGTCGTAGGGTCGGCGCGTCGGCAGGGCGGCACCGAGTTTGTCTTTCACCGTCGCGTTCGCGAACTCCGGGCGGTTCCGCAAGTCGCGTTTCAGCACCTCGATCAGTTCCATCGGCTCTTCTGTCATCTGGAAGCCGAGTCCGGCGTTTATCTCCGTGGCGGACCGAGGGAAGTACCAGAGATAGCCCAACTCCTCTGTCGGTTTGAACACGATGGCGTCGTCGTAGTCGACGGGTTCCGAGACGTCGATAACCTCCCGGTAGGCAGAGCAGAACTGCGAGTACGAGACGTTCGTATCGAAGTGCGTCCCGGAGAAATCCGTCTTGTCCTGCAGGAGCGACAACGCGCCCGCGCCGTCGATGGTGACCTGCGCTTCGTATTCGAGCACGTTCCCGTCGCGCTTGGCGCGGACGCCGGTGACGGTGCCGTCGTCGTCCTGCATCACGTCTTGGACCACCGTATCGAACTGCAGTTCCGCGCCGAGTCGGTCGGCCTCCTCTAAGATCACCTCGCCGTAGCGCTTTCGGTCGATGACCGCGCCCGTGCTCTTGAACGGGATGTCGAGCGTCTCGCCGCGCGGGTTCTCGAAGACGGCGCGACTGATCCGTTGGTTGGTGAACGATTCCTCACGGAGGTAATCGAGATCGAGAACGTCTGGGAACGTCTTTTTTCCCTTGATGGCGTCCCCACAGGCGATGTGACCGGCCTCGCTCTCCGATTTCCGCTCGAGGAGAGCGACGTCGAGGCCTTCCGACGCCCCGGTCGCCGCGGCGAAGGCTCCCGCCGTTCCTCCTCCGACGACGACGATATCGTAGGCTTCCGCAGACATGTTCTACGAATTTCGTCGCCCGTCATAAAAATAAACCGTATCCGTACCCCGGCGTCGCGAACCGACGGCCACCCGCCTGCCGTCAGATTTAGTGTGGTAGACGTTGGCATCCTACTGGTGGCAAAATATGCCAGAACTCTCCGCGGAGAACACGAACGCGTTCGCCCATCGCATCGCCGGGGACACCCTCGTCTACGACTGTCCGCGCTGTGAGTTCGGGGAAGTCGTCGTCACCGAACTCATCGAATCCGACACCTCTCGGTGTCTCGACTGCGGCGCGCGGTACCGATTGTCCGTCGAACGGGTCGAAGCCGACGACGCCTGACCGGCGACCGAGGCTCTCTTCTCTCGGCGTCTCGGAGACGGACGGCGCGAAAAGTGAAATCCGACGGCCGGTTCGGAGCCGACTCAGTAGAACTCGCGGACGAGGTCCATCGCGCCGTCGGGCGCGCCCTCGTCGATTTCGGACATGTCCGAGTCGAGGTCGTGTTTCTGGTCGTACGGCACCGACTCGTCGTCTTGCCAGATGACGCCTTGGTACTCCTTTCCGGCGTCGAGAATCTTGTCTTTCGCCGAGTCGTAGTCCGAGGGGTCGTGGTCCTCTTCGGCGAGGTCGACGAGGTTGTCGCGGAAGTAGTCGTACGTGTCCACGTCGTTGAACGTGACGCACGGGCTGAACACGTTGACGAAGCCGAACCCGTCGTGTTCGATGGCTTTCTGGACGATTTCGGCGTGGCGCTGTGCGTCGGTGGAGAACGACTGCGCGATGAACGTCCCGCCCGCCGCGAGTGCGAGTGCGAGGGGGTTCACCGGCGGTTGCTGGGGACCCTCCGGCGTCGTGGACGTCTCGAAGTCCTCGCGCGACGTGGGCGAGGCCTGCCCCTTCGTCAGGCCGTAGATGCGGTTGTCCATGACGACGTACGTCATGTCGACGTTCCGCCGCACGGCGTGGACGAAGTGACCGGCACCGATGGAGTAGCCGTCACCGTCGCCGCCCGCGACCATCACTTCGAGGTTCGGGTTGGCGAGTTTGACGCCCGTGCCGACGGGGAGTGCGCGCCCGTGAACGCCGTGGAGGGCGTACGAGTGCATGTACGTACCAATCTTTCCGGAACAGCCGATACCGGCGACGACGAAGGTGTTGTCGGGGTCGTTCCCCGTGTTCGCGAGGGCCTTCATCATCCCGTTCATCGTGCCGAAGTCCCCGCAACCGGGGCACCACGTGGGCTGTTTGTCGGACTTGAAGTCGGTAAAGCGGATTTCGGAGCTCATTATTGTGCCGTAGCCTCCTCTGCGAGGAGTTCTTTGATGTCCGCCGCGAGTTCGTCCGCGTTGAACCGGACACCGTTGTACTTGTTGAGTCGCTTGACGCGTGTAAGTGTGTCGTGCTCTACGACGTCGGCGAACTGACCGGTCGCGTTACACTCGACGACGATGACGTCGTCTGCGGCTTCGATATCCTCCGTGAGGTCCGGACGCGGGAAGATGTACGGAACCGAGAGGAACCGCACGTCGATGCCGTCGTCTTCGAGGAACTCGATGGCTTCGCGCATCGCGCCCTCGTTCGACCCCCACGAGACGACGAGGTTGTCGGCGTCCTCGTTCCCGAACTCGCGCGGACTCCAGTCTTCGTCGTCTCGCGCCGTCTGGACCTTCTGTTGGCGCTTGTCAACCTGCTGTACGCGCATGTCGGTGTCCTCGGTACGGCGGCCGAGTTCGTCGTGTTCGAGACCGGTCGACATGTGTGCGCCGCCCTCCGTACCGGGGAACGCGCGCGGCGAGACGCCGTCGTCGGTCAGCGCGTGCGGTTGGAACTGCCCTTTCTCGTTTTGCCACTCGCCGATGGTGTCGTCGTCGACGACTTTCCCGCGGTCGATTTCGACCTCGTCCATGTCGAACATCTCGGGCGAGAACGTCTGTTCGGTGACGGCCATCGCGAGGTCGGACGTGAGGTAGACCGGCGTCTGGTACTTCTCGGCGAGGTTGAACGCCTCGACGGTCTTCCAGAAGCACTCGGCGATGGTCGTCGGAGCCAAGACGAAACGCGGAATCTCGCCGTGACCGCCGTGCAGGAGCATGTTCAGGTCGCCCTGTTCTTGTTTCGTCGGCATCCCCGTCGAGGGGCCCGACCGCATCACGTCGGCGATGACGAGGGGCGTCTCCGAGGTGGCGACGAGTCCGAACGTCTCGGTCATCAGGTCGATACCCGGACCGGACGTCGCCGTCATCGAACGCGCACCGGCGCGCGCCGCGCCGAGTGCGACGTTGATGGCGGAGAGCTCGTCTTCGGCTTGGAGGACGTGGCCGCCGAACTGCTCGATGCGGCCCTTGAGATACTCCATCACGTCCGTCGCGGGCGTGATGGGGTATCCGGCGTAGAACTTACACCCGGCGGCGATTGCGCCCATCCCGATGGCTTGGTCGCCGTTCAGGAGAACGTAGTCCTCCTCTGTCGTGTCTAAGTCGTAGTCGAACTCGTGATCGTAGTTCTCCTCGACGTAGTCTTGACCGCTCCGTGCGGCCTCTTTGTTGTTGTCGACGAGAGACTGTCCCTTCGAGCCGAAGCGCTTCTCGAGTGCGCTGTCGAGGTTCTCGATAGGGAAGTTCGATACTTCGCAGGCGGCGCCGAGTGCGACGACGTTTCGCATGATGGCTCCGCCGGCCTCCTCCGCGAGGCGCTTGAGGGGAACGTCCAGCCCAATCATCCCCTCGGGTATCTCGATGTTCTCCATCGTGGTCCGCTCGCCATCGTAGATGATGACGGAACCTTCGTGGAGTTCTTCGAGATTCTCCTCGATAGTCCGAGGCGTCAGCGCGATGAGCACGTCGAGTCGGTCGACGACGCTCTGCACCGGGTCGACCGACGTGCGGACCTTGTACGCCGTGTATCCGCCGCGGATACGGGACGCGAAGTCCTTCGAAGTGAACACGTGCCGTCCAGCCCGAGAGAGTGCCTGAGCGAATATCTTCCCCGTCGAATCGATGCCATCGCCGGCTTCCCCGCCGATGGCCCAGTTGAAGTCCGCAGGCATGTGGGTAGCGAGTTGCCATGGAGTGCTGAAAAGCCTTCTGAAAGCCATTGAAAACGGTGACGGATTAGATTCGGGTAAATATGAACGTACACGGAGTAAGGGTGGGTAATATTGGTCCAATCAGTAGTAATAACCCCGAAATACGGCGGAGAAACGACCGAATGTCCACCGTCGCTTCGCCCGGCGGGCGGAGATATTACGGTGACAGAAACCGGTCCCGGCGGGCGGCCGCCGTCCCGGAGAGCAAGGCCCTTTATTCGGGCCCTCGAACCGTCGGCCATGGACGCAACTGTCGCCGTCGCGGCCGTTCGAGAAGTCGGACCGGACACGGTTGCCATCGAGTTCGAGACGCCGGACGGGTTCGAGGCCGAACCCGGTCAGTTCGTGAAACTCACCGGCACCGTCGACGGCGAGTCGTACTCTCGGTTCTACACGCTCTCCTCGCCGGGCGTCGAAGGGACGTTCGAGGTGACTGTCGGCGTCGACCCCGAGGAGGCCGGGCCGTTCAGTCGGCATCTGGTAGACCTCTCTGCGGGCGACGAACTCGACGTGACCGGCCCGTTCGGAAGCGACTACTACGAGGGCGAGTCGCGCGTCGTCGTCCTCGCGGGGGGTCCGGGAATCGGCCCCGCGGTGGGAATCGGCGAGGCGGCCGCCCGAGACGGAAACGAGGTGGCGGTCGTCTACCAGTCCGACGCACCCGCCCACGAGGAGAGGTTAGACGCCCTCCGCGAGTCGGGCGCGTCCGTCGTCGTCACCGACGGCGACATAGAGGACGCCGTCTCGGACGCGGTGACGACGAAAGAAGGCGAACAGGTGTTCGTCTACGGGTTCGCTGATTTCGTCGCGGAGGCGACTGACGCCGTCGACGCCGCGGGCGGCGACGCCGACGCCGCGAAAGTCGAGAACTTCGGCTGAACCGAGGGCCGTTTTCCGGGCTACTGCGCCCCGCGTTCCACGTTCGGCCAGACGCGCCAGACTGCGACGCCCAGACCGACCGCCCACCACGCGAACAGTCCGAGGGCGTTCACGAACGGCGACCCGGCGTTGACCCCGGCACCACCGACGACGCCGACGGCCGAGGAGAGGACGAGGCCGCGAAACGCGCTGTTCGGCCCGAACGCGAGCAGTCCCGACAGTCCCTCCGGCGAGACGACGCCCGCCGCGAGTCCGGCCAAGAGCGCGGTGTCCGCACCGAGTACGAACACCGCAACGAGAGCCGTGACGAGCACGAACGCGGTTCGCAGCGTTCTCGCGGCCGCCGATACCGCAACCGTCACCGCGAGCATCACGAGCGAGAACGCCGCCGCGAGAGCGACGAACCGGACGAACCGAAGCAGGGAGTCGGCCGCCTCGTTCGTCGCGAGGAACGTCGGCTGGTCGGCGGTCAACACCGGAACGAGCAGTCCGGCGACGAGTAGCGACGCGACGACGAGAGCGACGAGCGCCATCCCGCGGCCGAGGTAGACGCCCCCGACGTACGCGACTCGTCCGACGTCGAACGTTCGGAGCATGTCGAGTTCGCCCGTGAGGCGGTCGTCGAGGATGCTCCGGTAGCCGAACGCGACAGCCAAGACCGGGACGAGAACCTCGGTGAACGTCAGCAGGTCGAGCGTGAGGGGGACGAACCCGCCGCCGCCGCCCGTCCCGCCCCACGCGACGCCGACGACGCTCGCGAGAAAGACGACGGAGATGCCGAGGAGCGCGGGCGTCCGCGCGACGGTCCGTAGTTCTCGGGTGGCGACGACGAACAGGTCCCCGACCGTCTCGCCGACGGTCATCGCTCCGTCGCCTCCCCGTCTCCCGCACTCGCGCGGACGGTCGACCCGCCCTCGCCTCCCTCGACGATGGCGAGAAACGCCCCGACCAGCGTCTCGGTCCCCGTCTCCGAGAGGAGGTCCGCCGGCGGGCCGACGGCGGCGAAGCGACCCCGGTCGAGGAGGGCGACGGTGTCCGCGTGCATCTCGACGGCCGCGAGGTTGTGCGACGCGACGACGACGGCCGTTCCGTCCGCGGCCAACTCGCCGACCACGGCGAACAGTCGTTCAACCATCGCGGGGTCGAGTCCGCTCCCCGGTTCGTCGAGGACGAGTACGTCGGGACTCCCGAGAATCGCTTGGCCGAGTCCCAGCAGTCGCGTCATGCCGCCCGAGAGCGAACCGACGGTCCGGTCCGAGACGCCGCTCAGGCCGACGCGTTCGAGCGTTCCCGGCACGTCCGCCTCCGCGAGGAACCGCGCGTAGAAATCGAGCGTGTCGCGGGCGGTGAACCCCTCGCGGAACGCCGGTCGCTGGGGGAGATAGCCCACGCGCCGGTCCCCCTCGCCCCCGCCGAGTTCGACGCTTCCGCCGCCGGCGGCGCGAACGCCCACGAGCAGTTCGAGAAGCGTCGATTTCCCCGACCCGTTCGGGCCGACGATGGCGACGACGTCCCCGGGCGCGACCGACATCGAGACGCCGTCGAGGACGGTCACGTCGCCGAACGACTGCCGCAGGTCGGACACCGTGACCGCGGCCGGTGCGTCGTCGGTCACGCCGTCTCGCCCCCGTCAGTCGCGTTCGCGCGCGCCCGTTCGACCGCCGCCGGACGGAACGGGGACGTCCGGGGCGCCGAGTCCACGACGCCCGACTGGCGGAGTCCCGAGACCACGTCTTGGACGCCGCGGAGCGTCGTCGCCGCCGGCGACCGCGCGAGCGTTGTCGCGCCCGGCGTCTCGCCGAGTCGGCCGTCTACGGCCCCCGACGGGCGGTACGTTCGGTCGTAGACGCCGTCGGAGTCGGCGTCGGTCAGCGGCAGTTCGCCCCAGTGGTTGCCGACGCCGCCGTGCGTCCACGTCCGCGTCGGTCCGAGTGTCACCTCGACGCGGCGGTCGTTGTCCACCACGTCGTTTCGTATCGCCCAGTTCGTCGGGAGTATCTCGTTTCCGCGCACGCCGACGCGGTTCCCGACGACGACGTTCCCGACGAAGGCGTTTCGGTCCCCGGCGACCTGTAGCCCGTAGCCGTTGTTCACGACGACGTTGTCCGCGTACAGCGACTCGCCGCCGGCCGGAACGACGCCGTAGGTGCTGTCTCGGACGTCGTTGCCCACGACGATGTTTCCGACGGGTCGCGTCATCACGATTACGCCCGACTGCGCGTCGCGGACGGTGTTGTCCGCGACGAGCGTGTTCGAGGTGTACATCTCGTGGACGCCGTACCGACCGCCGACCATGCGGTTGCGGCGAACGACGCTCCCGTCGGCGCGGTGGGTGTAGACGCCGTCTCGGCCGCCGCGGAACGTCGAGTTCTCGACGACGCTGCGACCGTCGATGAGGATAGCGCCCATGAACCCCTCTTCGGGCGTCGGCGCGCCGTCGACGGTCACACCCTCGACGACGGTGCGGTCGCTTCCGCGGACGAGGATGCCGGAGGCGTTCGTCTCGATGCGGGCGCCGGAGACGGCGGACCCGTTCGACCCGTCGAGGACGATTCCGGCGTCGCCGTACCCGTACGCGAGTTGGACGCTCGTGTCCCAGTCCGTGGTTACGTCGCGTCGGTCCGGGCCGCGACTCCCGACGGTGCCGACGCCGTCGATTCGCAGGTTCGCGACACCGACCCGGTCGGCTTTGGCGTGGACGACGCTTCCGTTACCGTCGCCGCGGAGCACCGTCTCCTCGCCCGCACCCGCGAGGGTAATCGACCGGTTGACGACGAGTCCGTCCGTTCTGTAGGTTCCGGGCGGGAGATACACCGTGGTGTCGGGCGGCGCGTCGGCAACGGCGGCGGCGACGGTGGGCGCGTCGTCTCCGACGACGACGCTCCGCGGGCGGTCGAACAGCGGTTCGGCGGCCGCGACGGTTCGGTTCGCGAAGCGGTCGCGGGCCGCCTCGTCGTTTCGGAACGCTTCGAGGCGTTCGTCGAGGGGGTCGGCCGCCGTTCTCTGGACCCCCTCCCAATCGACGACGCGCCCGCCGTGGGCCGCGGCAAACCGGTCTGCGTCCTCGCGGTCGGAGAATCCGAGGACGACGGGGCCGGACGGAACTCGCGCTTCGCTCCCGACGACGAAGTGGGCGTCTTCGGCGGTGACCCACCCGACCGCGCGGTTCTGCTCCGGAACGACGAACCCCTCGGCGGTGAGGGACGGTTCGACCCGCGAGAAGTCCGAGACGAACACCGCGAGCGGAGTTCCGAACTGCCTCGTCGTCGAGGAGTCCGACAGTTCCGAGGCGGCCGCCGAGACGCCGTAGTACCCGACCACGTAGCGGTAGTTCGAGAAGTACACCTGCGCCTTCGGGACGACGAACCCCTCTTCTTCGGACCGCCGGATGTCGATGCCCGTCCCGCCCACCGTGACGGTGTCGTCGAACGCCGCCGGTTGGAGACGTTCACCGCTCGCGGGCGTCAAGACGAACGAGAGGCTCAGTACGGCGAGCACCCCGACCAGAACGACCGCGAGCCAGCGCGTACCGCCCGGTGACAACAGAGCCATGGTCAGAGCGTTCCGATTACCTCCGGCGTCACCTCGTCGTGCGTGGCGAGGTCACCGCCGTACTCGGACTGGAACGACTCCGCGTCCCCCGCCTCGGAGAACGCGACGAGGTCTCTCCCCATCGAACCGACGGCGTCGGAGCCCACGACGTAGGTCACCTCGCTCGCGGCGACGAACGCCTCCGCGTCCGGGTGCGAGGAGAGGACCTGGTCGCCGCCGTCCTCCGTGACCTCGTACTCGACGGCCGAGTAGTCCGTGACGAAGAACGCGACGTCCTCCCATCCGTCGGATTCGCGGTCGAAGTCGTACTGGTACGCCTCCCACGTGCTACAGAACCGCGCGGGGTTGTCGTGGCCCTCGGGGCTGTGGTCCCCGTAGAATATCTCGGCGTTCGGTCCGGGGTTCTGCCGGATGTTCATCCCGCAGACGTCGCAGGTGGCCCCTTCCGGCACGGTGACCGCCGCCGGGGCCGACGACTCAGAATCCCCCCCGGACCCGAGACAGCCTCCGAGTGCGGCAGTCGCGAAAGTCACTCCCGCGGCGAGAAACCGGCGGCGGCGGCATCCTACCCGGGACGACTCGCGGAAGCTACTGTCCATACCGAGAGTTACCCCCTCAGCGCCAAATAGAGCGTGGTTCGGCCGACGAATCGCCGTTCGTCCCCGGTGACCACCAGAATCCTTAATCATTAGCCCAGTAAAACTCTCGGCATGTACGACGAGGACGACCTCGCGACGATACGCGAGGCCCGCGCCGAGTGGGAGGCGGAGACGCGAGACCCCGTCCGCGAACGGCACGGCGAACGGAAAGACCGCTTTGCGACCGTCTCGAACCTCGAAGTCGACGACCTGTACACGCCCGGAGACGTGGCGGACATCGACTACGAGGACGATTTGGGGTTCCCCGGCGAGTACCCGTACACGCGCGGCGTCTATCCGACGATGTACCGGGGCCGGACGTGGACGATGCGGCAGTTCGCCGGATTCGGCACCGCAGAGGAGACGAACGAGCGATTCCACTACCTGACAGAACAGGGGCAGACGGGGCTATCGACGGCGTTCGACATGCCCTCTCTCATGGGGAAAGACTCGGACGACCCGCTTTCGGACGGGGAAGTCGGAAAGGAGGGCGTCGCCGTCGATACCCTGCGTGACATGGAGATTCTGTTCGACGGCATCGACGTCGGCGAGGTGTCTACCTCCTTTACCATCAACCCCTCCGCGCCCGTCGTCTACGCGATGTACGTCGCAATCGCGGACCAACAGGACGTCCCGCGCGAGGAGATTCGGGGAACCCTCCAAAACGACATGCTCAAGGAGTTCATCGCGCAGAAAGAGTGGGTCGTCCCGCCGAACCCCTCGCTGAAACTCGTCACCGACACGGTGGAGTTTTGCGCCGAGGAGACGCCGAAGTTCCACCCGATCTCCGTGTCGGGCTACCACATCCGCGAGGCGGGTTCGACGGCGGTGCAGGAACTGGCCTTCACCCTCGCCGACGGGTTCGCGTACGTCGAAGACGCCGTCGAACGCGGGATGGACGTAGACGAAGTCGCCCCCCTGTTGTCGTTTTTCTTCAACTCCCACAACTCCATCTTCGAGGAGGTGGCGAAGTTCCGCGCGGCGCGACGAATCTACGCGCGCGTGATGAAAGACTGGTACGAGGCCGAAGCGGAGGCGTCGACCAAACTGAAGTTCCACACCCAGACCGCCGGGCAGTCGCTGACCGCCCAACAACCGCTGAACAACATCGTCCGAGTGACGATTCAGGCTCTCGCGGGCGTCCTCGGCGGGACGCAGAGTCTCCACACGAACAGCTACGACGAGGCCTTTGCGCTTCCCGGCGAGGAGGCCGTCCGCGTCGCCCTCCGCACCCAACAGATCATCGCAGAGGAGTCCGGCGCGGCGGACGTCGTCGACCCTCTCGGCGGCAGTTTCTTCGTCGAATCGCTGACCGACGAGGTAGAAGCGGAGGCGATGGCGTACATCGAGGAACTGCGGGAGATGGGCGAGGGGTCGATCCGTGACGGCATCCTCGCGGGCATCGACGAGGGTTACTTCCACCGCGAGATACAGGGCTCGTCCTACGAGTACCAAGAACGCGTCGAGGAGGGCGAGGAAGTCGTCGTCGGCGTCAACAAGTACGCGATGGACGAGGACACCAAGCCGGACCTGCTCCACGTCGACGAGGCGACGCAGGACCGGCAACTCGCCCGACTGGAGTCGGTCAAAGACGAACGCGACGACGAGGCGGTGACAGAATCGCTCGAACGCGTCCGCGAAGCGGTCGAAAACGGCGAGAACGTGATGCCCGCACTCGTCGAGGCGGTCAAGACGTACGCCACGATGGGCGAGATTATGGACGTCTTCGAGGCGGAGTGGGGGACGTACCGCGAGGAAGTCGGCGTCGTCTGACCGGGGGCACGCGAACCGTTTTGACCGGTCCGTCTGTATTGCGGGCATGCATTTCGAACTCACGGAGGCCCAACGCAGTCTCCGCGAGGAGGCGCGGAAGTTCGCACGCGAGGAAATCGAACCGCGCGCGAGGGAGTTAGACCGAAGCGAAACGTACCCCGAAGAGATACTCGCGAAACTCGGCGAACGGCGGTACGCCGGACTCACCCTCCCCGAGGAGTACGGCGGACGCGGCGAAGGATTGGTCGAGTTGGCTCTCGTCGTCGAGGAACTGTCGGCGGCGCTCATGTCCGTCGCCAGTTCCCTCGCGTTGCATCTGGGCGTCGCCACCGTCGTCGAACGGTTCGGCACCGACGAACAGAGAGACACGTACCTCCCGGAGATGGCGACGTACGACACCGTCGGCGCGTTGGGCCTCAGCGAAGCGAACGCGGGGAGCAACAAACTCCAGATGGAGACGCGCGCGCGGAGGGACGGAAGCGAGTGGGTGCTGAACGGCCACAAACAGTGGGTGACGAACTTCCTCGACGCGGACGTGGTGTTGACGTACGCCAAAACCGGACCCGACGAGGACGCCCCGCACAACGTCAGCGCGTTTCTCGTCCCCGCGGCGGAGTTCGAGGTGGAGACGGTGTGGGAGACGCTGGGCGCAAAGAGCGTCAAGTCGCCGCGCGTGACGCTCTCGGACGTCCGCGTCGGCGACGACCGGTTGGTCGGCGAGGCGGGCGAGGCGTACGTCCAACGCGGCACCGTCCACACGGGCGTCAACGTCCCCGCCCGCGGCGTCGGCATCGCGCGGGCCGCACTCGAAGACACGGTCGAGTACACCCGGGACAGAGAGCAGTACGGCGGGACGATAAGCGACTTTCAGGGCGTCCGCTGGGAGGTGGCGAAGATGGCAGAACGCGTGGACACCGCCCGCTTGCTGACGCTTCGGGCCGCGGACAGAGCCGACAGGGCGGAGGCGGGCGCGGACGTGCGGCGCGAGACGAGCATGGCCAAGATACGCGCGACGCAGGCCGCGGTGGACAACGCCAACGACGCGGTGCAACTGCACGGCGGCGTCGGCTACACGACGGAGAGAGACGTCGAACGCTACCTCCGGGACGCGCGCTTGCTCACCATCGCGGGCGGCCCCAACGAGACGCACAAGAACACGCTCGCGGACGCCGTCTTCGATAGCTGAGACGCCGAGCATTCGCGCTCCTCGTCGGTCGTCGTTCGAGGCGGGCGCGACTGCCGTCTGAGAACGTATCGACGCGAGACGACCATCGATTCCGCGTATCGCCCGCGGCAAAATTCGCAGACGGGACGGGTATCAGCCGCTGCGGATTGGCATAGATTTATCATGCAGGATTCGGACTATAACCATGACCTATGTCAGACGGTGACGGTGAACTCGAGGCACGGCTAGTTGAACAGGAAGAATTCGAGCCCTCTGACGAGTTCGTCGAACAGGCGAACGTCTCGGACCCGGGTATCTACGACGAGTTCGAGGAGAACTGGCCCGACTGTTGGGAACGGGCCGCCGACCTGCTCGATTGGGACGAGGAGTACGAGACAGTTCTCGACGACTCGAACGAACCGTTCTACGAGTGGTTCTCCGACGGAACGCTCAACGCGTCGTACAACTGCGTGGACCGTCACGTCGAGAACGGCGACAAGAACCGCGTCGCCATCAAGTGGGAGGGAGAACACGGCGAGACGCGGACGTACACGTATCAGGACCTCTACCGCGAGGTCAACGAGTTCGCGGCGGCGCTTCGAGAGATGGGCGTCGAGGAAGACGACGTCGTCACCCTCTACATGCCGATGGTGCCGGAACTTCCCATCGCGATGCTGGCGTGCGCCCGCATCGGCGCTCCCCACTCCGTCGTCTTCGCGGGGTTCTCCGCGGAGGCACTCGCCACGCGGATGAACTCCGCGGACTCCGAGTATCTCGTCACCTGCAACGGCTACTACCGCCGCGGCGACGCTCTCGACCACTTAGAGAAGGCGAACGAGGGACTCGACGACGTCGACCACGGCGTCGAAGCCACCGTGGTCGTGGACCGTCTCGGCGACGACAGTTTCGGTCACGACCTGCGGGGCAACCAACACGACTGGGACGAACTCGTCGACGAACAGCGCGGAGAGCGCGTCGACCCGGTCGAACGCGACGCCGAGGACATGCTGTTTCTCATGTACACCTCCGGGACGACCGGAGAGCCGAAAGGCGTCAAACACACCACCGGCGGCTACCTCGCGTACACGGCGTGGACCTCTCACGCCGTCCTCGACATCGAACCCGAAGACACCTACTGGTGCTCTGCGGACATCGGCTGGATCACCGGCCACTCCTACATCGTCTACGGACCCCTCGCGCTCGGAACGACCACCGTCATGTACGAGGGGACGCCCGACTACCCCGAGCGTGACCGCCTCTGGGACATCGTCGAGAAGTACGCCGTTGACATCTTCTACACCGCGCCGACGGCCATCCGCGCGTTCATGAAGTGGGGCACGGAGTTCCCCGAACGCCGCGACCTGTCGTCGCTTCGTTTGCTCGGGACGGTGGGCGAACCCATCAACCCGCGCGCGTGGAAGTGGTACTACAAGCACATCGGCGGCGAGGACTGCCCCGTCGTGGACACGTGGTGGCAGACGGAGACGGGCGGGATGATGGTGACGACGCTGCCCGGCGTGGGCAACATGAAACCCGGGTCCGCCGGGCCGCCGCTTCCGGGTATCGACGCGCGAATCGTCGATACCGAAGGCGAGGAAGTCGAGGCGGGGCGGGCGGGCTACCTCACGGTGAACAAGCCGTGGCCCGGCATGCTCCGGACGCTGTACAACAACGACGAGCGGTTCGTCTCCGAGTACTGGGAGGAGTACTCGGACCCCGACGCCGACGAGTGGGTGTACTTCCCCGAGGACGGCGCGAAGATAGACGACGACGGCTACATCACCGTCCTCGGGCGCGTCGACGACGTGCTCAACGTCTCGGGGCACCGCCTGGGGACGATGGAGATAGAGTCCGCCATCGTCGGCGTCGAGGGCGTCGCGGAGGCGGCAGTCGTCGGCGGCGACCACGAGGTGAAAGGCGAGGCAGTGTACGCCTACGTCATCCTCGAAGACGGCTACGACGGCGGCGAGGAGATGCGCGGGCGCATCATCGAGGGCGTCGAGGACGCCATCGGCCCCATCGCCCGACCCGAACAGGTCGTGTTCACGCCCGAACTGCCGAAGACTCGGTCGGGCAAGATAATGCGCCGCCTGCTCGAAGAGATAGCAAACGAGGAGGAACTCGGCGACACCACGACGCTTCGGAACCCCGAAATCGTCACCGACATCCAATCGAAGGTGCAGGGCGACTGAGCGCCACTCGGCGAAATCGACGGTATAGCCGTTTTTTCGGCCGCTCACTCGTCGTTCAGCCACGCCCGCAGACACGACTCGTCTCGGACGTACTCTCTGACCCTGTCGTCGCCGACGTCGAGAACGACGAGGAGGTGCCTCTCCGAGAGCGACAGTTCCTCGCCGCTGTACGCGCAGGACTCGACGCGTTCGCCTCCCGGCCGCCACAGGCGATGCGGGGCGACTCGGACTACCGTCGCATCGCGTCCCTTCGGCGAACGGCCCGCGTAGTCTGAGAGTGCCATTGGTCGCTCCACGCGACGGGACGGTAAGTTGCTTTCTGCCAACCGGTCCGGTGTGCTCTCCTCCCGTCGGGAGACGAAAGAGCCCTCCACTTCGAACTCGTGACGTACGTACCCACACCGAAGGTTGCAGCGAACCGCAGTTTTATAGCAATCGTTAATGATACTTCTGGCATATGGAGAAACCCCTCCTCGTGACCGACTTTTTGGACCGCGCGCGGCGTCACTACGGAAAAAAGGAGGCCGTCGTGGCGACGACCGGAGAGCGCTACACGTACGACGAGTTCGGAGACCGCGCGGACCGGTTCTCGGCGGCGTTGCAGCGATACGGCGTCGAGAAAGGCGACCGAGTCGCCGTCCTCGACCCGAACACGCACTACCATCTGGAGGCGGCCTACGGGTCGATGCAGGTCGGTGCAGTTCACACGCCGTTGAACTACCGACTCGTCCCCGCGGACTACGAGTACATCCTGAACGACGCGGACGTGGACGTGGTGTACGCCGACTACGAGTACGCGGGGAAGATAGAGCAGATACGCGACGAGGTGCCGACGGAGACGTTCGTCACGAACGACGTCGAGGCGGTGGAGGGAGACTGGCTCTCGTTCGACGAGGAACTGGAGGCGTCGGCCGACTACGACCGCCCGGAGATGGACGAAGACGACATCGTCACCATCAACTACACCTCCGGGACGACGGGTGACCCGAAGGGGGTCTGTCGCACCCATCGAGCGGAGACCATCCACGCCTATCTGGTGTCGATGCACCAGGAGTTGGCCGACGACGACATCTACCTGTGGACGCTTCCGATGTTCCACGTGAACGGGTGGGGTCACATCTACTCGGTGACGGGTCACGGCGCGAAACACGTCTGCACCCGCGGCGTCGACGCGGCGGACGTCCTCGACGCCGTCCGCGAGGAGGACGTCTCTTACATGTGCGCCGCGCCGACGGTGTTGAAACTGCTCATGGACCACTACGAGGCGGAGGGCGGCGTGGAGACGACGGGGTCGAATCCGGTGCGCGTCGCCACCGCGGGGGCGGCCCCGCCCGAGGCGACCATCCGAACCGTCGAAGACGAGTTCGGCTGGTATCTCATGCACGTCTACGGCGCGACGGAGACGGGTCCTCTCATCACCACGTCGCACGCCCGCCGCTTCTTCGACGACGACGACCCCGAGCGGTTCGACCTGAAGAAACGACAGGGCATCGGCTACCTCGGGACGGACGTTCGCGTCGTGGACGAAGACGGCGAGGAGGTGCCCCGAGACGGTCAGACCGTCGGCGAAATCGTCGTCCGCGGCAACCAGGTGATGGACCGCTACTGGAACAAACCCGAGGAGACGGAGACGGCGTTCTCGGAGCGGTTGGACGGCTACTACCACATGGGCGATTTGGCCGTCGTCGACGAGAACGGCTTCGTGACGATTCAGGACCGGAAGAAAGACATCATCATCTCCGGCGGCGAGAACATATCGAGCATCGAGTTAGAGGACACGCTGTTCGACCACGACGCCGTCGGCGACGTGGCGGTCATCCCCGCGCCCTCCGAGGAGTGGGGCGAGTCGCCGAAGGCGTTCGTCGTCCCGTCGAACGGAGACCCGTCGAACCCCGGCGTGACGGAAGACGACCTCATCGAATACTGCAAGGAGCGCATCGCGACGTTCAAAGTGCCCAAGGAGATAGAGTTCGTGGCCGAACTGCCGAAGACGGCGACCGGAAAGGTCCAGAAGTACGAACTGCGAGAACGCGAGTGGGAGGACGAAGACCGGATGGTCGGTCAGGGCTGACTCAGAGGTAAGACGAGTCCCAGCGGGTGGCCTTCCGTCGGTTGCCGCAGGTGTTGCACTGGATTCGCCCCATCGTGTCCATCGCCAGGTCGAAACTACCGTCGTGAGTGCACATCCAGCCGTACCGCCTCTCGCGGCCCTCGTCCGAGTACGCCACCACGAACGGCGACTCGGACCCCCGAGCGGCCTCGTCGAAGGCGACGAAGACGCGTTCGCCCGCCTCGGTCTCCCGCGTTTCCATCGTCGGGGTGTCGTTCTCGATTGGCTTCGTGTAGACGCGTTCGACGAACGTCTCCTCGCCGATGTCGAGTTCTCGGTCCGACCCCCGGGAGAAGCCGTGGTCCTCGTAGAACGTCGCCCCCGACTCGTTCTCGGTCAGCACCCGCCCTTGGATTCGCTCGACGCCCTCGGCTCTGAGTCGCCGTTCTACCTCCCGCAGCAACCGCGTCCCCAGTCCCTCGCCGCGGTACGCCGGGAGGACGTGGAGCCAATCTATCTCGCCGACGGACACCTCTCCTTCGTTGACGTAACTCTCGGCGAACGCCACCACCTCCCCGTCGTCCGTCCCCACGACCAGTATCACGTCGTCGTCGGTTAGCGAATCCGTCACCGTATCGCGGTCGTACCACTCCCTGACCGCGTCCGAGAGCGTTTCTTCGTCGAACGCGTGTCCGTACGAGGCGATGAGCGACTCGCGGGCGACCGACTGTATCTGTTCGGCATAATGCGTGTTAGCGTCCCGCACATCCATGCCGAATGGTAGGGACGTTCGTCACTTCACCTTGCGGGATGACCCACGGTGTGAAGACGAGTCTCGCCGCCTGCGTCCGACCGTCGGCGTCGTCCGACGCACTCGGCGCGACTCTCGGCGTGGGCGTCGCTTCGCTCTCGGAGTCGCCCCCGTGGGCGGTTCTACTCGTAGGTGCCGAACGGAGCCGTCTCCCGGATATCGGCCCCGGAATGTTGACCTTATACTACCTATAGGAATATCTACTTATATGGCCGATATTACCAGCCATAAAGGGCATATGTACAAAACGATTATTAACAATCTTATCAGGAGTAGTGTCATGGCACGGGATAACAAATCTCTCCATCGGAGAGACTTGTTGAAGGCTGCTGGTGCAAGTACCGTTGGAATAACCGCGCTCGCTGGCTGTTCCGGCGGGGGCGGCGGCGACGGAGGCGACGGTGGCGACGGTGGCGGCGGAGGCGGAGACGGTGGGGGCGGCGGAGGCGGAGGCGACGGCGGGGAGGACTATCCGCCGCTCGGAAACTTCCCCATAGAGGGCGACACGGCGACGTTCGGGTTCAACGTCCCGCAGTCCGGTCCGTACGCTTCGGAGGGGCAGGACGAACTCCGCGCTTACGAACTGGCGGTCAAACACCTGAACAACGGCGGCGGATGGGTGGACTCTCAGTTCGACGACCTGTCGGGCGACGGCGTCCTCGGCTACGAAATCGACTACGTGGACGGCGACACCGCCACCGACGCCGACACGGCCCGTCAGTCCGCCTCTCGGATGGTGGAGCGCGACGGGGCGATAATGGTGTCCGGCGGGTCCTCCTCCGCCGTCGCCATCGCGGTGCAGGGGCTGTGTCAACAGGAGAAAGTCATGTTCATGGCCTGTCTGACGCACTCGAACGATACCACCGGGAAAGACTGCGCTCGGTACGGCTTCCGTGAGGTGTTCAACGCGTACATGACCGGACAAGCGTTGGCTCCGGTGGTGCGCGACGAGTACGGCGAGGACCTCAAGTTCTACCAGTTGTACGCCGACTACAGTTGGGGCCAGACCCAGCAGGCGTCGATGGAGAAGTTCATGACCGAGGAGGCGGGCTGGGAACAGGTCGACAGCGTGGCCACTCCGCTCGGCACGTCCGACTACTCGACGTACCTCTCGCAGGCGGCGAACTCCGGCGCGGACGTGCTCATCCTCAACCACTACGGCCTCGACGGGTCGAACTCCGTCCAGCAGGCGGTCGACGCCGGCATCGACCAAGACATGGAGATTATCGTTCCGCTGTACAACCGGCCGATGGCGGAGGCCGCCGGCGGTGCCATCGAGGACATCTACGGTACCGTCGCGTGGGACTCGCAGATAGACAACGAACCGTCGAACCAGTTCACGGAGGTGTTCCAGTCCGAGTACGACCGCATTCCCTCCGGGGTGGCACAACTCGCGTACGCGCAGACGCTGCAGTACGCCGCCGCCGCCGAACGCGCGGGAACGTTCTACCCGCCCGAGGTCATAAAACAGCTCGAAGGCTACGAGTACGACAACATCGGCATGGGCGCAGAGACGATGCGCAAGTGCGACCACCAAGCGCAACGCGACGTGCCCGTCGTCAAAGGCCTCTCCTCGTCGGACCAGTCCGACGGCCAGTACTACGAACTCGTGAACCTCACGAGCCGAGACGACCTCGGCTACGCCTGCGACGAAGGACCGGCCGCGGAGTGTGAACTCGGCTCCTACGAGTAGACACTCACAGCGGAAACTTCATAATCTTTAGACCAAAATTCGCATTCCATACTGTCATGCTAATACAATTCACTATCGGTATCAAGCGGGGATCACGCCCGGCCGGAGGGGTTCCGGTATGAGCCTTCTGGCCGACGTCGTGACCATCCTCCTGAACGGCCTCCAGCAGGGCGCGATATACGTCCTGTTGGCGGTCGGACTCTCTATCATCCTCGGGACGCTCAAGTTCGTCAACTTCGCCCACGGGGCGTTGTACGTCATCGGGACGTACGCGGGTCTGTTCGTCGCCCTCGAAGTGAACCTCACGTCCGGGAAGCTCTCGGAGTGGGGCTACTCGACGCTCGGACTGGAGTGGGGCTTTCTGGCCGCGCTGATACTCGTTCCGCTCATCGTCTTCTGCGTCGGACTCCTCATGGAGCGCTACGTCGCGCGGTCGTTCTACGACCGACCGGACACCGACCAGATTCTCGTCACGTTCGGCCTCGCCATCGTCCTGCAGGAACTGTTTCGGGTGCTGTTCGGCAGCAACAGCCTGCCGTTCGAGCAACCGGCGCGCATCCTCTCTTTCGCCGGGTTCGCCGGAATCCCCGTCTCGGGTCCCGTGGCGCTTCCCATCGTCGGAAACTTCCCGCGGTGGCGCCTGTGGGTCATCGCCATCACGGCGGTGCTCGTCGCTATCGTCTACGCTCTCGTCGAGTACACCGACTTCGGACTCGTCGTCAGGGCCGGGACGAGAGACGCCGAGATGGTTCGACTCCTCGGCATCAAGATAAGCCGTCCGTACCTCGTGGTCTTCGGCATCGGCTCTGCACTCGCCGGCGTCGCGGGCGTCGTGGGCGGACCGCTGAACGTCGTCAACCCGACCGTCGGGATGGACATCCTCGTTCCGGCGTTTCTCACCGTCGTCATCGGCGGCGTCGGCAGCATCGCCGGCGCAGTCGTCGGCGGCGTCCTGTTCGGCCTCACTACTGCCGTCCTCGTCGCGTTCGTCCCGGCGTGGTCGCAGGTGGGGCTGTACGCCATCGCGGCCATCGTCCTCCTGACGCGACCGCAGGGCATCCTCGGTAACGAGGAGGTGGCGCCGTGAGCGACTCCGACCCCGAACCGTCTCCGTCGGGCGACGGCGGAACGGTCGTCGAACGGCCCGGACTGCTCGACCGGTGGGAGCGGATTCGCGAACGCGAGGCGACTGTCGTCGGTATCGCGGCCGTCGTCGTCGCGGTGTTCCCGTGGCTGTTCGCTCGCGCCCCGTTCGTCAGCGACGTTCTGCTCGGCTACCAGAGCCTCGCGACGCTCATTCTCATCTGGGGCATCTTCGCCATCGGCTTCGACCTGCTTCTCGGCTACACCGGCTTGCTCTCGTTCGGCCACGCGGCCTTCTGGGGCGGGGCCGCTTACGCGGCGGGCATCTTCTCGAAGAGCGTCTCGGCGGACCCCATCGCGATGGTCGTCGTCGGCACCGTCTCGGCGGTACTGTTCGCGTGGGTGCTCGGATTCCTGTCGCTCCGACGCGGCGGCATCTACTTCAGCATCCTCACGCTGGCGTTCGGGCAGATGCTGTACTACATGGCCACCGCTCCGCTCTCGGCGTGGACCGGCGGCGAGAACGGACTCACCGGAATCAGCGTGGCTCCGCTTTTCGGCACGTTCCACCTCGAAGCCGACCTGCCCGGACTGGCGGGCGAACTGATGGGGACGTGGCTCTACCTGTTCGTCGGCGTCATCGCCGTCGGCGCCGTCGCCGCGGCGTACCGTATCCTCAACTCGCCGTACGGCATGGTGTTTCGCGCCATCCGCGAGAACGAACAGCGCGCGCAGTTCGTCGGTCTGAACGTCTGGCGCTACAAGCTGATGGCGTTCATCATCTCCGGCGGGTTCGCCGGTATCGCCGGGAGCCTGTTCACCATCCACGGGTCGTACGTCCCGCTTCAGTCGCTGTACTGGACCGAGTCCGGAGAAATCGTCATCATGACCGTCCTCGGCGGGGCGGCGTCGCTCTTCGGCCCGATTCTCGGCGCGGCGGTCTATCTCTACGTCGAGAACATCGTGAGCGGCATCCAGACGCTGCAGATTCCGCTCACCGACGTCGTCCTCCTCGACGACTTCGGGACGTACTGGCACCTCCTTTTGGGACTCGTGTTCGTCGTCGTCATCTGGTTCGCGCCGCGAGGCATCTGGGGGGCGATAACGGACGTCCGAACGTTCGTCTCCGACCGTCTCGGGGGTGACCGCCGATGAGTTCGGGACCGCTTCTCGAAACCGACGGCCTCGTCAAGGAGTTCGGCGGCCTCGTCGCCACCGACGACGTCAACCTCTCCGTCGAGTCGGGCGAACGCGTCTCGATAATCGGCCCGAACGGCGCGGGCAAATCGACGCTCATCAACCTCATCACGCGCCGACTCGACCCGACCGCGGGCGACATCCGGTTCAAAGGCGAGTCCATCGTCGGCTTGGAACCGCACCAGGTGGTCCAACGGGGGGTCTCGAAGTCGTTCCAGACCGCCTCGATCTTCCCGGACCTCACGGTCCGAGAGAACGCCGAAATCGCCTCTCTCGCCGCGGAACACGGCGAGTTCGGGCTGAACTTCCTCACGCACCGAAACAACCTCTCTGCGGTTCACGACCTCGCAGAGGAGACGCTCGACGACGTGGGCCTGTTGGACCGCGCCGACACCGAAGCGGCAGACCTGCCGTACGGCGACAAGCGCCGCCTCGAAATCGGTATCGCACTCGCCGCGGACCCCGACCTCCTCCTCATGGACGAACCCACCGCGGGGATGTCGCCGGAGGAGACCCAATCGACCGTCGAACTCGTCGAACGGGTCAAGCGGGAACGCGGCCTCACGTTCGTCCTCGTCGAACACGACATGGAGATCGTCTTCAGCGTCTCCGACCGCATCGTCGTCCTCAACCGAGGGCAAGTAATCGCCGAGGGGACGCCAGACGAGATTCGGGGGAATCCCGACGTCCAAGAGGCCTACCTCGGAGGGATGGAGATATGAGCCTGTTAGAACTCTCGGAGATAGACGCGTACTACGGTGAGAGCCACATCCTTCGGAACCTGTCGATGAACGTCGAGGAAGGCGAGATATGCGCCCTGCTCGGCCGCAACGGCGCGGGCAAGACGACGACGCTCCGGTCTATCGCCGGCGCGACGCCGCCGGACGTGCGAGACGGCGTCGTCCGGTTCAAAGGCGACGACATCACCGGCCGCACGGCCGAGGACGTCTCCATGCAGGGCATCTCCCTGGTTCCGGAGGAACGCCGCATCTTTCCGAACCTCACCGTCGCGGAGAACCTCCACCTCGCCGAGGTGGCCAGAAACACGTCCAACACGTGGAGGCGGTCGGTCGCCGTCGAACGCGAGGGACTCACCACGGACGAGGTGTACGCGCAGTTCCCCCGACTGGACGAACGGCGGACCCAACGGGCGGGGACGCTCTCGGGCGGGGAACAGCAGATGCTCGCCATCGCGCGCGCACTGAAGCAGAACACCGACCTGCTGTTGCTCGACGAACCGTACGAGGGTCTCGCGCCCAAGATCATCGAGGACGTAGAGGAGGCGGTCAGACGAATCAGCGACGCCGGGACGACCATCCTCCTCGTCGAACAGAACGCCGCGGCGGCGATACAACTCGCCGACCGCGCGTACATCATCGACCAAGGCGGAATCGTGTTCGACGGGAGTTCCGAGGAACTCCGCGCGGACGAAGAGACCCGCGAGCGGTATCTGGGGGTGTGACAGTGAGCACAGACGCGCCGTCGCCCGACGGCGGCCTCCCCGACCCGGAAGCGGTTCTGGATAGACTCGTCGAACTCGGGGCGGTGACCGAGAGCGAAGACGGGTCGCTCGCGACGACGAGCGAGTACGAGGACGTCCGCCGCGTCTACCACGACACGTACGCCGAGATGGACGACGACGGCGTCGAGTCGACGGTGGCGGACCTCTTCGGCGTCGAGAGAGCGGAGGCGGCGTCGCTTCTCGACGCCGGGGAAGTGACGAGAGCGGACGTCATCGCGTACCTCGCCGCGCGTTCGTTCGCCGACGGCGAACTCGACTCGCCGACTCTCGCCGTCGCGTCGGACCTCCTCGTCCGCATCGAACCCGAAACGCCGGTTCCGGAGGCGTTCGAGGAACTGACCGACGATTCGTACCGATCGTTCCTCGACTCGAACCCGGACGCGGTGGTGACCGTCTGGCGGCACCACTGCGACCCCTGCGAGGCGATGAAAGCGGACGTGCCCGAGATTCTCGACGCGGTTCCCGAGGGCGTCGCGACGGCCGGCCTCGACGGCCAAGACGCGCCCGCGTTCCGCCGCGAGTTCGGCGTCGACGCCGCCCCGGCGGTACTTCTCTTCTGTGACGGCGAACGCAGAGAGACGCTGACGGGACGCCGCCGCCCCGAGACGTTCGCGGACCGGTTCGCGGATGTCTTCGGCGACTCCTGAGTTCGGCGGTCTTCGGTCGGCTCTTTCCTTTTTCGACCGCTCGAATCGCAGAGAGCGTTCGCTCCGGCCGAACTGACGTGCGGAGAAACGGCCGGCGTCCGTCCGCGATTAGTCGACGCCGGTGACCATCACGGGTCGTTGCGCGCCGAGAACGACCGACTGCGTGACGCTCCCGAACAGCGCCTTTCCGGCGGGCGACCGCTTTCGCCCGCCGACGACGATGAGGTCCGCCTCCCCTCCGTCCGCGGTCCTCACGATGGCGTCCGCCGGGTCACCGCTCGACTCCTCTATCTCGCACTCGATCCCGTGTTCTTCGAGGTAGTCCGCCGCCTCGCGGACCGACTGGACCTGCGTCGCGGACGCACCGCTCGGGTTGTCGACGAACGTGTGGATGAGCGTCACCGACTTCTCTTCGACTCCGCCGGGGAGATTGACCACCTCTTCGACGCATCGAAGCGCGTGTTCCGCCTCGTCGTCGACACCGACTACCACGTGATACATACGCACAGATGTCCGCCCCCGCGGCTTAGTCTTTTGGGGGACGGCGCGGGGTTCGGTCGCCGAACCCCTCCGCGCTCAGGTCGCGTCCTCGACGACGTTCTCCGAGACGTAGACGACGAGGTAAAGCGGGATTCCCAACACGATGGCGATGGTGAGTGCGCCGTAGGCCGCAAAGCCGAGCGGCGTCGGCGGGAACGGAATCACGAAGAGGAATCTCGGCGCGCTGAGGTTCTCGACGAACGTGCCGACGAGGAATCCGGCGACGCCGGAGAAACAGACGAGCATCACGTAGAGCGCACCGACGAACCGTGGACCGTCGACGCCCGAGTCGCCGGACCGAGATGCGGACTCGCTCACGTTCGAATCTTCGGCCGACTCGGGTTAGTGGTTCCGTTCTCGCCGCCGGACACCGACGGCTCTTTGCCCTTCGACACTAACGCTGAGATATGTCCGACAAGGACCTCCTCGGCATCGTTCTCGCCGCCATCGCGGTGTTGATGCTCCTGACCGGCGTCGTCCTCATCATCTGACCGACGGCCGCTTTCTTCCGGATAGACGACTCTCGAAGCGACGCTACGGACTCGCTCGAAAGTCGGAAGAACAGTCGAGAAAACGAAGAGCGTCAGTTACTCTTCTGCGTCCGGCGTACTGCCGCCGTCGGTGAGAGCGGTCTCGTCTTCCTCGCCGCCGTCGGTGGCGATCGAGGTCTCCAGTTTGCGACTGAACCAGTCCCAATCGGAGGTGTAGAGGTTGTCCTCTTTGAGGTTCCACGGGTCGCCGTCCGTGATTTCCGGTCCTTCGAGCCACGACTGGACGATGTTGCCGACGAAGATGATCTGTCCGACCAAGAGCACGAACGCGCCGACAGTCGCGAGGAGGTGCAGGTCGGTGAACTGCGGCAGGTACGTCGCGTAGCGACGCGGCATGCCGCCGTAGCCGAGCAGGATCATCGCGAAGAACGTCAGGTTCGTCCCGATCATGGAGAGCCAGAAGTGCGCTTTCCCGAGCGTGCGCTGGTACATCCGTCCCGAGAAGAGGGGGAACCAGTAGTAGATTCCCGCGAACCCGGCGAAGGAGATGGCACCCATGACGATGTAGTGGAAGTGACCCACGACGTAGTAGGTGTCGTGAAGCACGAGGTCGACCGGAATCGACGCGAGGAAGACGCCGGTGACGCCGCCGATGATGAAGTTCGAGATGAACCCGATGCAGAACAGCATCGGCGTCGTGAGCCGAACGTTACCGTTCCACATCGTCGTTATCCAGTTGAACGTCTTCACCGCGGACGGTATGGCGATGGCCAAGGAGACGGCCATGAACGAGGCGCGGAGACGGGGGTCGATGCCCGTCGCGAACATGTGGTGCGCCCAGACGCCGAACGAGAGGACGCCGATAGCGAGCGTCGAGTAGACGACGAACTTGAATCCGAACAGCCGACGGCCGGCGAAGCGCGGCAACACGAGGCTGACGATGCCCATCGGCGGGAGCACCAACACGTACACCTCGGGGTGGCCGAAGAACCAGAAGATGTGTTGCCACAGTATCGCGCCGCCGCCGTCGTTGACGAAGAACGACGTCGCGAAGTTGCGGTCGAAGAGCAACATCAAGAGCGCGCTCCCGAGCAGGGGGAACGCAAAGAGGATGAGCCCCGACTGGGTGAGAATCGTCCACGAGAAGATGTCGAGGTTCGCCCACGACACTTCCTTCGCGCGTTCGGTGAAGATGGTCGCGATGAAGTTGATAGCGCCCATCGTCGCCGAGACACCCGTGAGGTGCAGTCCGAGAAGCATCAGGTCGACACCGGCGTTGGCCTGATTACCTTGGCCGATTCCCGCCGAAAGCGGCGTGTACATCGTCCATCCCGTCTGTGCCGGGATGACTTCCGGGATGGGGAAGAAGCCGGCCCAGATGAGTAACGCGCCCGGCGGCAGAAGCCAGAAGGCGATGGCGTTGATGCGCGGGAACGCCATGTCGTCGGCACCGATGAGAAGCGGGATGAAGTAGTTCGCGAACGCCGCGATGATGGGCGTCCCGAACAGGAAAAGCATCGTGATGCCGTGACTCGTCATCAGCGAGTTGTAGAAGGTGTTCGAGATGAGGGTCGCACCGGGGTCGGCGAGTTCGGCCCGCATCACCATCACCATCAACCCGCCCACCGCGAAGGCGATGAGTCCGTACGTTCCGTACAGGATACCGATGTCTTTGTGGTCGACTGTGGTCAGCCATCGGATGATTCCGGATGGCTTCTCTTGGTGGACTTCCTGCCCGTGTCCGCCGACGCCACCGCCGCCAGCCAGCGGCGTGTAGGTGCGCCAGTTCTCGATCCGCGCGAGCCACGCGGCGACGGCCACGAGGAAGACCCCCATGAGGACCGTCAGCGCTAACTGTCCGTTTATCTCCATGGGTGATTCTGAGGAACGGAGGGTAATGAAAGGTTCGGGTACGAGTCGCGAACGACGTCGCTACTGTCCGTCGGATTTGGTCGCGTCGGCGTCCGAAACGTGTGATTCATCGTCGGCCGACGGGTCGGATTCCGCGGTGTCGGTCTCCGATTCGTGCTCTGCCTCGTGAAGCGGAGTCGCCCCCGGAACCGTCGCCTGCCCCGGCAGGAAGACGGTCGAACCTTTCTCTGCCCCGGCGATGGCTTTTCCCGAGAGATACGTCAGTATCGCGAGCAGGACGAACGGGACGGCGAGCAGACCGAACTGCACCGCCATCGGGAAGAGTTCTGTGCCGAACGCCGGATACACCGCGAACCCGACGACGAAGAAGGCGATGATGAACAACGGAACGATGTTGACCGTCAGGTCCAACAGCGTCTCCTTGTCGAAGATTTTGTTCGCCATATAGCAGTGTCTCGGCGCCCCCGAATCAAATAGCTTGTTGGTTCGCTACCGTTCGAACCGATCGATCGCCTCGAACGTCAGTACGACGGCTCTCTCTCGTCGACGAACAGTTCTCCGACGACGCCGCCGACGAGGAGGATGACGCCCGCGGCGATGATGGCGTACCCGCGAGTCACGAGACTGACGTCCGTGAAAGCGATCACTCCGCCGAGAACGGAGAGAATCACCGAGAGGACGGCGAGCGCTCTCCACGGCGTCTTCGCGTATCCGGACTCGTGGGCCATTCCCGCGACGCTCCCGCTGAACAGGAGCAACCCCCCGACCGCGACGGGAAAGAGGTCGAACAGGATGCCGATCTCGGAGATGGGGATTCCGAGCGCGACGAACAGGGGCCACGGGCTGGCCATCCGGTACTGGTCTGAGAGCCCCGGCGTCTCGTCCATACCGGGCGTAGGTCACGCGGGGTAGAAAGCGCTTCGGAACGGTTCAGGGGACGCGGACGCCGTGGCGCGCGAGAAACTGCTCTACAGCCTGTATCTCCACCGGGCTCGCGATAATTCGACAGACACCGTCGGCGGGGAAGACGGTGACGGTGAACTCCGCTTCCAGTTCGTCTCGAACGTCCGCGAAGGAACTGCACGGGACGACTATCTCCGTACTGTCCCGAAAGGTGGAGGCATCCGCCATTCTGGTTCACTGCGTGGGTCGCGACTCCCGAGTATAATCGTGTCGAAGCGTGTCTCGCGCCCCCACGCACGCGCGAGTACCAAAACGGGGTCCGACCCGAAGGAACAGATTTTTCGACGCAGGTGGCAGAGGTGTAACCGATGGGACTGGAGGACGAGATCGAAGAACTCCGAGAGGAGATCTCGAGTACGCCATACAACAAGTCGACCGAGTCGCACATCGGCCGTCTGAAGGCGAAACTCGCCGAAAAGAAAGAGAAACTCGAGCAACAGTCCTCCAGCGGCGGCGGTCACGGATACGCGGTCGAGAAGACGGGCGACGTGACGGTCGCACTCGTCGGGTTCCCGAGCGTCGGGAAGTCGACGCTGATAAACGCCCTGACGAACGCGGACAGCGAGGTCGGCTCCTACGAGTTCACGACGCTGAACGTCAATCCGGGGATGCTCAAGCACAACGGTGCGAACATCCAGATTCTCGACGTTCCGGGTCTCATCGAGGGCGCGGCGGGCGGCCGCGGCGGCGGGAAGGAGGTTCTCTCCGTCGTCCGGACGGCCGACCTCGTCGTGTTCATGCTTTCGGTGTTCGAGATAGAGCGCTACGAACGCCTCCGTCACGAACTGTACGAGAACAAGATTCGACTCGACACGGAACGGCCGAGTCTCACCATCTCGAAGAAAGGCAAAGGCGGCATCCAAGTGACGACGACGGACGACGTCTCTCTCGACGAGGGCACGATAAAGGACGTCCTCAGAGAGCACGGCTACGTCAACGCCGACGTGACCGTCCGCGGCGACCCGACGATAGACGAACTCATCGACGGCATCATGGACAACAGGGTGTACCTCCCCTCCATGGTCACGGTCAACAAAGCCGATCTCATCGACCAAGACTACCTCCCGACGGTCGAGGAGAACCTCAGAGAGGTCGGTATCGACCCCGCCGAGGCCGTCTTCATCAGCGCCGAGGCCGAGAAAGGGCTCGACGCTCTCAAAGAGAAGATGTGGGAGAAACTCGGGCTCATCCGCATCTACATGGACAAACCCGGCCGGGGCACGGACTACGAGGAACCGCTCGTGCTCACAGAAGAGGAGAACACGGTCGACGACGCCCTCGACAGACTCGGCGGGTCGTTCGAGGACCGCTTCCGATTCGCGCGGGTGTCCGGTCCGAGCGCGAAACACGACGAACAACAGGTCGGACGCGACCACGAACTCAAAGACGAAGACGTCTTGCGCATCATCGCACAGCGGTGAGTCAGGGGCCGTGTCTCGACGCTCCGATCGGTCGGATACGGCGTCGGACCGAACGGCCGTCCTCGCCGTCCTCTCTCTTCTCGCGGTCCCGTGGTCGGTTCAGACGTTTCCCGGAGGGGACGAGACGCTCCTCTTCGCGTGGGGACTGTTGAACACGGCTCCCGTCGGGGTGACGACGCTCTTCGAGTTCCTGTTCGTCTACACGCGGGGTCTCCCCGACTTCATCGTCTCGTGGCCGGTGTCGGTCGCTTGTTACGCCGGTGCGGTCGCGAGTGCCGTCGTCGGGTGGCGTCGGGGACGCGAGGACCCGCGAGTCACGGGCGGCCTCCTCGTTCTCGCGGGCGTCGCGCAACTCTCTCTCGCGAGTGGGTTCTCGGCGCAACCGGGCCGGACGGCGTGGCCTCTCGGTACTCTCGCTCTCTGGACCGTCGCGTGGGTGGTGTACTGGCCGAGGGTGAGACGGCGGCGCGAGTGAGTCGCCCAAACCCCCTTGCGAGAGTGCGTCGGCGGCTTCCGCGTCCGGTACTCTTTTCGACGCTCCGGCCGACGTCACGCGTATGTCCGGAGTACTTGACCACGTGATGATGCGCGTCGAGGACCTCGACGAATCGCTCGACTGGTACCAGACGCACCTCGACTACGAGGAGAAGGGTCGATGGGAGGCCGAGACGTTCACGAACGTCTACCTCGGTCCCGAAGACGTCCACGAGGACGGTGCGGTCCTCGAACTGACGTACAACCACGACGACCGGTCGTACGAGATGGGCGACGCGTGGGGCCACATCGCCGTCCGAGTGCCCGAGGGCGAACTCGAAGAGGCGTACCAGAGTCTCATGGACGAGGGCGTCGACGACTACCGCGACCCCGAATCCTGCGGCGGGCGCTACGCGTTCGTCAAAGACCCGGACGGCCACGAGGTCGAAATCGTCCAACGCGACCAGGGCGCGCGGTGGAGCATCGACCACACGATGATGCGCGTCGAAGACGCGGACGAAGCCCTCGGCTTTTGGACGCGGAAGTTCGAGTACGAACACACCGGTCGCTGGGAGTCGGACTCCTTCGCGAACTACTTCGTAAAGCCCGAAGACGCCGCAGAAGAGGCGATGGCTGTCGAACTGACGTACAACTACGACGGCCGGAGCTACACGATGGGCGACGCGTGGGGACACGTCTGTGTCCGCGCCGACGACCTGAACGACTACTGGGAGACGCTGATGGAACGTGAGGGCGAAGACTACCGCGACCCCGAGTCCTGTGACAACCGCTACGCGTTCACGCGGGACCCCGACGGCCACGAGATAGAGGTTCTCGAACCCGACGACTGATCGTCCGGACCCGGCGTCGCCGAGCCGAAATCGCGGCTCGCGTGCGGTTCGACTCCGGCGGCGCATAGAACGACAAGGGATTTAATCCGAACGCGACATCGTTCCCCTATGCCCGGAGTTCTCTCTGACGCCCTCGCGTGGGTCGTCATCGCGACGTTCGTGGCCGGAGCGGTACTCGAACGGCGCGGCGACCGCCGCGCGCGACACGTCACCGTCGCCGCGTGGGTGGGCTTTGCGCTCTTTTGGCTGCAGTTGATCCCCCACTTCGCGTTCGTCCACAAAAGCTACATCGAGGGGTTCCTCTCGCTCGCCGCGGTGCCCGCGTGTCTCTACGCGGGCTATCTGCTCTACTCCGGCCGCACCACGCTGTTCGTTCTCTCGCGGGCCGTCGCCGTGATGGGGGCGGTGTACCTGCCGTTCGAGACGATTCCCGCGTTCGCGCTCTTCGGTTTCGACGTTCCGGCGCCGAGAGGCGTGTTGATGGAGACGGTCGCCGCACAGACCGGCTTCTTGGTCAACGCCCTCGGCTACCACCCCGAAGTCATCGTCGGCGAAGAGGGCTTTCTGAATACGTTTCTCTTCTACGACGGCGACCACCGGCTCAAAGTGTCGGTCGTTCTCGCGTGTACCGGCCTCGGGAGCATGACCATCTTCGCGGGCCTCATCGCCGCGGTGAAGGCTCCGCTCCGGCGGAAAATCCGCGCGCTGGCTATCGCTCTCCCCATCATCTACGCGCTCAACCTGCTTCGGACGACGTTCATCACCATCGCCTTCGGGAAGCAGTACTTCCAGTTCTTCGTCGACGAGATACTGCTGTTGTTCGGGTCGAGCGACCCCTACATGGTGTCGTTTTTCATCTCCGACCGAATCATCAGCCAACTGCTCGCCGTCGTCGCTCTCGTCGGCGTCACGTATCTCGTCGTCCGCGAACTGCCGGAACTGCTCACGGTGGTCGAAGACGTGCTGTTCATGCTCACCGGCGACGAGTACGACCTGAGAGAGGCCTTAGACGTAGAGGGCCAGGGGCTGAACCGCGGCGGAAGCGTCTGAGGAGTCGTCCGCGCACTCGTTCCGCTTGCAGTCTTCCGTCTACAGTTCGTTCTCCGAGACGACGTCGTCCGGTGCCCCGCCGAGCGTTCGCACCGCGTCGGCCTCCACGTGGTGGAGATCACCGGGAATCAAAAGCATCTGAAGCGGGTCGCCGAAGTCGCGTTCCGAGAGCGCAGAGAGTCGGTCCGCCGCCACCACGGCGTCGGGACTTCCGGCGCGGGCGACGACGACGCCGAGAACGTCGTCCCAGTCGCGGGCGAGTTCTCCGGCGGCGAAGTCGGCGGTCATGTACTCGCCGTACTCGTCGTCGGGACTCCCCGATCGGCCGTCAGCGACTTTGATGTCGAGGTACACGAGGGTGTGCAGTCCGCGCTCTCGGTTCGCGTCGATGGAGTCGACGACGCTCTGCGGGACGCCGTCGGCACCGTGCGCGTACGGGAACGGAAGCGTCACGGCCTTCCCGAAGCGGTAGTTCTGGAGTCCGGTGAGACTGCTGGCGGCCGACTGGGCGGTCACGCCGTGGACGACGCGGGTGTCGATACCGCGCTCTATCGCTCGGAGTCGAAGGTCGACGTGCGTCGTCGATATCATCGTATCCCCCGCCGTGAGGAAGGCGACGTCGCCCGCTTCCGCGGCGTCGAGTATCTCCTCTGGGCGCTGTTCGACGCCCTCTCGGTCCCGAACCTCGATGTCGACGTCGTGGTGCGACCGAAGTTCGTCGACCGTCGCACCGAGCAGTTTGCTGGTGTAGAACTCCGCGTAGGCGTGGTCGGCGTCGCGAAGTGCGTCTCGCCCTTCGACGGTAATCGACCGCTCGTCGTACAGGCCGAGTCCGATGAACGTGAGCATACGTGGTTTCCGCCGCGCCGGATGATAAACTGCCTGAAGCGGTCGGCGGATATCGCTCGCGTCGTACCCGCAGCGATCTCAGTCGGGAGAATAGACGATCGGAGACCGCACGCGCGCCTCGGTTCGGTCGCGACAGACCGGTCGCCGACGTCGTTCTCTCTCGAATGGACGACTCGCTGTCAGAGGTAGTCGCACCCCCACTCTGCCGTGGTATACTCTCGCGGCAACGCTCGTTTCGGATCCGGTGGTGTCCGGCTAAACTGCCGCATACGCTACTTAGAGCGCTCCTATTCCGGGGTAGCTCTCTCGGATTGGAATTATTTTTGAGTGACACATTCTCCGTAAATACACAAAACATATATTGTACCTGTTCAGTGTTTTGAGTACCCCTACCCATGGTGACATCATCGAGTATCGCCGTCCGATTCCACGCGCCAGCGTCGGAAGACCGGGACGCGAGAAAGAGGCTGTTGCCGACTTGCGACTTACCCAACTAAACATGACACGCAAACAAGATCAGTTCCGCGCGGTCATCCTGGCGGCGCTGATGGTTATGTCGGTTTTCGCCGGCACCATCGCGCTCTCTGGATCGGCTGCTGCGGCTGCTTCAGGCGGTTCTCTGGATCTCGGTTCCGGCAATGGCGCAAGCCACACGGCGGAATCGGGAACCTTGACAGATGTACAAGTTGATAGCGACGATAGCAATAACGCACCGGGCTTGTACGCCTTCGTTGACGAGAATGGAAACGGAGTGTACGACGCAGGTGAGGCAACTGCCAATAACCAATCCTACGTGGCTGCTGACACCACGGACATCAACCTCACTGATCTAGATGTTAGTGGTCTCGGTGATGGATCGTACCAGGTCTATGCCTTCGAGAACGAGTCTCTGAACACTGGTGACGATAGCTTCGATACGAGCACGGAGCTGGTCATCGACAATGATGAGAACAGTCTCGAATTCATCGACGCGGTCCAGTACGAAAACGACTCCTCGGCTGAAGTTGAAATAGTCTTCAACGAGGATATTGGAACGGTTCACGAGCTCAACATCACGAATGACGAGGAGAACCTGACCGAGTCTGGTTCCATTGATGTGACTGATGGTCGGATCACCGCTACTCTTGGTAGCGACCTCGTTACTGACGACCTTGAAGTCCAGTACAACGTTACTGATGCCGCAGGTAATGTTGTTGATACGACAACGGACGATGACGACGCAGAAGATGTAACGTTTGCGTCCACGACGGCTGTGGGCGGCGACGTCAATGCGTATAAGGGATCGAATGTTGCGATCGTCTCCGACTCGACCAACGTTGACGTTGAGGTCGAAGGTGACGAGAGCAGCTACCAGTTCTCCGGTTCTACTGGCGAAAATAGCAAGGTCTTCGTGTTCAACACGGAGAACCGCGATATCGACGAATACAACTACACCATCGATGATGGCAGCCAGGCCACCATCGACGTTCGCGACCTCGGTCTCTCGCTCGACGTAGACGACCAGAACATCACGACGGACGACTCCGTCGAGGGGACGGTCTCCGCGAACGCGGGCAACCGCCCGATCACGCTCCAGCTCTACGACTCGAACGACGACGAGTTCCAGGACGAAGTCACCGCTGACCTGAACGGTCAGGGTGAATACGAGTTCGCCGTCGGTGACTTCTCCGACGAGACGGGCTCGTACACGCTCGAAGTCGTCGACGACTACTCCGGCGTCACCCAGGAATCTTCGACGATCAACGTCGAAGAGGCCGGTGACGGCGAGGCCGACTTCAACCAGAGCGTCATCAGCAACGAGCGCGGTGACATCGTCGAGATTCCGGTGACGTTCGACAACACGGACGCCGGTACCGTCACGATCGGTAGTGAGGACGTCGGCTTCGAGGCCGACGTGGCAATCGAAGACGACGACGACGACGGCGAAGCCGTCATCCTCTTCGACACGTGGGCGGCGGCCGACGACTCGGCCTCCGCGAGTGACGTCTTCTCCGCCGAGGACGACGACGAAATCGACTTCGGAAACTCGGAGATCATCACCCCCGTCGACTCGCTCCTCGACGCGGGTGACTACGACCTCGAAGTCGGTGCAGAGGGCACCGACGACACCCAGAACGCCGCGACGCTCGTTCTCGAAGAGCGCAGCACCGAGAACGTGACCACGTGGACCGCACACGACAGTGTCTCGCTCAGCGACTACGACGACATCACCGAAGCGGTCGAGAACGGCGAACTGACGCAGGACGGCGACATCGCAGACGGTGACGTCGTCGTCGCACAGATCAGCGCGTCCGGCCTCGGCGGTCTCTACGAGGCAGAGGACGACAACATGTTCTTCGGCGCCGGTCAGCCGACGAACTTCACGGTCAACGAAACCTCCGCACCCGCGAACCGCGAAGCGTTCTCGCTGAACCTCTCTTCGGACAACGTCAAGAGCGTCGTCGGTGACGCCGAGAACGACACGTACTACGTCGTGTTCGACTCGGACAACGACGAGATTGGCGCGTACCGTCCGGGTAGCGACGATCCGGTCGACTTCGGTGACGAGGACACGCTGACGGCGAACTTCACCGTCTCCGAGGACACCGAACTCGCCGAGGACCAGCAGACCGTCGAAACTGACTTCGACCTCATCGAGGGCGAACACAGCCTCGACGACCCGTACAACGTCTCGAACGCCGCGGGTCAGATCGTCGAGGGCGAGTCCAACGTCGCTCCGGGTACGGAACTGCAGATCCGCATCCGTAGCGCCGACGACACCAGCCCGAGCTTCCTGAAGACCGCGACGACCGACGTCACCGAGAACAACACGTTCTCCGCTGAGTTCGACTTCAGCGGCCAGAACGCCGGTGACGAGTACACGATCACGGTCCGTAACGGCGCGGTCGACGAGAACGAAGAAGTCGACGGCACCGTCGTGGAAGGCTCCAACACGACCGAAACCGTGACCGACGACGGCACGGCGACGGTCACCGACGAGCCCGTCACGACCGAGGCTTCGGAGACGACCGAGGCTTCGGAGACGACCGAGGCTCCGGCCACCGACGAGCCCGCGACAGAAGAGTCGACTGAGACGGGCACGCCCGGCTTCGGCGTGGTCGTTGCTCTGACGGCGCTTCTCGCCGCGGCGCTCCTCGCAGTCCGCCGCGACTAACTAACTGAACCTCCGGAGGGTCTCCCTCCGATTCAGTCTCTCGCGTTTTTCTTCCGTCAGTTCCAGAGAGCGATCAGCGCGCGCTCGAACGCGGTATCGCTGTCTCCCCCGTCTGCGCTATCGGCGAACGGTGTCGATCGAGATACGGTTGCTCCGAGAACTCTCGCATCGGAGACGGTGGACTCGGCCGGCAAGCAGGTTGCTCGCAACTCGTCGGTCGGTCGAGCCAGTCTGAAGCGGAATTACCTGCCCCGTCGGTAGCCTCGTTCGTACCGAAGATAGTTTCTCGCCGATTCTCGATTGCGGGAGACGTCCCAGCCCCATCTCCCCGATGAGAGGGTCCAGTTCACCGCAGTAGTCCTCTCTATCGTGGCCGACGACCCTTGCCGAGCCGCCGCCGGACAACCGTCCGAGGGAGCGCACTCGGACCGCGAACCTACCGGTAAGAGAGGTATCTGCAACGGGTCAATAGAAACCACAACTCCGGTAAGTCTACGAGTAACTGCGCTGCTGTGTAGCAGTTAGAGAGTACCGCAAAGAGGAAAGCCGGTGGAGGGATTTGGAACCTCGGCACGCCGTCGGGCGATTTGGAACCTCGGCACGCCGTCGGGCGATTTGCCCTCCGTCGTACGTTCCACGAAGGATTCCTGCTCCGGTTCGTTGAGCGATTCCCGCGCGGTGGTCTCGGAAAGACAATGGAACAGAAAAATATTCCACCGCGAGACGGGGTACAGCGTTACCTGAACGACCGCAAACCCGAACTCTCCCAAAAGAGTCTCTACAACTACCGGGTTTCAGTCAACCAGTTTGCCGATTGGTGTGAGGAGAACCAGATACGGTATCTGCGAGAACTCGACGGGGACCTCATCGCACAGTACAAAGACTACCGACTCGAACGGGTCGCAACCATCACCGCCCGTAACGATATACGGGTCATCAAGAACTTCATCGAGTTCTGCGAGTCCATCCATGCAGTCTTCTCTGGACTTAGTGAACTCGTCCGAATTCCCAAGACGACTGTAGAGGACGAGATATGCGACGACTTTCTCACCAAGGAGGAAGCCGACGCAATCCTCCCGTTTCTCGCCAAGCACGAATACGCGACTAACCGGCACCTTATCGTCTTGATTCTCTGGAAGGCGGGAATGAGACTTAGCGGCCTCCGTGCCCTCGACGTAGAGGACATAGACCCCGACGGTCCAACGCTCAAGATTCGACACCGACCCGATAAGGGGACTCCGCTCAAGAACAACCGGCGGGGAGAGAGGAACATCTACGTTACCCACGAGGTGATGGACGTAATCGAGGACTATCTCACCCACACTCGACCGGACGTGACTGACGAGTACGGCAGGAAGCCTCTGATAGCCACGAGACACGGACGGCCCTCTCACACGACCATTCAGAAGGCGGTTTACGCCGCGACGCGCCCGTGCACGTACAACGGCGGCAAATGCCCCTTCGACAGAGACCCGAACGACTGTGAAGCGACCAAGTACGCGCACATCACCAAGTGTCCGGGTTCGGTCAGTCCTCACGCGCTACGACGGGGCTACGTGACTGCCGCGAGGAACGCGGGACAGCCGAAGGACGTGACCGGAGAACGGGTCAACATGACTGGCCGAGTTCTCGACAAGCACTACGATAAAGGGAACTTCCAAGAGAAGGCTAACAGACGCCGCGACTCTCTACGCGACATTTAAACAGGTGCTGGTTACTCAAGTACAGTAATTAAGAATGAGAACACAGGAAAACACTACCTATTTCCAGTATCCCCTTAGGACTCTTATCAGAACGAACGCAGACAAAAATATCACAAGGTATACCCAAAAATCAGATAGAAATGGGGACTTTCCAACAGGTGGTGGGGTTACTGGTGACGTGGTAGCTGTCTCTACGGATGTTGACGCAGTAACTGGCTCTGTGGTAGTTTCAAATACTCCACCTTGTGTTGTGGTAAGTTCAGCTACTCCACCTTGTGTTGTGGTAGTTTCCCATACGAAAGGTCCCTGTTGAGTAGTCTCTGTAGCAGAAGGAATCGAAACTGTTGCTCTACCATTATCTCTAGTAGTGGGGCGTTGCCTCGGAGGGGGGAGGACAAATCGTCTCATCACCCAAACAGTAAGTGAGAATATTGCTGCACTAATGGCATTTGAGATTATATCACCGTCTAATATTCCTCTTAGAACTACTAGTATTACCTCTGCAATTCCTCTTAGAACTGCCAGTATTATCTCTGCTGTGGTAGAGGCGACCGAGTGTCCAATCTCTTTACCCTCCTGTAGGAATTCAATAACTTTTCTTTTCATGCCATGGTAGAGATTATGTCACAATTGTCCTAATCTGTATTAAAAATTTTATCACATATCCTTGTATGTCGCAGAATGCTCTAAACATAGTGAGTGGCTGCTATATTCTTAGAATTAACCCCTAAAGACAATTTGAGTCAGAGGAACTATAGGGTACTATTCGAACCTTTGCAAATTCAAAGGTAGAAGTCCTCTACAATTCTACCGGTGGGGCGAAGTCCCTCGGGAATGCCAAGAGTGCTCTGTTCGGCGGGAAGCGGTTGACTGCCGGGGATTAGAGAAAGTAGGCTGAAGGCGTCGCTACTTAGGAGAGTATTCCCTCATAAGTACAGGCTCTATTATTGAGAGTAATTCCTCAATAGAGGTTGTTTACGTTGGTTCTGTTAGCGGCGGGAATGCGGCAGGTCCGGGGAAGAATAAGAGAACAGAATACGTAGTTCCTATTACTACCACATTAGAGTAGAAGAATATTCAGGTTAGCCCGCTTCTCGCCGTTAACAGAATTCTGTTCTGAACAACTACTCGAATCTGTCCTTTACCGAACAGAGTACTCTACGGGTACTGTTCGCTAAATCCGTTAGTGAATATAGAGATGAACTGTACCGGTTATACCAGTCAAGACAGAACAGACCATCTCGGGTTTGGCTATGGACTGAACAGGAGAGCTATACTGGAGAAGTTGAGAAGAGTTCGTTTTTACTATAACCAATATACGTCAGTATATATACCCCCCATCGAACTCCGTTTCCCACTCATCAACTACATCTGGCCCTCTCTCATCAAGAGGTCTGGTTTTCAAGTATCGGTTGTTTTCTATATCAGATTGGAGTCGGCCAAAGAACTCTCTGAACCTCTTAGCGCAGACATTTAGGTCCTTCATTGCTTCTGCGAACCAGCGGTTCAGATTAGAGCTGTTAGGATGACATTCCATGCCATCTTTCCATCCAACGTAAGCACACGCCGCGAAGGCGGCAATGGCTGTTCCGTCCTTGTTACCGTCTTTGTAGCGCCTGAAGTCAAGTTTGTTGAAAATACGTCTTGCCCTCTTCTCTTGTCCCTGTGCCAACCAGACTCGACTCGCTACGCAGTCAAAGACATGGAGATTGTCACTCTGTCGTAGCCAAGTTTGGTCTGTCCATGTATCGTACCGGTCCGTTGGGTTGCGCGTATGGGTGTTTTTCTGTACTCGCCGAAGAACGGTGAATCTCCATCCGTACATTTCTGTACCGTCAAGTGTCCCTCCGTTGGAGGCCTCCTCGGGCCGGAATGTAGTTCGGTACGCCGGTTCATATCCTAAGTAAGATACTTTTCTTTCCATTTTTCTAATGGGAGGTTGAGTCACAAGCCAAGTCTCCGCAAAGCAGAGGCTCAAGAGTCAGCTTCACGCAGAACGGCGAGCACTCCCATGTGCTCCCCCCTTTAACCGATGACGTTCAAGAAGATATACCTTTCTAAGTTTACTGTAAGATTATATGGAATATTGAAACGGTCGGGGGTGTATTCCCGCTGTACTAAGAATCGGTAGTTGAGGCTAATTCTGAAAAATTTCTGCGAGCGGCTTACACGTATTCCATGACCTCGCAAACTATTGGTGTCACAACCAACCTCTGACTGCGGTCTAATGCAATAGCTTTCTGTAATTACGTTGAATCTACTGGCTGAATTCTGGAGGAAGTTCCAATAGTGTGTCTTCTTGATAGAACATCTCCTCAATAACGTCCTTTTCCGCCTTCCCTTCCAGACATAGTTCTACAATCCGATACAGGTCAGGGGTAGTGAGAATTTTATAATCTCCTCTCCGCTTCATGTACCCTTCTACGTTTGGCTCTACACTCACCTCTCGATTATCTGGCGAGGTATTCATTTCTGGATTCACAATTAAAAGGCCAGATACATCTTCATTAGGAAATTCGACTACTGCATTCTCGACCCACTCATCTAACTGTCTACATTTTTTGAGTTTGATACCCCCTGTTGTTCCAGTAACCTCAAGGGCGAACTTAGTATGAGATGTATGTAGTATCCCATCCCGTTTTCCCGGGACTTCACCGTCTACAGTAAATCCTATTTCCCGTAGAGCTTCTTTTGTTACATCCTCAAGATTGGTATGCGTCTCATATAGTAATCTCTTGAATTTAGTTATCGATTCTAATTCCTCCTTCAGTTGTGTGAGTTCTGATTCTTTCCGCTCTATACTACTCTTCGTATCCTCCTCGCTTGGAAGTGAGTAATCAGACACCCATGAAGGCGGAGAACGACCTTCCACATTACTTTCAACCCCAAATACATTTTCGAGTGTGTTTCTGACGAACTCGGAGTATGTGATACTGTCCGTTGGAGGTATCAGTTTCAGACTCCCTCCATTCTTATTCATTTCTATGCTTATTATCTTCCCATATGAGTTTTCAGCTATGGTATTTTTATCATAACCTGCTGTTCTACTTACCTTCAGAAACTTATTCCATGCAAACCGAGTTCCGAAGTACCAATCCCACTCCGGTAGGAATACATCTATAGATTTTCCGCTCTCATCAGTAGTCGCCTTTATAGTACATGGCAACCATCTTAACAAATCATACTCACAGTACGGTTCCGGGTCCGGTATTGAGCCGGCTCTGGCTTGATGGCTCGGGGAAGAGTACGAAAAGTCCTTCCTGACGGTCGTAGTATCTCCCATCTCTGTTATCGGAGATTCTGGTAAATATATCACCATATGGCCGTCTTCTTTAATGAATTCAGATACATCGGATGACTGGAAGATTTTAGGAGAGTTTTCTGAATCGTTATATGGGTGGTCATATTTGTGTGACTCTTTCTCTAACGTTCTCAAATTCACGAATACAATATCAAAATCTTTGAAGTTGGTGGATTCATCCCATCCAATTGACCTGTGAACAAACGGTAATTCATTTCCTTTAGACAGTATCCTCATAGACCAGAGTGTGGTGTGGTATGGCATAATCATTCCGTAGCCAGCCTAAATTGGTTCTTTTGACATACGTCTTGGCGCGACACCGTTCAAGGGTACCAATTGAACTGCGAATATACCGGCAAGAAAGGTATCTACGGCGGTTCAAATGGGGCGGTAATTCAGGCGAATCTATAAGTAACAGCGTCGCTGTGTAGCAATTAGAGATTACCGCGAAGAGGAAGCCGGTGGAGGGATTTGAACCCTCGGCCTATTCCTTACGAAGGAATCGCTCTGCCAGCTGAGCTACACCGGCGCTCGCGTCGTTCGCCCCGAGACACCACCTCGCTACTCTCGGTGGGATACTGGAGCGTGCGTCGGAACGCACTCTCTGGTAACCCGATGAACAAGAAAAGGCTTCCGAATTAGCGCGCGGTGAGCCTGACATCCACGCACACGTTGAGTTCGTGCGGCGCGTACGACCGGACGGTGTGTTCCGTCAGCACCGTCACGTCGTACGTCGGTTCCGCGGCGTCGCGAATCGCCGAGATACCGGGGCCGTACGGGTCGTCTTCGTGTTGGATGTCGTAGTAGTGAATCACGCAGTCGTCGCCGGCGAGTCGAACCGCCGTGTCGAGAAAGTCGTCGGCGCTGTGCGGGAGATTCATCACGATACGGTCGGCCCACCCCTCGTAGTCGGCCGCGACGTCTCGCACGTCGCCGTGGACGGCGGTCACGTTATCTTCGACGCCGTTTCGACGGGCGTTCTCTCGAAGATATCTCACGGCCGCCTCGTTGAGGTCACAGCCGACCACCTCGGCGCCTCGCTTCGCGAACGGGACGACGAAGGGGCCGACGCCCGCGAACATGTCGAAGGCGTTCTCGCCGGGTTCGACCTGCTGTGCCACGCGGTGTCGTTCCGTCGCGAGTCGCGGAGAGAAGTACACCTCGGCGATGTCCAACAGGAACTCACAGCCGTACTCGCGGTGGACCGCCTCGGTGTTCTCGCCCGCGAGGACGTCCCAGTCTCGGACGCGCAGTTCGCCTTTGACCTTCGAGGCGCGGTTGACGACGGTGTCCGCGGGCAGGTCGGAGGCGACGACGGCGTCGGCGATGGCGCGGGCGCGTTCGTCGTCGTCCTCGTCCACGATGACGATGTCGCCCAGTCGTTCGTACGTCGGTTCGAATCCGAGCACGTCCGCGGGGGTCTGTTGGTGACTGCGCGCCTCGGCGTCGAACTCGACGACGTCGAACTCGGCGGGAACCGCTTCGGCGTCGGTGACGGGGATGTAGAGACGACCGTCTTCGACCGCAATCTCGAAGTCCCGGTCGATTATGTCCGCCTCCGCGAGGGCGCGGCGCGTCGCCTCGCCGTCTGTTCGCGGGACGCGGACGCAAGGGACGTTCATACCCGAATCTACCGGTGAGGGGGAGTAAGCGTGACGCTTCGGCGGGACGCGCCAGGCGTGTGGGGCAGTGACGCGGTACGGTGAGTGGGCGAACGGCGGGCATCGGACGGGCGAAAAGCACCCACCGAGTGAGACGCCCGACGGTTCGGCGTCGTCGCAGTCGAAGAAAGCCCTATCTCTCGGGCGCGTGACGTGTCACCGTCGGGTGTGACCATGAGCGAAGACAGAAACTACGCCGAGGCCGAGAGCATCTGTCCCTTCTGCGGGGTCGGATGCGGCATCGCGTACGACGAACGAACCGGGAAGGCGACGGGGTGGCGCGCCCCCGTGAACCGCCGCGGAGAGGTGTGTCCGAAGGGCGTCGCCGCCTTCGACCAGGTCGGACACGAGGAGAGACTCACGACGCCGTTGGTCCGCGAGGGCGGCCGACTCGTCCCCGCGACGTGGGACGAGGCGTTCGACCGAATCGAATCTGAGTTCGGCCGCGTTCGCCGAGAGCACGGTCCGGACGCCGCGTTCTTCTTCGCCTCCTCGAACTGCACGAACGAGGAGAACTACGTCCTCCAGAAGGGGGCGCGCGCGTTCGGAACGAACAACGTCGACAACTGCGCGCGACTCTGTCACTCCTCTACGGTCGCCGCGATGCGCGCGCGGTTCGGCGCGGGCGCGATGACGAACTCCCTCGACGACCTGACGGAGGCGGACGCGTTCCTCGTCGTCGGCGCGAACCCGGCCGAACAGCACCCCGTCATCTTCCGGTCGTACTTCGTCCCGGCGTTGAAGTCGGGGACGGAGATGATACACGTAGACCCGCGGAGCAACGCCACGACGGACGGGGCGTCGGTTCACCTCCCCGTCCGCCCGGGCTACGACATCCCGCTTTTGAACGCGATTGCGAAGGTTATCGTCGCGGAGGGACTCGCGGACGACTCGTTCGTGGACGAACGCGTCGAGGGGTTCGAGGAGTTCGTCTCGTTTCTCGACGGCGTGGACGTCGAGGCGGCCGCAGAACTCGCGGGCGTGGACCCGTCGGACCTCCGCGAGGCGGCGAAACTGTACGGAGAAGCCGACGCCGCGGCCGTCTTCACCGGGATGGGGATGAGCCAACACCACTGCGGGACGGACAACGTCCACGCCCTGTTGAACCTCGCGCTCCTGACCGGTAACGTGGGCCGCCCCGGAACCGGCGTCAACCCGCTTCGCGGGCAGAACAACGTCCAAGGCGCGGGAGACGTGGGTGCGCTTCCGAACCTGCTTCCCGGCTACCGCGACGTGACAGACGGCGAGGCGCGGGCCACCGTCGCGGAGGAGTGGGGGTTCGAACCGCCCGCGCGCCCCGGACTCACCGAAGTCGAAGCGACCCACGAGTTCGGCGACGACGTCCGCGCGGCGTACGTCTTCGGCGAGAACCCCGCGGTCACCGAACCGAACGCGAACGCCGTCCGCGAACGGTTCGAGGCGGCGGAGTTCGTCGTCGTCCACGACATATTCCCCACCGAGACGGCCGAACTCGCGGACGTGGTCCTCCCGGGGAGTTCGTGGGCCGAGAAGGCCGGGACGGTGACGAACACCGACCGGCAGGTGATGCGGATGCGGCCGAACGCGGACCTGCCCGGGGACGCGCGGCCGGACCTGGATATCCTCCGCGAACTCGGCGACCGACTCACCGACGCCGACTTCGACTACGACGGCCCGGAGGCGGTGTTCGACGAACTGACCCGCGTGACACCCATCTACGAGGGGATGACCTACGACGGAATCGGCACCGAGAGCCAGCGGTGGCCGTTCTCGGCCGACGACGGCGAAGGCGTCGCGGTACTCCACGCGGACCGCTTTGCGACCGGGTCGAAGACGGCCGAACTCAGACCGGTCGAACACGTCGAACCCGCAGACCCGGTCACCGACGACGAACTCGTCCTCACGACGGGACGGGTCATACAGCAGTTCAACAGCGGTGCCGTCACCCGGCGGTCGGACACGCTGGTGCGGATGCGCCCCGAGGACGCCCTCCAGATACATCCCGACGACGCCGCGCGGAGAGACATAGCGGACGGCGACGACGTCGTCGTCGCCAACGCGCGCGGCGAGGTGTCCGTCGCCGCGGCGGTGACGCCCGCGGTCAGACCGGGGACGGTGTTTCTGACGTTCCACTACGCCAACCCGTTGGTGAACGAACTGACGGGCGACGCCCTCGACCCGACGGCGAAGATTCCGGAGTACAAACACAGCGCCGTCCGCGTGACGGTAGAGGGCGAGGCGTGACCTCCAACACCCTCTCGCGAACGCTCGGCGTCGACGAGGAGTCGGTCGTCTCCGTCGTCGGCGCGGGCGGTAAGAAGACGACGCTCTACCGACTCGCCGGGGAGACGGACGGCGTCGTCACAGCCACGGTCAGAATTCCGATATTCGACGACGAGGTGGCCCGAGTCGTCGTGACCGAAGACCCACGGAGGGCGGCGAGAGCGGAGACGCGGCGCCCGTTGGGTCTCGTCCCCGAACGCGAACGCGAGGACCGATACTTCGGATACGACCCCGATATCGTGGACGAACTCGCCGGGTCGGGTATCGGCCCGTTGCTCGTGAAGGCCGACGGCGCGCGGAACCGCCTGTTCAAAGCGCCCGACGACCGCGAACCGCAGATACCCCGCGCGTCGACGCACGTTCTGGCCCTCGCGTCGGCGCGGGTGGTCGGCGAACCACTCGCGGAACGGGCGGTCCACCGCCCCGACCGAGTGAGCGAACTGACGGGTCTGAGCGCGGGCGAGGAGATTCGACCCTCGCACGTCGCGACGGTCCTCGCGCACGAACGGGGCGGTCTGAAGGCCGTCCCCGACGGCGCGGACGCCGTGCCGACGGTGAATATGGTCGATACGTCCGAACTGGCCGACGTGGGGAGAGAGATAGCCCGCGGCGTCCTCGACCGGACGTCGGCCGTTGACCGCGTCCTCCTGACGAAGATGACGGCGTCGGACCCCGTCGTCGAGGTAGTCGAACGGTAATCGACGCCGCGGCGTCACTCCCCGCTCAGTTTTCGCTCCGCTTCGGCCAGTTCCTCTCGCGTGTTGACGTTCTCGAAGGTGTCCGAGGCGGCGTGCGCTCGAATCTCGGACTCGCTCACCGTCGCCCACTCTAACTCTTCGAGGGCCGCGAGTATCTTCCCCTCGCCGCGTTCGAGGGCGCGTTCGCAGGCGTCGGCCATCGCTTCGGCCCGGTAGACCGCTTGGGTGGTCTGGTACCACTCGTCGTCTCTCTGCGGGACGGCGGCGTCTACTCCCTCTGCACGCCCGCGGAGGTACTCGACGAACTCCGGGTCGAGAAACGGCATGTCGCAGGCGACGACGGCGGCGTACTCGGCCCCGACGGCGCGGAGACCGGCGGCGATTCCGGCCATCGGTCCGCGGTCCGGGTCCGGGTCCACGGCGACGGCGACGGGGATGTCCACGTCCTCGACGGCCGCGCGGTGCGAGTCGGCTTGCTCTGCCCTGCAGTTGATGACGACTCGGTCGCACGCCGGTTCCAGCGCGGAGACGACGTGCGCGAGGAGGGGGCGGCCGCGGAGTTCGGCGAGAGCCTTGTCCTCGTCGCCGAACCGAGTCGAGTATCCGCCGCCGAGGACGACGCCCTCGAACGCCCCGTCGCGGGCGGACGCGCGGTCAGGCATCGGTCACTGACCCGTGGCGGTCGTTCGACCGGTCACCGCCGTCGGCGTCAGTTCCACCACGTGAACGACGAGGTCAGCGATATCCTCGTCGAAGACGCGTAGCGGGTCGAACAGTTCGTTTATCTCCGTCGCGGTGAACGCCTCGTCCGGCAGGCGGCGAATCGGTCCCCGGATCACCACGCTCCACGAGTGGCCCTCGTCGTCTTCGACATCGTGAACGAGAAACGACGCCTCCTCGGTCTCGTCGAGGAACCGAAGCTTCGAACTCTCGCCGTCGTCTGTCAATCTGATGAGAAACCGGTTCTTCGCCTCGTCGTAGTGATAGGACACCGGCACTCCGTAGGCGGTGCTCCCGTCCGCGAGCGAAAGGACGCCGGAAACGCTCTCGGTGAGACGCCGCACGAGGTCCGTTTCGTCCATCCCGACCGTGTACACGAACTCGATGTCGTCCATACGCGTCTATCGGTCTCCCACCGCAATGAATCGGCCCCCCGGTTCTCGGTCGTCGGCCGTCGGCGTGGTCGTCCGGTCTCGGCCGGTCACGCTCCGTCACCGTCCGACGACGCCTTCTGCATCGGAACGGTGAGGACCGGAACGTCCGAGAGGCGGATGACTTTCTCCGCGACGCTCCCGATGAGTGCGTGCTTCAGGCCCGACCGGCCGTGCGTCCCCATCACGACGATGTCGCCGCCCGTCTCCTTGCAGTACGAGAGAATCTCCTCGTGGGTCGTGCCGCGTGTCACCGCGCCGGCGGCCGCCACGCCCGCGCGTTCGGCCCGACCGAGGACCTCTTCGACCGCCGCCTCCGCGGCGTCTCGGCCCTCCTCGTCGCTTCTCCCGGGGAGGCGAGAGGGCTCGACGACCGAGAGGGCGTGCACGTCGGCGTCGAACGCCGCCGCGACGGAGACGCCCCACGCCTCCGCGGGGTCGTTGGCCTCGCTCCCGTCCGTCGGCACGACGACGTCTCGGTAGGGCAACTCGCCGGGCGCGCCGATTCTGACCGTCAACACCGGGACCGGCGAGTGGCGGACGACCTTCTCCGCGACGCTTCCGACGACGTACCGCGTCGTGCCGCGCCGCCCGTGCGTCCCCATCGCCACCACGTCGGCGTCGGTTTCGTCTCCGACCGCCAGTATCCGCTTGCTCGGCGTCCCCGTCTCGACTCTCGCCTCGGCGTCGACGCCCGCGTCTCGGGCCCGTTCGGCGGCGGCGGCCACCACCTCCTCGGCGCGGGACTCGGCGTCCGTTCGCTCTGTCACCGACGACATCTCGTAGGGGTTCACGACCGAGAGAATACACACCTCGGCGTCGCATCGGCGAGCGATTTCTACGGCGTGGTCGAGGGCGATGACGTCGTCGTTTCGGTCCGTCGGAACGAGTACGCGGTCGCAGGAGTCGAGTCCGTCCATGCCGGGGGTACACCAGCCACGGTGAAAAATCCGCGACCCGGCGGACTCCGGTCGTCGGCGCGGCGTCGGGGACGTTCGCGTACGACGCCTCGACGGCGGTGACTACACGAGGCTGGGTCGCGTACGCTCTCGCATGTACCGGACGATTCTGCTGCCGACGGACGGGAACCCCCCGGCGCGGGCGGCCCTCGACCGCGCGATAGAACTCGCCCAAACGTACGACGCGACGCTCCGGGTCGTCTCCGTGGTGAACCTCGGCGACGCGGGGATTCTGTCGCCGGAGACCGTGCCCGTAGACGGCGTGCGGCAGTCGCTCCGCGGGCGGGCCGAACAGATAGTCGGCGACGCCGTCGAACGGGCCCGAGAGGCCGGCGTCCGCGCCGAGTCGGAGGTGGTCGTCGGCGTCCCCCACGTCGAGATTCTCGACGCGGCCGAGGACGCGGACCTGGTCGTGATGGGGACGCACGGCCGGTCGGGGCTGAAACGCGCGCTCATCGGGAGCGTCACGGAACGGGTTGTCCGCCGGTGCGACGCCCCCGTCTTGACCGTCCGCGCCGAGGAGTAGAGGCCGGGGCGACTCAGTCGGCCGTCGTCTCCGTCCCCGCCGACTCCGCGGACTCGACTCCGGACCGTTCGGACTCGGTGAGATAACACTGCGGGTCGGGCGCGAACACGTCGCCCTCGGTTGCCAACGCGCGGAGGCGCGACCCGCCGCGGCAGATGTCGCGGTACCGGCAGTCGGCGCACTTGCCGGTGAGGTGGTCCTCGCGCTCTCTGAGGGCCGCCAAGAGCGGGTTCGACTCGTCCTCCCAGATGTCGCCGAACGGTCTGTCGCGGACGTTTCCGAGGCTGTACCCCTGCCAGAACTGCGTGGGGTGGACGTTGCCGCAGTAATCGACGTCTGCGACGCGTTCGCCCGTCGGGTCGCCGCCGTTGACTTCGAGATACCGCCGGACCGCTTCGGCCTCCGTCTCGCCGAGTTCCTCGCGGGCGTACTCGACGAGGAAGGCGGCGTCGCAGTAGTTGCCCACGAGGAGCGTCTCTATCTCCTCGCCTCGGTCGTGGTACTCCCGCGTCAGGTCACAGAGCCTGCGGACGGCCCGCCTGCGGGCGTCGGTCGAGAGGTCGGCGTCCGCGATGTCGCCGCCGCGCCCGCCGTAGTCGAGGTGGTAGAAACAGAAGCGGTCGACGCCGACGTCCGCGAGGAGGTGGACCACGTCCTCCATGTCGGGGGCGTTCATCTCGGTGATGGTGTAGCGCAGCCCGGTTTTGAGTCCGGCGTCGAGGCAGTTCTCGATGCCGCGGACGGCGGCGTCGAACGCGCCCTCCTTCCCGCGGAAGTCGTCGTTTCGCTCCGCGAGGCCGTCGACCGAGACGCCCGCGTACGACAAACCGGCGTCTCTGAGCGACCGGGCGCGGTCGGCCGTCAGAAGCGTCCCGTTCGTCGAGAGCACCGGCCGGATACCGCGGTCGGAAGCGTGCGCGACGAGCGTCTCCAAGTCGTCTCGCACGAGGGGTTCGCCGCCCGAAAACAGCAACACCGGAACGCCGTACGCCGCGAGTTCGTCGATGAATCGCGTCGCCTCGGCGGTAGAGAACTCGCCGGGCGCGGGGTCTAAATCCGCCCCCGCGTAGCAGTGGTCGCAGTAGAGGTTGCACTGCCGCGTGACGTTCCAGACCACGACCGGGCGTCGCTGTCTGTCCGCCGTTATCTGTCTCTCTTCCGTCTCGCTCGCGGCGTCGTAGCGGAGGCCGTCGCCCGCCGCGCCGAGGCCGCAGAGCAGTTTACTCACGGATATCATCCCGACACCTCCGTCTCCGCCGCGTCTCCGCGGTCTTCGACCGACTCCTCGTCGCCGTCGCCGCCGAGCGTTCGTCCGCCGGTGCGCCGCACCTCGTCGGCCGGGCAGAGCCACATCGCCTCCGCGGTCCACCCGAACAGCGACTCGGCGTGTTCGCGCGCGGCGGCGGCAGTCGGCGCGTTGACGCTCCCGACGTGCCGGAGGCTGTCGGCCGCCTCCTCGCGGACGAACAGTTCCCACTCTCGGCCCGTGTCGGCGCGCGGTGCGCGTGCGGTTTCGTCGTCCCGAGTCATACCCGCGACTACGGCCGACCGCCCCTACGTTTCGCTCGGTCGTTCCCACGCTTCGGGAACGGACCGAACCGGTTTTCTGAGGCGAGTCCCACGGAAAAACCGATGTACGGAGACAGCCTCTCGCGCCGGGCGTTCGTCGGGTCGACAGCGACGGCGGCGCTCTCGGGTCTCGCGGGATGTTCCGGCGGTGGAACCGACGGGGGAGACGAGTCGCCGGACGGGTCCGATTCCCCGGACGGGTCCGACTCCCCGGACGACTCCGGGTCGGCCGAGGAGTTCGGCGACTGGTTCGGGGCGACGACGAACTACGACGGCGTCGTAGAGAAGACGGGCGAATCGAACGTCGAGGTGGCCGTCGGGTCGGAGGCCAACGGAGGCGCGTACGGCTTTTCGCCCGCCGCGATTCGCGTCTCTCCGGGAACGACCGTCGTCTGGACGTGGACCGGAGGGGGCGGCGTCCACGACGTGGTTTCGACGGACGACTCCTTCGCGTCCGAACGCGTCCAGACGGAGGGACACACCTTCGAACACACCTTCGAGGAGGCGGGCACGTTCAAATACTTCTGCACCCCGCACCGGGCGATGGGGATGAAAGGCGCAGTCGTCGTGGAGTGAGGCGCTCGAACGTTCAAGCCCGTCGAGCGCGTACCGTCAGCCATGACGTACCGCGCCGTCACCCGGAACCGCGACGTGGTCTGTGAACACTACGTGCTGAACGACCACGGGGTCGAACTGTACGACGCCGACGAAGCGGAGACGTTTCTGGCGTTCGTCCCCTACGAGAACCTCCTCTCGATTCTGAACGAGGACGCCGCGCGCGCGCCGGACCCGTCTATCCTCTGACGTGCGACCGCGCGAGTCGTCTCAAAACAGGGGGTCGATAGACTCCTCGTCGCCCTCCTCGGACGCCCGAATCAGGTTCTGATAGCGGTGACTGCTCGTGGACTCTCGCTCTATGATGTCGCGGCGCGTCTCGATGGCCGTCTCCCGGAGTTCGGCCACCCGCGGCACGTCGTCGGTGCCGGACAGGAGGACCACCGCCGCCACGAAATCGGCGCCGGTGTGGTGTGCGCCGCCGCGAATCTCGGCCGACCCCGTCTCCTCTTCGACCCACGCCCGGCCGCGTTCGATGCCGCGGTGAGACAGTTCCTCTGGCGGTCCGGCGACGACGACCAATCCCCGCTTTGCGCTCTCTCTGTCGCAGGGCGCGGTGAGGCGACCGAGCATCGCCCGTCGGACGAGGGCGGTCACCCTGTTTGTCACCTTCGCCTCGTCGCGTTCCGGCGGGGAGCCGAACAGTCGGGCCACCAGGCCGCGGTTCGGCCGTCGAACCTCCACGTTCGCGTAGCCAACGGTGGAGACGCCGCCGGTTTCGAGCGTCTCTAACACGTCGGCGGTACCGACGGCGTCGTCGCCGCCGGCGCTCGTTTTGGTCTCGCCCGCGCTGAAGAGGACGCCGAGGCGGCGCGCGAGTTCCCGGTTCAGCGTCGCGTAGTTGTCGGAGACGCTCTCGCCGGACTGCCGCCACGCGTCGTTGTCGAACAGAAGGAGATTGTCGACTTCGCGGACGAACGTCGGAAACGACCGCGCGGCGTTGAGGGTGTTGATGTCGCCCTCGCTTCTGTCGGGGAGGACGCCGACGCCGAGTACGGGTTCCGAGTACACCCGACGGAGTTCGTTCGCGACGACGGGCGCGCCGCCGCTTCCGGTCCCGCCGCCGAGTCCGGCGACGACGACGAAGGCGTCTACCTCGTGCGTCGAGAACTCGTCTACGACCGAGAGGACGTCGCCGATGTCCTCTCTCGTCACCTCCGCTCCGAGTTCGTTGTCCGCGCCGACGCCGTGTCCCTTCACGCGCGACTGTCCGACGAGGATGCGGCGGTTCTCCGGCAGGCGTTCGAGTTCCACCAAGTCGGCGCGAGCGGTGTTCACCGCGAGTGCGTCGGCGACGAAATCGACGCCCACGTTCGACTCGTACGACGAGAGCGCCTCGACGATTCTCCCGCCCGCCAGTCCGATCCCGATGAGTGCGACCTTCATGTGTGGCACCTGACGCGAGTCAGTCGAGGCGTCAGACGCGCCGTGACCGTATCAATACAACGGCGTTATAGCGGCGTTATCTCGGCGAGCCTCGGTTAAACGCATGACTGAACACGCTCGACCCCCGAGACGGAAGTGATGAGTCGAGACGCGGACGACGAGTTCCCGACGCCGAACGCCGGTCGGTCCCGCGAACGACTGCTCTTTCGAGCGCTCTGTACCGCAGTCGTCGCCGCGGTCGTTCTCGCGTGGAACTACGAGTTCCTCCTCCGACTGCGCCCGTTGCTGTGGCCGCCGACGGACCCGATTTCGCGGTGGCTCGGGCTCGCGTTGCTTCAGGTCGGCGCGCACATCCTCCTTCCGGGACTCGTCGGCTCGTTCGTCGCAGACCGCCTGTACGACCGTTACGTCGCAGACGACTCCGACTGACCGAGACCCTCCGTCCCCGTCGTCTCACCCTCGACTTCCGCGGTCACGGCCGCCAACACGTCTCCGGCGTCGACGACGGTGCCGCGAGAGCGGAGTCGGTCGTAGACGCGCGCGGCCTCCTCTCCGGCGTAGTTTCGCTCCGCGAACGGTCGCTGTTCGACGACGACGAGACGGTCCGCCTCGGCGGCCGCCCGGAGGTTCGCGAGGTTCCCCCGCCCGATTTCCACGTCGGCGACGACGACGCAGTCCGCGCGTTCGACCCGGGACGCCACGGCGTCGCGCGCCGCCGAATCGAGAGACGAGAACGGGGGTACCGTCACCGCGTCGAGGCCGAGGCTCCGCGCCGTCTCCGTGTCCGTGTCGCCCTCGTTCAACGCGCCGACTGAGACGTCGTACCCCGCCGCAGAGAGGAGATAGAGATGTCTCGCGGCGGTGCCGCCCCCGCCGACGACGTGGACGCGTCCCTCCGCGTCGCCCGCCCGCGCCTCCGGTAACGCCGTCACGTAGACGGACCCGGTGACGGGGTGGCGCGACACCACCGCGTTCGCGCCGAACGCGCCGTCGAGGTTGTCCTCCGTGAGAACCGCCTCTGGCGGGCCGGTGGCGACGACGCGCCCCTCAGAGAGGAGGACGAGTTCGTCGCAGTAGTGCGCCGCGAGGTTCAGGTCGTGGATGGCCGCGACGGCCGTCTTCCCCTCCGCGACGAGTTCGGAGACGAGTTCGAGCGTCCGGACCTGGTGGTTGATGTCGAGGCTTGCGGTCGGTTCGTCCAAGAGGAGAAGCGGCGTCGCCTGCGCGAGTGCGCGAGCGATGAGGACTCGCTGTCGTTCCCCGCCCGAGACGTCCGTGACGGCGCGGTCCGCGAGTTCCGCCACCTCCGTCCGGGCTATCGCCCGTTCGACGGCCGACGCGTCCTCGTCGTCCCACCCGCCGAACCGAGAGAGGTGGGGCGTCCGTCCCATCCGAATCGTCTCGCGGACGTCGAAGTCGAACGAGACGGACGTGTCCTGCGGGACGGTCGCGGCGAGGCGACTGGCGGCTTTCGACCCGAGTCGGTCGATTCGCTCGCCCGCCACCTCGACGTGCCCCCGAGTCGGCGAGAGCGCCCCGCTGAACGCCCGAAGCAGCGTCGTCTTGCCCGCGCCGTTCGGACCGATGAGGCCGACGAACGTCCCCGACCCGACGTCCACGGAGACGCCGTCCAGGATGGTCGTCCCCCCGAGGTCGATTCGGAGGTCGGACGCGCGCACGAGGGGGTCGGTCACAGGCTGTGCACCTCCCGCGTCCGGAGGAGGTACAGAAAGAAGGGAGCGCCGAGCGCCGCCGTCACGATGCCGACGGGAATCTCCGCCGCCCCGGAGCGAGCGAGGGTGTCCGTGGCGACGAGGAACGAGGCCCCCGCCAGCGCACTCGTCGGCAGGAGGATGCGGTGGTCCGGGCCGACGACGAGGCGGACGCCGTGCGGGACGATGAGGCCGACGAAGCCGATGACGCCCGTGACGGCGACGGCGGCGGCGGTGACGATGCTCGACGCCGCGAGCAGGATTCGCTTCGTCCGTTCGACTTCGATGCCGAGGCTTCGGGCGTCGTCTTCGCCGAGGAGCAGGACGTTCAGGTCGCGGCCGTAGGTCAACAGCAAGACGAAAAGCGGCGGGACGACGAGCAGGACGGTCCGAACCTCGTCCCACGTCGCGCCGCCGAGGTGGCCCATCAGCCAGTAGACGACCCGTCTAAGGCTCTCACCGCTGTGAAGCAGCATGAACGAGATGACCGCGCCGAGGAACGTCTGCACCGCGACGCCGGCGAGAAGGAGCGTCGCGGTCGGCGTGTGGCCGCCTTCGCTGGCGAGGACGTAGACGCCGAACGCCGTCACGAGAGCCGTCACGAACGCCGCGCTCTGGAGTTGCAGGCCGAACGGGAGGGCGAAGGGGAGGACGATAGACGCCACCGCCCCGACGGCCGCCCCAGAGGAGACGCCGATGATGGAGGGGTCTGCCATGGGGTTTCGGAAGAACCCCTGCATGACGACGCCCGCGGTGGCGAGTGCGAAACCGACGAACGCGGCGAGGACGATTCGCGGCAGGCGGACGCTCCGGACGATGACGGTGTGGGTCCGTTCGACCGGGAACTGAAACACCGACGCGAAGGACAGATGCGGCGCGGCGACGGTCGTCTGGCCGACGAGGGGAAGAGACACGGGGGTGGGAGAGAACGCGAGGCCGGACGGCACCGCGACGGCGTTCAACACCACCTTCGCGACGGTTCGGGCGGGGATGGACACCGGCCCGATGCCGGCGCTGACGAGGACGACGGCGACGAGGAGACCGGCTAGCCCTCCCGACCACGCGAGAGTCCGGGTGCGGACATCCATGAGTTCGTAACACAATCGCAGTTGGTTTAGGTAAATACTTGTTGCGATAGCGGGCACAGACGGGCACATGCAACCTCGGACAGTCGCTCTCGTCGCACTCCTCGTCGTCGCCGCGGTGGCGCCGACGGCGGGTCTCGCGGCGGCACAGGCGGACGATGCGTCCTCGGTGCAGGAATCGTGTAGCTTCCCGTACTCGGCGACAGACGCGACGGGAACGGAGGTGACGCTCGAAGAGGACCCCGAACGCGTCGTGACGCTCAACCCGAGCGCCGCACAGACGATGTGGGAGATAGGCGCGCGCGACGAAGTCGTCGGCGTCTCCCAGTACGCCTCCTATCTCGAAGGGGCGGACGGGAAGGCGAACGTCTCCGGCGAGAGCGGACCGAGCGTCGAACGGGTTCTCGCCGCCGACCCCGACTTGGTTCTCGTTCCGAACTCGACGTACGGGCTGGCGGAGGACCGAATCGAGCAGATTCGCGACCAAGGCGTCCCCGTGTTCGTCTTCGGGGCGGGAACGTCTCTGGAGTACGTCGCGAACAAGACGGAGCGAATCGGGCGACTGACCGGTAACTGCGAGGGAGGTCAGCGGACCGCAGACGACATCCGCGAGTCCGTCAGCCTGATGCGGGAGGTACTCGCAGACGAGGAGAAGCCGGTCGGACTCAACGTCTTCTACGGCTACACCTCCGGGGAGAACACGTTCATCGGCGACGTGATGACCACCGCCGGACTCCGTAACGGGGCGGCGGAGGCCGGTATCTCCGGCTTCGGGCAGATAAACGACGAGACGGTCGTCGAGATGAACCCCGCGTGGATAGTCGCGCCCGAGGGCGCGCCGATTCCGGACAACGACGCCTACCGGAGCACCACGGCGATACGAGAGGACAACGTCGTCCGAGTGGACGAGAACAACCTCCAACAGGCCGCGCCGCGGTCCGTAGACGCCGCAGAGACCGTCATGCGGTCCGTCCACCCCGAGGCGTTCGAGGAGTACCGGTCGATGAAACAGCAGTCCAACGAGACGGAGACGACAGTGGAGATGACGGTAGAGACGACCGGTTCGACCGGTCAACCGACCGACGCCGCCACGACCGAAGAGACGGGGACTGGCGCTCCCGGGTTCGGCGTCGCCGCGTCCGTCGTCGCCCTTCTCGGCGCGTCGCTTCTGGCGCGTCGGCGGTAGGCCGGACTGACCGCTCTCTCTCGACCGCGGACCACAACCGTATTACGGCCGCGCCGCACCCCTTTCGGTATGGCCGTCGAGAACGTCATCTGGCCCGTCTACATCGATGCGTCGAAGTCGCGGTCCGAGGGGCGTCGGGTCCCCCTCGACGCCGCAGTGGAGGAACCGACGGTGGACGAGATCGCCGACGCCGTCCAACAGGTCGGCTACGACGCTGTCATCGAACGAGACGTGACGCACCCCCGCGAGTGGGACGCCCGCGGGCGGGTGCTGGTCAAAGGCGCGGAGGACTCCACGAAGAACGACCTGGTGCAAGCCGTCGCCGCGTACGTCGGCATCCTCCGAAGCTGATGGCGATGCAACGCGTCGGCACCGTCTCTCGGACCGCCCAGAACCTCGTCATCGCGCGGGCCGACGACGACAACCACCCCGACATCGGCCGCGACGTGGTGGACGAGACGATGTCGAGCGTCGGGCGCGTCGTCGACGTGTTCGGCCCCGTCGAACGACCGTACGTCGCGATCACGCCGAACGAGGGAACGTCACCGGCGTCGCTCGTCGGAACGAAACTGTACGCCCGCTAGCCGACGAAACACAACCCCCATACCGCACCGGGCGAAACGGGGCGACATGCGAAAGCGCGTGTACTTCGGCGTGGCGATCGCCGCGCTCGTCTTCCTCCTCGTGCAACTGGGCGCACTCGCGCTCGTTCCGACCTTCTACGAGCAGGGCTACCAGACCGTCGAGGACCCGACGGACCCGGCGAACAGCGTCGTCTACATCGGTGCCATCCTCGTCGCGACGGCCGTGATGCTCGCGGCCTTCAAGTTCGACTTCGACTGGGCCGTCCGCGCACTCGTCGTCTTCTCCAGCGCGTGGCTCTCGTGGTACGTCTTCTCGTCGATACTCCCCGCCGTCCCCGCCGCCGCCGGGGCCGCCGTCGTCGCCGTCGCACTCGTGGCGTACCCCGAGTGGTACGTCATCGACACCGCGGGGGTGTTGATGGGCGCGGGCGCGGCCGGGCTGTTCGGAATCAGTTTCGGCCTCCTCCCCGCCATCGTTCTTCTGACCGCGTTGGCCGTCTACGACGCCATCAGCGTCTACGGGACGAAACACATGCTCGACCTCGCGGAGGGCGTGATGGACCTCCGCATCCCCGTCGTCCTCGTCATCCCGACGACGCTGTCGTACTCGCTTCTCGACGACGACTTCTCCGGGGCGAACGACGTTCACGACGGCGCGAAAGCGGACGCACCGACGGGCGAGGAACCGGTCACCGCCGCCGACAGCGGTGGTGACGCCGCGGTGACAGACGGCGACGGAGCGGTGACCGACGACGGAGACGACGCTCCCGCCGAAGACGACGACGGCGTCCGCGACGCCTTCTTCATCGGACTCGGCGACGCCGTCATGCCGACGGTGATGATAGCGTCGGCGGCGTTTTTCTCTCCGGCGAACTCCCTCGGCGTCGGCGCGCTCCCCGCGTTGAACCTCCCGGCGCTCACGTCGATGGTCGGGACGTTCGCCGGACTGTTCGTCCTGCTTTGGATGGTGCTGAAAGGTCGGGCGCACGCCGGACTGCCGCTTTTGAACGGCGGCGCTATCGGCGGCTACCTGCTCGGGTCTCTCGCGGCGGGCGTCCCGATACTGACCGCAATCGGTCTCTGACTCGCCGCCGACTCGGCTTCGCCTTACTCCTCTTTCGGTCCCGCGCCCTCGCGGACGTGGACGGCCATCCCCGTCTCGAAGTCGAGCATCGCGTCCGCGGACAACTCCGCTCGGCCCGTCGCGAGGACGGCGTCGTCGGGCGTCACGACGGCGACTTCGTCGCCCGGGCGAATCTCGGGGTCGACGTCCGTGACGAACTTCGCGAACGCGTTCTTGCCGTCGCGGACGAACGGTTCGCTCTCCTCGCCCACCACGACTCGGTTCGCCGGGGGCGCAAGCGCCGTCACAAGGCGGACGCCGCCCGCGTGTCCGAGCGTGAACCGGCCGTCCGTTCCGTAGGAGACGAGTCGCCCCTCGGGCGCGCGTATCTGTCGCGGCCGACCGCTGGTGGAGCGAGTCACCTCCAACCGCGCTTCGTCGTCTCTCGGAAAGAGGGCCGTCCCCGCACCGGCACCGAACTGGTAGTCGGCCACCGTCCGCAGGTCGGCGAGCGTTCGGTCGCCGCCGGTCTCTCCGCTGTCGTCGCTCATGGTCGTCGTTCCCGCCGGTCCGTGAAGTCAGTCGCGGTCCGCCCTCATCCCGTGGTGATCGTTACCACGGGCGGTTTCGACGGCAACCGATAACTGTCGGCTGTCGGAGAGTCGCGTATGTCTGTGGACATGCGGCAGGTCGCAGTCGGGGCGATACTCCTTCTGGCGAGCAGCGTCTTCCTCCTCGAAACCGGCGTCGATGGGCGCGTTTCCGCCGGTATCGCGGCGTTCGCTGCTGCATCTCCCATCGTCGCGTCGCTCTGGGCGGGGCGGGACGCCGACGGCGCGGCGACCTGACGCGCGAACGTGACAACGAGACTGTTCATTCACATTTAAGGACTGCCCCGCCGAATCGGACGATATGGCCGCAATAGCCGCCCTCCGCTCGACGCTCTCCGCCCTCCGCGGAAACCCCGTCCTGTTCCTCGCAGGACTGCTGTACGGTGCGATAATCCTCCCACAGACCGCGCTGCAACTCGCGGGCGTCTCGGTGGTTCCGACCCTCCTCCAGATACTCACGTTCTTCGTGACGCCGTTCGTCGTCGCCGGACTCCTCGGCATGGCCTCGGAGTCGCTCGACGGTAACACGTCGTTCTCCACGCTCACCCGAGTCGGAAAAGAGCGATACGTCCCGCTTCTCGTCGGGAGCATCGTCGAGTTCGTCATCGTCTTCGGGTTCGGTATCATCGCCGCACTCGTCGCTATCGTCGCCGCAATCGGTCTCTTCGGAGTCGGCGGCGGCGCGGCGGCGGGCGGCGGAGCGATGATAGCCGTCGCCGCCGTCGTCCTCCTCGTCGTCCTCGCGTTCATGATTCTGAACTTCTTCATCCAGTTTTACTCCGTCGCCATCGTCGTCGGCGGGACGGACGCGCTCGACGGCTTCCGCGAGAGCTATCGACTCGTGCGCGACAACCTCGTCAGCGCGCTCGGTTACTCGGTCATCAACTTCGTCGTCTCGCTCGTGACGGCGATTCCGATAACCGGGTTCGTCGTCTGGCAGACGTTCCAGAACCTCCCGCAGTTCCAAGAGGGCGCCGCGCCCGGCGCCGGTGCGGGTGCCGGGGCTGGTGCCGGTCAGATGGCGTCGCTCGGCCTCTCGACGCAGGAAGTTCTCCTCGTCTCGCTCGTCTCGCTGGCGACGACGATGCTCCTCTTTACGTTCCAGCGCACGTACGCGACGGCGTTCTACCGCATGCACGAACCCCGTTCGCGACCCGAGGACTTCGCCGAAACAGACGAGTTCGACGACACCGGCGGGTTCGACGACGACGGAGAAGAGTCGACGCTCTGACGGCGAGACTACAGCAGAAACGTCTCGGTTCGCTCGGACATGTCCAGAAACGAGTCCGCCTCCGCGATGAGTTCCTCGGCGGTGGACTCTTTGAACGCCATCACCTCGACGCGGACGCCCTCGTGACGCAGGTGCGAACAGAGACGAGAGAAGTCGCCGTCGCCCGTACAGAGGACGACGGTATCGACGTGATTGGCGAGCGTCACGGCGTCTAACGCCATTCCGACGTCCCAATCGGCCTTCTTCGACCCGTCGCCGAACGTCTTTATGTCCTTTATCTTGGTCTCGAAGCCGATGTCTTCGAGTGCCTCGAAGAACCGCTCTTCGTCGGGCGAGTCCGCGCGGACCACGTAGGCGATGGCGCGCGTGAGCGCTCTGTCGGAGACGCATTTCTCCAGCAGCGACGAGTAGTCGATGTTTCGCGAGTAGAGGCTCTGTGCCGTGTGGTAGAGGTTCTGCGCGTCCGCCAGAACGGCGACGCGTTGGCCGGGGTGAATCTCGGTCATATCTCACTCGGGGGCGCGATACCTAATGAATGGTCGGGACGGAGAGACGACTCGTCCGTCGGTCCCCTCCCGTCGTCGCCGTCACACGGTGGCGGATGTTGCGCGCTACGCAAGCTATATTTGGGCACGGGCTAGTTTCTGGCGTGTGACGCGACCCACGTCGTCCCCGTCGGTTCACGGTCGGCCGGCAGCGACGCGTGGCGCTCTTTTGAAACCGAAAAAACGCGCACCCTGACGCTCTTGGCGGGAGTAGCGACCCCGTCTCGGGCGACTCTCGGCCGCGGTGCGCACCGGCGTTCGACCACACAACAACGCGGACAACTAGACACGACACCACATGACGGAACTCGACTTGACGGGAGTCTTCCCGGCGATGACGACGCCGTTCGATTCGGACGGCAGTATCGACCACGAAACGCTCGCAGACGACGTGCGACGCCTCGAAACCGCGGGCGTCGACGGACTCGTCCCCGTCGGTTCGACGGGCGAGAGCGCGACGCTGACCCACGACGAACACGTCGAAGTCGTCGAGACGGTGGTCGACGCCGTCGAGGACGTGCCGGTCGTCGCGGGGTCGGGGTCGAACTCGACCCGCGAGGCGTTGGAACTGTCGCGGCGGTCGGCCGACGTCGGCGCGGACGCGCTTCTCCTCATCTCGCCGTACTACAACAAGCCCGAACAGGCCGGACTGCTCGAACACTACCGAACTATCGCAGACGAGGTGGACGTGCCGCAGATAGTGTACAACGTCCCCTCGCGGACGGGCAAGAACATCGAACCGGAGACGGCAGCCGAACTGGCCACCCACGAGAACATCGCGGGCTACAAGGCCGCGAGCGGCGACCTCGGCCAGATATCCGAAGTCGTCGAGCGCACCCGCGGCGAGGAGTTCTCGGTGCTCTCGGGCGACGACGCGCTGACGCTCCCGGTCATCTCGGTGGGCGGCGTCGGCACCATCTCCGTCTCCGCGAACGTCGAACCGGAACGGACGGTGGCGATGGTGGAGGCGGCCTTGGACGACGAGTTCGCCCGGGCGCGCGAACTCCACCACGAACTCGGACCGCTCAACCGCCACCTGTTCTCGGAGACGAACCCGATTCCGGTGAAGACGGCCATGGAGATGCGCGGGTACGCGCCGGGGACGCTCAGACCTCCGCTGACGGAGATGCGACCGGACAACGCCGAGGAACTCCGATACATCCTCGAGGGACTCGAAGAGACGCGCGAGGAGTCGTTGGACGCGGCGGCCGCGGAGGCCGAGTAGATGTCCGAGCGGGTTCGTCTCGCCGTCACCGGCGCGGCGGGGCGCATGGGTCGGGAGGTGCTCTCCGCCGCCACCGACCGAGACGACGTGGAGGTGGTGCTGGCGGCGAACCGAACGCCGGTCGAGGAGGTTGCGGGCGTTCCCGTCCGTCCGGTCGCCGAAATCGACGACCTGTTCGAGGAGACGATGCCGGACGTCCTCGTGGACTTCACCGGCCCCGAATCCAGCGCGGACTACGTCTCGGCGTGCGCCGACGCGGGCGTCGCCGCCGTCGTCGGCACGACGGGGTTCGGCGACGACGGACTCGCGACGCTCGATTCGGCCGCCGACTCCGTCCCCATCCTGAAGGCGGCGAACTTCTCGCGCGGGGTGGCGGCGCTTCGCCGCGCCGTCCGCGAGGCGGTGGCGGCGCTTCCGGGGTACGACATCGAGGTGACGGAGACGCACCACAACGGGAAGCGCGACGCCCCCTCCGGAACGGCCAACGCCGTCTTGGAGGATATCGAGACGGTTCGCGGCGACGCCGAACGCGTCCACGGACGCGTCGGCGACCAACCGCGCGAGGACGGCGAAATCGGCGTCCACGCGCGGCGCGCGGGCGACGTGACGGGCGAACACGAAGTCCTCGTCGCCGGGAACCACGAACTGCTCTCTCTCACGCACAGAGCGGGTGCCCGCGGCGTCTTCGCCGCCGGAGCACTCGACGCCGCCGTCTGGGTCGCGGGACGCGACGCCGGGCGGTACGACTTCGACGACGTACTCGACGAACGATGAGCATGCAATCCGACGTAGACGACCTGTGGCAGCGATACCAAGACGACGACCTGTCGGTCACGACGGCCGGGAGCGAGGAACTCGCGACGCTCGATGCGTTCCTCGAAGCCCTCGAAGCGGGCGACGTCCGCGCCGCCGAACAGGTGGGCGGGTCCGGCCCCGACGGGTGGGAGGTAAACGAGTGGGTCAAGCGAGGCATCCTGCTGAACTTCGGCCTCCGAGAGACGGAAGCCCGAGAGTACGGCGGCGTGGACTACCACGACGTACTCCCTCTCCGCGAGACGACCGACCTCGGCGAACGCGGAACGCGGAACACGCCGGACGGCACCGTCGTCCGCCGCGGCGCGTACCTCGGCCGCGACTGCATCATGATGTCGCCCTCGTTCGTCAACGTGGGCGCGCACGTCGGCGACGGAACCCTCGTCGATTCCTGCGACACCGTCGGCTCCTGCGCTCAGATAGGCGAGGGCGTGAAACTCGGCGCGAACACGCTCGTCGGCGGCGTCCTCGAACCCGTCGAGGACGCGCCGGTGATAATCGAAGACGACGTCTCTCTGGGGGCCGGATGTCGCGTCACCTCCGGGTTCCACGTCGGCGAGAACACCGTCGTCGGCGAGAACACCCTCCTGTCGCCGCGCATCCCGGTGTACGACTTGGTGGAGGAGGAAGTCGTCTACGGCCACCTACCCTCGAACCGCCGGGCGTTCACGCGCTACGTCGAGTCCTCTCTCGGCGACCACGAACTGTTCGCGGGCGGGGCGTTCAAACCCGCCGTCGTCGCTCTCGACATCGAAGCCGAGACGCTCGACAAGACGCGCAGAGAAGAGGCGCTTCGACAGTAACCCCGATACCGACTCGCACGACCATCGGTCGTGGCAATGAATGTCACTGACACCACGACATATATAGGGGGGAGACTTAGACGCCTCCGATGAACGGCACGGAGACATCCGCGAACGGTTGTAGTTCTCTCTTTCGCGGACGGTCCGTGTCCGGCCACTCGCGACCACATCGAAACCTGACCGAGCTACCGCGTTAGCACCACTCATGAACGTATCTGACCGAACCATCTCGTACGAATCGTACCGAAGCCACGACCACGACTGCCGACTGCTCGCCGTCGACGCGGCCCAGGCCGTCCCCGACAGGGGGGCGTTCGTCCGCGCCGCCTGCGAGTCCGAGGACGACGCGGACGGCGTTCTCTTTCTCGCACTCGAAGAGGGCTACGCCGAACCGCGCGTCGTCACGACGTTCGTGAACCCGGAGGGCGTCGTCGAACGCGTCGCGCCCGCCGCCGCCGGATGCGCCGCCGCGTGGGCCATCGACCGACTCGGCGAAGACACCGTCCTCCTCGACACGCAGACGGGGACGTACCGCGCAGTCGCCGACGGCGACGGCGTCCTCGTCGAATCGCTCTCCGAAGAGAAAGACAGGACGAACGCCGCCGTCGTCCGAGACGAGACCGAAGCCTCTCTGGCCGCGCCCGCACCCGCGCCGGACGGCGGACGATTAGGGCACTCGTCGCTGCCGGAAACCGAATCGACCGTATCGGAGGAGCCCCGACCGGCGGACGATGACTGACCGAACTCCGACAGCCGACTCCGACGCCGACCCCGCGGTTCGTCGCCTCGACGACTGGGACGCGGCCGAACTCCGAAGCCTCGCGGACGAGTACGACACGCCCGCCTACGTGATAGACCTCGACCGAATCCGGCAGAACTACCGCCGCATCGCCGCCGCGTTCGACGCCGCGTTCGACGACCCGACGGTGATGTTCGCGGTGAAGGCCCACTCCGGGCGCGCGGTCATGGAGGCGCTCTTAGACGAGGGCGCGCCGATGGAGTGCGCCGCCGCGGGCGAGGTGTTCCGCGCGCTTCGGGCCGGTGCCGACCCAGACGAGATACAGTACACCGGCGTGAACCCTCCGGACGACGACTTGGACTACGTCGTCGGCGTCTGGGAGGACGCGCCGGAGATGACGCTCAACGTCGGTGCCGAAGACAGCGTCGAACGACTCGCCGAACGCGGCTTCGACGGCCGACTCTGTCTCCGCGTCAACCCCGGCATCGCCGCGGGCCACCACGAGAAGGTAAAGACCGGCGCACATCCGAAGTTCGGAATCCCGTACGACGCCGTCCCCGACGTGGTCGAACGCGTCCGCGCGGAGTACGAGATGGACGTCGTCGGCCTCCACGCCCACGCCGGAAGCGGAATGCTCGACGAGGACATGGACGCTCACGCCGAGTACGTCGGCAAGATGGGTGACCTCGCCCGCGAGGTGGGTGACCTCGACTTCCTCGACATCGGCGGCGGGTTCGGCGTCCCCTACCGCGACGACGAGGACCCACTCGACATCGACGCGGTGGCGGAGCGAACCCGCGAGGCGTTGGGCGAACTGGACGCGACGCTGAAACTCGAACCCGGCCGCTATCTCTTGGCGGACGCCGGATGTCTGCTCGCGACGGTCAACACCATCAAGGACACCCCGGAGACGACGGTGGTCGGCATCGACGCCAGCATGACGACGCTGATTCGTCCGGCGATGTACGGCGCGTACCACGGCATCCGCAACCTCACGAACCCCGACGCGCCGGTCGAACCGCTCACCGTCGGCGGTCCGGTCTGCGAGAGTTCGGACACGTTCTGCCGCGACAGACCGCTTCCGCGCCCCGAACGCGGCGACACCGTCGCCATCGGTCACACCGGCGCGTACGGCTACGCGATGGCGAGCCAGTTCCACTCTCAGCCTCGTCCGGTCGAAATCGCGCTCGAAGGCGGCGAGGCGCGCGTCGCCCGTCGGCGCGAGACGTTCGACGACCTGGTGCGCTTAGAGGAGTAACCGCGCGGTCCGGTTCTTTTTATATCGAAACGGAGCAACGTCTCCGTATGAACTCCACCTCGGGCGCCGACGCGTCGGCGTTCGACCCCGTCGATTTCCTCGAACGGGCGGTCCCCGTCGCATCGAACGACGGCGTCGGCGAGATGCGCGACCTGTTGGTCGAAACGCTCGAAGACGCGGGCCTCGACCCCGACGTGGACGAGGCGGGCAACACCGTCGCCTCGAAGGGGGCAGACGACCCGGAGACCCACCTCGTGTTGAACACGCACATCGACACCGTCTCGCCGCACGTCCCGTTCCGGCGGGACGGGGAAGTCGTCCGCGGACGGGGCTCTTGCGACGCCAAGGGCCCGCTTTCGGCGCTTTTAGCGGCCTTTCTCGCCGTCGAACCAAAGGCGGACGCCCGACTCACTCTCGCGGTGACTCCCGACGAGGAAGTGCTCTCGACGGGCGCGTACGCACTCGACGTGGACGGCGACGCGTACGTCGTCGGCGAACCCACGAATCTCGACGTCTGCACCGCCGCGAAAGGGCGGTTTCAGGGGACGCTCACCCTCTCGGGCGTCGCCTCCCACGCCGCCGAACCCGACTCCGGCGTCAACGCCGTGTTCGCACTCGAAGCGGCGTTGGCCGCGATTCGCTCGTTCGATGACGGCCGAGAGGCGCACCCCTCTCTCGGGGCGGCGACGCTGACGCCGACGACGGTGACGGGCGGCGAGTCGACGAACCAGGTGCCCGCCGAATGCCGACTCGTCTTGGACCGACGAAGCGTCCCGCCGGAGACGGCGACTGCGTTCCGCGACGGACTCGAATCCGCCGTCCGAGACGCCGTCCCCGACGACGTGGGCGTCTCGTTCGACCTGACCGACCGGCCGACGCCGTTCTTGGAGGCGTTCGCCACCGACGAAGACCACGAACTCGTCTCCGCTCTCGCGGCGGCGTCCCGGCGCGCGGGCGGGTCGGGCGACGTGCGCCCCTTCACCGCGGCCACGGAGGCGTCGTACTTCTCGCCCGCGCCGGTGGTCGTCTTCGGTCCCGGCGTCCTCGCCGACGAGGAGGGGGCCGTCGCCCACGCCGACCGCGAGTACGTCCGCGTCGAAGACGTTCGACGGGCGGCGACGGCGGTGACGGAGGCCGTGGACGAACTCGTCGGTCGGTAGGTCTCTCGTCTCGGCCGCGAAACCGTAACGACGAAACCGCGCCTCGGTCTCTGAACGCACATGTACGAGGCGGTCTACGCGCACCCCGACGGCGACGCGACGGTGTCTCGGTTCGCGGCCACGGCGGCGACGCACGGGTTCGACGGACTCGTCGTCCGCGCCGTGGACGCGAGCCCGGAGTACGAGACGCTTCGAGAGGAGGTGTCCGTGGACCTCGTAGACGCCGCGGAGGTGGTCGCGCCGCACCCGAGAAACGCGAGCGGTTCGGTCGGCAACTTCCGCCCGGACCACACCGTCGTCGTCGTCCGCGGCGGGACGAACGAACTCAACCGCTTTGCGGTCGAACAGGCGCGCGTGGACGTTCTCGCCCGCCCGTTCGACGGCGACGGCGACGTCAATCACGTCCTGGCGAAGGCCGCCCGCGACAACGGCGTCGCGATAGAGGCGAACTTCGGCCCCGTCCTGCGGCGGACCGGCGGAACGCGGGTCCGACACCTGCGGAAACTCCGGAAACTCTCGCGACTCCTCGACCACTACGACGCGCCCCACGTCGTCAGCGTCGGCGCGGAGTCGCATCTCCACGTGCGGTCGCCGCGCGAACTGGCGGCCGTCGGCGAGGAAATCGGCCTCGACGGCGAGTTCGTACGCGAGGGACTCGCGGCGTGGGGCGATATCGCCGCGCGGAACCGCCGACGGATGTCCGAGTCGTTCATAGCCCCCGGCGTCGAACGTGACGGACATGAAGAAGACGATTGAGGAACACGCCGACCGATTCTCCGAGGCGGCCGCCGAGTACGACGACGCACAGGACTCCGAGGAGTATCTCGCCTGCGCGAACCTCGTGGTCGAACACGCCGCACCGACGCCCGACGACGTGGTGTTGGACCTCGGGACGGGGACGGGCGCTATCGCTCTCGCCCTCGCGCCGAACGCGAAACGGGTCGTCGGACGCGACATCAGCGAGGGGATGCTCGAAGAGGCGCGAGCGAAGGCCGGAGACGCCGGGATAGAGAACGTCGAGTTCGGCGAGGGGCGGTTCCGCGACCCGAACTACGACGGCCCCGCGGACACCGGGTCGTCGAAGACGCCCCGAGCCGACGCTCGCGATGCTCGCGTCGATATCGTCACCTCGAACTTCGCGATGCACCACCTCTCCGACGAGGAGAAACGCGAGGCCATCGGCGTCGTCGCCGACCTGAACCCCGATAGGTTCGTCCTCGGCGACGTGATGTTCTTCGGGACACCCGACCCCGAGGAACCGTTCTACAGTCCCGAGGTGGACGACCCGGCGACGGTCGGCGTCCTCGTGGACGCGTTGACCGACGAGGGGTTCGTCCTCACCGCCGTCGAACGAGTCCACGAACAGGTGGGCGTGTTGGTCGCCGAACGGTTCGGAACGGCGGGCGAACGAGTCGATCCGACCGGCGAGTCGGACGAGAAGTAGATGAAGCACCTCCCGAAACACATCCGCCCGCGGTGGCGGTATCTCGCGGTCGGTATCGAGACGTGGCCCGACGCCGACTTCGACCGCGGCGACTTCCAACGCGACCTGTGGTACGCCGCACAGAACCTCTACGGCGACGCGGGGAGCGCAGACGCCGACCTGACCGTCCTCTCGTTTCGCCTCGAAGACGGCGAGGGCGAGACGATGGTCCGCGCACACCGAGGCCGAACCGACCGCGCCCGCGCCGCAGTCGCCTGCGTGAGTCGCGTCGGCGGCGACCCGGTCGGCCTCCGAATCCGCGGGATTTCGGGCACAGTGCGTGCCTGTGAGGAAAGTTATTTGAACGGCCGGACCGGAGGTTGTGAACAGAGAAACGTCGCGTTCGAGAACGAATCCCGTCCCGCCGTCGTCCGCGACTCGCGGGTCGACGTGCGAGGTTCGGACGGGTTCACGGGCGCGACGAAACTCGATTTCGAGTGATACTATATGCAGGGACAAGCCCAACAGCAGGCATACGACCGCGGGATAACGATTTTCTCGCCTGATGGCCGCCTCTATCAGGTCGAATACGCGCGGGAGGCGGTGAAGCGAGGCACGGCGAGCGTCGGCGTCCGAACGCCGGACGGCGTCGTTCTCGCCGCGGACAAGCGCTCTCGCTCTCCGCTCATGGAACCGACGAGCGTCGAGAAACTACACAAAGCGGACACCCATATCGGTCTGGCCTCCGCGGGCCACGTCGCCGACGCCCGCCAACTCATCGACTTCGCCCGCCGTCAGGCGCAGGTGAACCGACTGCGGTACGGCGAACCCATCGGCATCGAGACGCTGACGAAGAACGTCACGGACCACATCCAACAGTACACGCAGGTCGGCGGCGCGCGCCCCTTCGGCGTCGCCCTCCTCATCGGCGGCGTCGAAAGCGGAACGCCGCGCCTCTACGAGACGGACCCCTCGGGGACCCCCTACGAGTGGAAGGCCGTCTCCATCGGCGCGGACCGCGGTGACCTCCAAGAGCATCTCGAAGAGAACTACTCCGAGGACCTGAGCTTAGAGGAGGGTCTCGGACTCGCACTCCGGGCCATCGCCTCGACGAACGACGACCAACTCGACGCAGAGGGCGTCGACGTCGCCACCGTCTCCGCGGAGACGGAGGAGTACGTCGAACTGACGAACAACGAGATAGCGTCGTACATCGAAGACAACGACCTCGAACCGACCGACGAGGACGACGCCGACGCCGACGCCGAAGACGAGTAACGAACGCCTCGGGTCCGACCGTCCCCGCGGCACCATCGCTCACACTCGACTATTCTCCTCTCGTCTGCACCGTTTCGGATAGCCGACCGGCGACCGCCAGCGTCCGCTTTCGACACCGGCCGCTAGTCGTCTGCGTCCGGAATCGAAGACCGAATCGGAGTCGAAAAGCGGCGACGGACGGCGGAGTCAGTACTCTTCGTACGCGAGGTTCATCAACCACTGCGAGAAGGCGTTGCTGTTCGCGTTGACCTCCTCTTCGCCGATGAACGGAGAGAGCATGTCGCCGGCCATGAGAAGCGAGAACTGCAGGTCCTTCGCGGCGGGTTCGAGGTAGTAGGTGTTGTGTCCGTTGTACACCGTGTCTTCGCGTTTGATGAGGCCGAGCGACGCGAGACGCTCGGCGACGCGACTCCCCTTTCGAGAGGAGATGTCGAGTTCCTTCCAGAAGTCGCTCTGGTGGATGCCTCCGCTCTCGCGGATGAGTTCCAAGCCCGCGAGTTCGTCCTCCGAGAGGTCTGCTTCGGCCTCGCCTGCGCTCATGCTCCGACAGTCGCCCGCGACGGGTTTAAACTTGACTTTCGACCCGTCGGTACGCCGTCTCGCAGGGCGGGCCGGGGGCGAACTCGTACTCCGCGCTCCCGTCCGCAAAGAGGGTGACGAGAGACGACGAGACGGTTCCGAAGCGACCCTCCGGGTCGTGGACGCAGACGCCGTACTCGTGGTCACCGAGGACCGCGGCGGCGCGTTCGCGCCACTCGCTCGCGGACGCTTCGGGGTTGGAGACCAGCGCCGACCTGACGGCCGTCGCGTTCTCCGCCTGTGCGCGTCCGACGCCCGGTCTCTCGGGCGGTTCGAAGAAGTTGCCGTCTGCGCCGACGTTGACGACGACGTGGACGCCCGGGTCGAACGCCGTCGTCCGGAGTTCGCCGTCCCACTCGAACAGGTACGCGGCCTCCGAATCCGCGACGACGAGGTTGAACCCGTCGTAGACGGCTTGTGTGACTGCATCTTCGACCAACGATTTGGCCGCCGCCGCCGACGCGCACCGGAGAGCGTCGCGGACGAGTCGCCCGCGGGAGCGTTCGCCGCCGCCGTCGACCGGAACCCAGCGGTTCGTGATGCCGACGAACAGACCGGTCTCGTTGTATCCGATCCACGTCCCACCGGCCTCGGAATCCCGCGGCGCGACGAACGCCGGGTCGCCCGAGACGACGCCGGGCGGTTCCGACGGCCGGTCCAACGCCTCGTCGCGGTTCGCCGCCACGACGACGGGAGCCTCGTCGAACGCGCGCCACGCGATCGTCAGGGTGCACACGCGGGCAGGTACGAGCGTCGGGGAGAAAACGGTTCGCCGGTCGGCGGCGCGCACGACCGGCGGGGGCGGGGGCGGAGTCTCGACAGAGGTCAGTCGTCTCGGTCCGCGAACCGACTCGGGTCCCGCGTCGCCTCGGCGACGTTCACCGCCGCGACGTTCTCGCGGACGTCGTGGACGCGGACGATGTCGGCCCCGCGGTCCGCGGCGATGGCCGTGGCGGCGACGGTGGCTTCGAGGTTGTCGCCCGCGTCCTCGCCGACGAGTTCGAACATCGACTTGTGAGAGTGTCCCACGAGGAGGGGGCAGCCGAGCGATTCGAACTCGCCGAGTCGGTCGAGCAACTCGAACTCCTCGACTGCGGTCTTTCCGAACCCGAGGCCGGGGTCTACGATGACGTTCTCGCGGGGGACGCCCGCCTGTTCGGCCAGCAGGATTCGCTCGCCGAGTTCGTCTATCACGTCCGCGACCACGTCGTCGTACGCCACGTCCTTCCCGGGGACGACGGGGGCGTCGATGCTGTGCATCAGGATGACCGGAACGTCGCGTTCGGCGGCGAGAAACCGCATCTCCGGGTCTTCGAGCCCGGTCACGTCGTTGAGGATGTCGGCCCCGGCGTCGAGTGCCGCGCGGGCGACGTCCGCCTTCCGCGTGTCCACGGAGACGAGAGCGTCCATCTCCGCGAGGTCCGATATGACCGGGACGATGCGCGCTATCTCCTCTTCGACGGGCACCACGTCCGCACCGGGACGCGTGGACTCGCCGCCGATGTCGATGATATCGACGCCCGCCTCCACCATCGCCTCGGCCCGTTCGACGGCGTCGTCTCTGTCGCGGAACTCGCCGCCGTCGTGGAAACTGTCGGGCGTGACGTTCAGAATGCCCATGACCGCGGTTCCGTCCGTCCACGGATACTCTCTGTCCGGCGGCGACGCGTCGAGTCGGCCTCCGATATCCGCGCCGAACTCCGAGAGCGCGAACTCCGCTGCGTCTCGGAGGTTCTCCCGCAGGCGCTCGAACTGCGCGTGCGTCCCCGTCACGACCACGTCGACGAGTTCGCCCTCGCCTCGGTGCCCCGAGACGGCGCAGTCGCCGCCGACGGCGAGCATCTCCTCGCGGAGACGGCGGGCCTGTCTTCTCTGTGCGGTCGTCCGGAAGACGCGGTGGACGGCCTCCTCGCGGGTTCGGTCGGCGTCGCCCGCCGCGACGTTCGCCCCCGCGAGGAGGTCGTCGGCGTCCGAGAGCGTCCGGACGCGCTTTTCGACCACCGTCCGCGTCCAGGCGGTTCGGGCCTCCGCGACGAGAAAGAGAGAGCCGACGACGAGGACGCAGTCTCTCGGGCCGGCCCGTTCGCGGGCCGTCCGAACCGCGGTGGAGACGGCGTCGCCGACGGTGACGTCCTCGACGCCGGTGTTCTCGAACACCCGAGCCAGCGTCTCGGGGTCCTCCGAGCGGGGGTTGTTCGGTCTGCACGTCACGAGAGAGTCGGGGCGCGGAAGCGCGGCCGCCATCTCGCGGTGGTCTTTGTCGTGCATCGCGCCGAAGACGAGATGGAGGTTCTCGAAGTCGAACTCCCCGACGACGGACGCCAGTTCCTCGCAGGCACCGGGGTTGTGCGCGCCGTCTAAGACGACGTGCGGTTCTCGTTCCATCACCTCGAACCGCCCCGGCCAGTTCGCCCTCCGCAGGCCGCGTTCGAGCGTCCTCGCGTCGATATCTCCGCCCACTTCGTCGGCGGCCTGTTCGGCGACGACGCAGGCGATTCCCGCGTTCGTCGCCTGGTACGCGCCCAAAAGCGGAATCGCGGCTTCGACGGACCACGACGGCCCGTCGACGGCGACGGCGGACTCTTGGTGGTTCACCCGCCCGTCGTACCGGACGGTCACGTCGGGTTCGGAGTCCGTCTCCGCGCCCGTCTCGCCGACGGTTATCGGGTCGTCCGTCCGGTCGCGAATCGTCGCGAGGGCGTCGCCCGTCGCGCCGGTGACGAGGGGTCTGTCGTCGGGAGCGACGGCGACTTTCTGCGCTGCAATCTCCTCGACGGTGTCGCCGAGGACGGCGGTGTGTTCGAGCGTCACGTTCGTGACCGCGCTGGCGACGGGGTCGACGACGCTCGTCGCGTCGAGTTCCCCGCCCATGCCGACTTCGAGGACGGCCACGTCCACGTCGGCGTCGGCGAATCGCCAGACGGCCATCGCCGTCATCACCTCGAAGAACGTCAGCGGTTCGCCGGACGCGGCGCGTTCGATCAGCCACGGTTTCGCCTCGGCGACGAACCGCGAGAGCGCGGACTCCGGAATCTTCCGGCCGTCCACTCGGATTCGCTCGCGAACGTCCTCGAAATGCGGCGACGTGTAGAGACCGACGGTGAGACCCGACTCGCGGAGGACCGACTCGGCCATCCGGGCGGTGCTTCCCTTTCCGTTCGACCCGGCGATCTGCACGAACGAAACGTCGTCCTGCGGGTCGCCGAACTCGGCGAGGAGCGACCGAACCGACGCAGTGCCGGGCTTCACCTGAAACCGGCGGAGGTCGAAGAGGAAGTTGACCGCCTCGTGGTACTCCATATACCTCCGAGGAGAGGCGGCCCGCGCTTAGGACTGTCGGACCGTCGTCCGCGCGGGCCAACGGTGCCCTCTCGTCGCCTCTCTGTTCGTCGGTCCGCGCCCGCCGAGGTCGTCACTCGGAGTCGGGGCCTAACGTGTCGATGGGTCGCGTGAGCCAGTCTTTTCCGGACCGATTCAAGAGGTCGAAGAAGTCGTCGTGCAGTTCGCCGTTCGTGGCGACGATGCTCCCCTCGAGGACGTCCCCGAGGTTCTCGCTCCCCTCGAAGTCGGTCACTCTCCCGCCCGCCTCGCGGACGAGCAACACCCCGGGTGCGACGTCCACCGGTTTCAGGTCCTTCATCGACGCCGTGTCGAACGTGCCGTCGGCGACGAAGGCGGTGTCCGGCGCGGCCGCGCCGAGTTGTCGCGTCCCCTGGGAGTATCCGACGAGATACCGGAAGAGTCCGAGGTAGTCGAAGTCGTCCGCCGTCTCCTTGAGGTAGATTCCGACGCTGTTGAACGAGTCGCCGATGGTCTCCGTCTCCGTGACCGATAGTTCGGTCGGCTCCGAATCTTCGGCCACGAGGTCGTAGCCGTCGCTGTCGAACTTGTACGCCCCCTCGTCTCGGACGGCCACCCACACCTCGTCTCGCAGGGAGTAGTACGTCACGCCCGAGTGCAGTTCGTCGAGTTCGCCGTCTTCGAGGGTCGCCACGGCGAGGTTGACGGCGAAGTGGGGGATGCCCTTCACGAAGTTCGTCGTGCCGTCGAGGGGGTCGACGATCCAGAGGTAATCGAAATCACCCTCCAGGTTCCCGCCCGTCTCCTCGCCGTATATCGCGTGGTTGTCCGCCTCGAAGTCGTCACCGAGTTCCTCTCGAATCGTCTCGATTATCAGTTCTTCCGCCGTCGTGTCCACGTTCGTGAGGAGGTTCTGGGGGTCTTTCTCCTCGGCTTCGCCTATCTCTCCGAAGTAGTTCTGCTGGAGTTGCGCCGCTTTCGCGGTCGCTAACACGGATATCCGGAGATACTCGTCGTCTATCGGCAGTTGGCCTTCGAGGTCCTCGATTTCGACCTGCGCCGCGCCGTCGCCGTCGAGTTTCCCGAGTACCTGATCTGCGCTGACCGTCCCTGTCGAACCGACGACCGCACCCGTCACTCCGGCCAGCTTCAAGAACCGGCGCCGGGCTTTGCTCACGGTGCCGTCTCTCTCGGAATCTCTCTGGTTGTCTGACATACCCGAGCTAATTGTTTCGGCGCGAATGCGGTAGTTCTATTTCAAGAATTGCGACAAATATGTCGATAATTTAATCACTACAGTCTACGCAGCAGATTCTCTCGCTCTCCGGCGACGACGGGTCGTCGTCATCCGCCGAGAACCACCGTCCCGCTTGAAGAACGCTCGCGTCGAAGAGAGAGGTATGTACGAACGAATACTCGTCCCGACGGACGGAAGCGACGGCACCGCCGCCGCACTCGAACACGCACTCGACATCGCCCAAGCGCGGGGGGCTACCGTCCACGCGCTCTCCGTGGTGGACCAACGCGTCCGCTTGGCGGCGGGCGACGAACAGCGAGACGCCATCGAGAACTCGCTTCACGACAGGGCGATAGCGGCCGTCGAGGACGTGGCGGAGGCCGCACGCGACGCCGACGTGGCGGTGACGACGGCCGTCCGAAAGGGCGTTCCGTACCGCTGCATCCTCGATTACGCCGACGAACACGACGTCGACTTGGTGGTGATGGGAACCCACGGAAGAACCGGGCGCGACAAACTCGAAAGCCTCGGCAGCGTCACCGAACGCGTCGTCCAGAGCACGAACCGCCCGGTTCTCGTGGTGAACATCTGACCGGCCGCGCTCGGGTCACTCGCCGGCCACCGGGCCGTACCGACTTCCGAACCCGTACAGGAGGACGAACAGGACGCTGACCACGACGCCGAACGCGAGGGAGACGGCGAGTGCCTCGTGCGGCGAGACGGCGACGGCGCTCGCTTTGACGCCGACGAAGTACGCGCGGTAGAACGCGTCCGAGAACAGCGCGGGGACGAGAAAGCCGACGAGACTGACGAGTGCCGCCCCGCCGGCCCACGAGAGGCGCGTCACAGTCGAGAGTCCGCGGCGAGTCGCGTCCGCGTAAACGGCGGCGGCGGCGACGGCGCCGACGACGAGTCCGGCGGGGAGAGCGATGAGGAGCATAACCGTCGCTTCGCCGGGGCGGAAAGAAACCGTTTGCGTCCCGGTCAGTCGTGGCGGAAACTCCGCCGCCCGGTGAACACCATCGCGATGTCTCGTTCGTCGCAGGCGTCGATGACGTCCTCGTCGTTGACGGAGCCGCCGGGTTGGATGACGGCCTCGATACCGGCGTCTGCGGCCTCCTCGATGCCGTCCGGGAACGGGAAGAACGCGTCCGAGGCCATCACGGCACCGTCCGCACTCTTCCCTTCGGCGTGTTCCTCGGCTTTCATCGCGGCGAGGCGGACGGCGTCCACGCGAGATACCTGTCCCATGCCGACGCCGACGGTTTCGGTTCCGGAGGCAAACAGGATGCCGTTGGATTTGACGTGTTTCAGCACCTTCCACGCGAAGAGCATCGACTCCAGTTGCTCCGCCGTCGGTTCCGTCTCCGTGACGACGTCCACGTCCTCTGCGGTCGGTGCCCACAGGTCCCGTTCTTGGACGAGTCGCCCGCCGACGAGGGGTTTCTCCGTGAGTCGGTCGGTTCGCTCGCCGAGTTCGCCTACGTCGTCGGACTCCGTCCGACTGCCCGGGAGACGGAGTCTCCCGACGTCGAGAACGCGGAGGTTCTCCTTTTCGGTCAGAACGTCGAGGGCCGCGTCGGTGTATCCGGGCGCGACGACGACTTCCTTGAACGAGTCGACGATCTGTTCTGCCGTCTCCGCGTCGCACGCGCGGTTGAGAGCGACGATGCCGCCGAACGCGCTCATCGGGTCCGTCGCGAGGGCGCGTTCGTAGGCGTCGGAGAGGGTGTCGGCGGTCGCGCATCCGGCGGGGTTCGTGTGCTTTATCACCGCCGCGGCGGGTTCGTCGAACTCCTTTATCAGGTTCAACGCGCCGTCGGCGTCGTTGTAGTTGTTGTACGACAGGGCCTTCGCGCCCTCGTTACGCTGTTCGGCGCGGACGACGCTCGCCTCCTCGCAGGCGTCGTCGGCGTAGACGGCGGCGTCTTGGTGCGGGTTCTCGCCGTAGCGCAGTTCCGAGACGCGGTCGTTCGAGACGACGCGGCGTTCGGGGAAGTCGCCGCCGTCGTCGCCTTCCACGACGACGCCGTCGTCGGTGACTTCTGCTTTCCCCTCTGCGAACCACCGAACCGCGCGGGGGTAGGCGACGAACTCGCCCTCGTGGAGGACGCGGCGCTTCAGCGACTCCTCGTCGTCGTCGCCGTAGACCGGGACGGCCTCTTGGGTGACGATGGGTCCGGCGTCCACCGCTTCGGTGACGACGTGGACCGTACATCCCGTCGTGCGGACGCCCGCGTCGAGGACCTGTTCGTGAGCGTCCATCCCGGGAAAGGAGGGGAGAAGCGATGGGTGGACGTTGAGCGTCGTCGGCGCGTTGTCGAGGAACTCGGCCGTGAGCACGCGCATGTAGCCGTCGAGACAGACCAGGTCGAAGTCGTACCCCGCCAGACGTCCGAGGATTCGCTTCTCGTGGGACTCTCGGGACTCGTCGTCCTCGCGTTCGACCACTTCCGTCGGGATACCGCGTTCGGACGCGGCGCCGACGACGGGCGCGCCCTCCTCGTTCGAGAGGACGACGGCCAGTTCCGCGTCACCGGGGGCGCGTTCGTCGATGTGCAGGAGGTTCCGTCCGCGGTTGCTCGCGAGGCCCGCAATCTTGGTCATGGTGGTACCCCTACCCGCCGAGAGAAAAACAGTTACGGTCTGCGGGGGACGTCTATCCTCGTTCGTGCATACATTCAACGATAATGTGGCGTTCGGCGCGCGAATTTATACACGGTAGTGGAGACATCCATCGACACGCTTTAGGTCGGTCCGGCGGCATCCTCGCGCATGGACGACCTTCCCCGGGCGGACCCTCTCTCGGCAGTCTCACCCCTCGACGGTCGCTACGCGGGCCGGACAGAACCGCTCGTCCCGTACGCGAGCGAAGCCGCACTCGTCAGGGCGCGCGTCAGAGTCGAAGCCGAATATCTGCTCGCCCTCTCGGAGCTAGATGCCACGCCGTTGTCGCTCTCTTCGGACGAACGCGCGACGCTTCGGTCTCTGTACGAGGAGTTCGACGCCGACGACGCCCGCCTCGTGAAGCGACTGGAGACGGAGGGCGCGGCGGGGTACGCCGCGACGAACCACGACGTGAAAGCCGTCGAGTACTTCCTCCGGACGGAGACGCCCGAACGCGTCCACCCGTGGATTCACTTCGGCCTCACGAGCGAGGACGTGAACAACCTCGCGCACCGCTTGCTGGCGAAACCGGCCGCGGAGGACGTTCTTGTCCCCGCCGCGACGGAGGTTCGCGACGAACTCGTCGAACTCGCGCGGGAGCACCGCGACACGCCGATGCTCGCGCGCACGCACGGACAACCCGCGACGCCCACGACGTTCGGCAAGGAGATGGCAGTCTACGCCGCCCGACTCGGGCGGCAACTCGGCCGCGTCCGCGAGGCGGCGGCGACTCTCTCCGGCAAACTCGCGGGCGCGTCCGGGACGTACGCCGCGCACGTCGCCGCCTACCCGGACGTGGACTGGCGGGCGTTCTCGCGGGAGTTCGTCACGGGACTCGGCCTCGAACACACCGCGCTCTCGACGCAGGTGAACCCCTGCGACGACGTGGCGGCCCTGTTCGACGCCCTCCGCGGCGTCAACAACGTCCTCCTCGATTTGGACCTCGACGTGTGGCTCTACGTCTCGGACCGCTATCTCGGACAGGAGACCGAGGCCGGCGAGACGGGCTCTTCGACGATGCCGCACAAAGTCAACCCCATCGACTTCGAGAACAGCGAGGGAAACCTCTCGAAGGCCAACTCCGACCTCACCTTCCTCGCGGACTACGTGACCAACTCCCGACTCCAACGGGACCTCTCTGACTCGACGGTAAAGCGGAACATCGGCGCGGCGTTCGCACACTGTCTCGTCGGGTACGGGAAGGCGGCGACGGGTCTCCGAAAGGTCGTTCCGAACGAACGGGTGATGCGCGAAGAACTCGACTCCCACCCCGAACTCGTCGGTGAAGCGGTCCAGACTATCCTCAGACGGGAGGGCGACACCGAGGCGTACGAACGCGTCAAGGACCTCACGCGGGGTCGCGACGTGACCATCGGCGACTTCCGCGACCTGTTCGACGAGTTGAACGTCTCAGAGTCCGTCCGCGAGGAACTGCGCGCCCTCTCGCCCGCGACGTACGTCGGACTGGGCGACGAACTCGTGGACGAACTCGACGAACCCGCGGACGAGTAGCGCCGAAGACGGCGTCGAGTCCGCTCTCGGGTCGCACGTCTCTTTTGCGGATACGCCGGGACGGACGCGCGCCGGAGAATTCGGGACGGACGCGACTCGGAGGCCGAGTGCGGTAGAGAACGAAAGTAGAGAGAGTCAGCCACCGACAGGACGGTGACCGAAACGTGGCACGGGTGCGGTGAGCGGAGACGCGGGTGGGCTGGACGGCGTCCGCGTCCGAGACGCGCCAGGGCTGAGGTGACGCGGGCTACTCACCGTGCGATAGTGTTTACTCGAAATAGAATAAATCTTTTGGTGGGGTAGGGAGTAAGGGACGTATATGAAAGCTATCGCAGTCAAACAGGGGGAGCAAAAACCGTCGCTCGTGGAGAAACCGCGGCCGTCGCCCGAGGCGGGCGAGGCACTCGTCCGGACGCTTCGCGTCGGCGTGGACGGGACGGACCACGAGGTAATCGCGGGGGGACACGGCGACTACCCGGAGGGGGCGGACCACCTCGTGTTGGGTCACGAAGCCGTCGGCGTCGTCGAAGAGCCGAACGGGACGGCGTTCGAACGCGGCGACGTCGTCGTTCCGACGGTTCGACGGGCGCCGAACGGCGAAAACGACTACTTCGAACGCGGCGAACCCGACATGGCTCCGTCCGGCGAGTACCACGAACGCGGCATCGTCGGCGCGCACGGGTTCATGGCGGAGTACTTCACGAGTCCCGAGGAGTACCTCGTCGAGGTTCCGGAGGCGCTCGCGTCGCTCGGTTTCCTCGTCGAACCGCTCTCGATATCCGAGAAGGCCGTCGAACTCGCGTACGCCTCCCGTTCGAGCTTCACGTGGGAGCCCGAATCGACCATCGTGTTGGGCAACGGCAGCCTCGGCCTGCTCACGGTGGCGCTCCTCCGCGAGGACTTCGACCGACTGTACTGTCTGGGGCGACGCGAACGGCCCGACCCGACCATCGAGATAATCGAGGAGTTGGGTGCGACGTACGTCAACTCCCGGAAGACGCCGGTCGCGGACGTGGCCGACGTCCACGAACCGATGGACTTCGTCTACGAGGCGACGGGCTACGCCAAACACGCCTTCGAGAGCATCGAGGCGCTCGCGCCGAACGGCGTCGCCGCACTGCTCGGCGTCCCCGGGCCGTGGGAGTTCGAGATAGACGGCGGGTCCCTCCACAGGGAACTCGTCTTGCACAACAAGGCGCTCGTCGGGAGCGTCAACTCGCACGTAAAGCACTTCCAAGCGGCCGCGGAGACGCTTGCTGACCTCCCGCCGTGGTTCGTCGATTCGCTCGTCACCGGTATCCACGGACTCGACGACTTCGAGGCGGCGTTCGTCGACGACGACACCACTATAAAAACCGCCGTCCAATTCAGCGAACATGAAGAACGTTGACGACCTCATCGCGAGCGCGGCGGAGCTCGCAGACCGGGGGCTGTCGAAGGGCGAAATCGCCGACGAACTGAACGTCTCCCGGGAGACGGCGAGCTGGCTCGTCGAGCGAAGCGGCGTTTCGAGCCCCGAACAGGAGACAGAAGAGAAGGCGGAGACGAGCGGTCCGCACGACATCCACGTCGATTGGAGCGCCATCGGGCGCGACTCGGCGCGGATGACCCACGTCGCGCGGGCGATGGCAGACCTCCTCACGGGCGACGGCGACGAGGTCGACCTCACCGTCGGTATCGAGAAAGCGGGCGCGCCCCTCGCGACCATCGTCGCACAGGAACTCGACACCGACCTCGGGACGTACGCGCCCGCGAAACACCAGTGGGAGGAAGGCGACATAGAGGACCTCGGAGGGTCGTTCTCGCGGAACTTCTCGCAGATTCGCGACCGCGAGTGTTACGTCGTAGACGACACCGTCACGTCGGGGACGACGCTCCGCGAGACCATAGACGCCATCCGCGAGGAGGGCGGCCGCCCCGTGGCGTGCGTCGTCGTCGTCGACAAGCAGGGTATCGATTACGTGGACGACGTTCCGGTGTACTCGCTCATCGACGTGGTCCGGGTCGGACGCGAATAACGGATTTTTCGGCCGACGCAACTCCTTTCACCCGCCGTCGCCTACGGTAGGGTATGACCTTCGAGCCCGGAAGCGAGATGTCGAACGAAGACGTGCAAGCGCGCGTCGACGAGACCATAGCGAACAACGACGTGGTGCTTTTCATGAAGGGTAACCGCCTCATGCCCCAGTGCGGCTACTCCGCGAAGGCGCTCGAACTCATCTCTCAGCACGTAGAGGAGTTCGAGACGGTGGACGTTCTCCCCGCTCTCGACGGCTACCGAGAGGCGCTTTCGGCCCGGAGCGACTGGGAGACGATTCCGCAGACGTACGTCGAAGGCGAGTTCGTCGGCGGCAGCGACATCCTCGAAGAACTCGACGAACGCGGCGAACTCGAAGCGACGCTGAACGCATAAGTTATCCGAAAACTGAGAGTCCGACTTCGTGTCACGCTTCGAGACGCGAACCAAAGAGTAGCCCCTATATGCCCGCATCCCGTAGTTTCACGCAGGTATCGACGTCGCGCCGATAGCGCTCCGAACCACAGAACTCATCCAACAATGTCAGGCCGCGTATATCGACTCCATTCGACACTAGAACTGCCTCTCGAAGACGTCGAGGAATACTTCGACAGCTCTCCCGACCTCCCGCCGGAAATCGAGAACGTCGAGGTAACCCGGCGTAACAACACGCTCATACTCAAAGCCGTCGCCGCGGACGACAACCTGAGCAAGTACACGCCGACGGCGCAACTGAAAGCGAGTGTCACCGAAAACCGCGTCTACGAGGAGGAACCGCCGCGCGCCGGAGGTCCCCGATGGGGCGAAGAGGAAGAAGAGGAGATTCCGTCGGAACTCGTCGAGTTCGCCTGCTTCAAGGGCGACCGTGAGACGGTCCTCCAGAACACCGCCCTGCAGTACCCGATGTTCCTCGTCCTCCGAGAGATAGCGCTCATCGCAGAGAAGGGGACGCTCACCGCCATCACCGAAATCGACGGCGACCTGGACGCGACGCGCATCGTCGAGGGCGAGAAGCGACCCGCATCCATCGAAGTCGTCGAGAACCCGAGCCAGAACGGCCAGGGCGGCGGCGGCGTCAACTGGCGAGACAACAAGTTCATCTCGTAAGGTCGGAGCCTCTGTCGCGCACCGTCCCGCGACGCACCGAATATACGCCTCTCGTTCGACCGCCACTCCGCGCGCTGAGCGGCTGAACTCTCCGTTTTTCTGCGTTCTCTCTTCGACAGGCGACTGTCGCCCGTTCCGACTCGTTGGCGTCCGTTCTCACGGTTTGCGGAGGTCAAAAGACACTTTACGCTGGTAATTATATCTCATTACACGATGGCAGAAGGCTTCCCCGACTACCTCGACGTCGACTACGCGGACGGTGAAGGCGAATCACCCGAAGACTATCCGTCTATCAACGACAAGATAGAGAAGGCTATCGAAGTCACGAAGAAGGGTCTCGAACAGTACGAGAACCCCGTCGTGATGTGGACCGGCGGCAAGGACTCGACGCTCTGTCTGTACTTCATCAAAGAGGTCGCCGAGAAACACGGCTACGACGTGCCGCCCGCGGTGTTCATCGACCACTACCAGCACTTCGACGAGATTCACGACTTCGTCGACAAGTGGGCCGACGAGTGGGACCTCGAAGTCATCTACGCGCGCAACGAGGACGTCGGGTCCTACGTCGAGGAGAACGACCTCGAACCCGGCGACGACATCCCGGTGGACGAACTCTCGGAGCACAACCAACACCACATCCGTAACCTGCTCGAGTACGAGGAAGACACCTTCCCGTTCCTTCTGGACACGTACGTCGGCAACCACCTCCTGAAGACGGTTGCGCTGAACGACGCCCTCGAAGAGTACGACGTCGACGGCGTCATCTCCGGCGTCCGGTGGGACGAACAGGAAGCGCGCGCCGACGAGACGTTCTTCTCGCCGCGTCACGACCCGGAGATCTACCCGCCGCACGACCGCATTCAACCCATACTCCAGTTCGACGAGTCGGCGGTCTGGGAGACGTTCTGGAACTTCGTCGTCCCCGACACCGTCGAAGGCTTCCCCGAGGACGGCTACGTTCCCGAGTCCGCGGAGGACCTCCCGAACGGCCTCACGCAGGACGACATCCCCGTCTCGCCGAAGTACTTCGCCGGGTTCCGCTCTCTCGGCAGCGAAGTCTCCACGGACAAGACCACGGACGAACCGGCGTGGTTGCAGGACATGGAGAACACGACCGAACGCGCGGGCCGCGCCCAGGACAAAGAGGACCTGATGGAGCGTCTGCGCGATCTCGGTTACATGTAAGTTCGGCCCGAAACGCGCTCTCTGCGACCCACCTCTGACACTCTCGTTTCTCTCTTCGGTCTCACGCTTCGATAGCGACGCCGCCGTCACCGCGCGAACCACAGGGGGTTAGTACCCCTCCGACGTACCGCCACCAATGACCGCATCCGGCGACTGGGTGAGTCTGTTCTCGGGCGGCAAGGACTCCGCGTGGGCGCTCTACCGGGCACTCGAAGAGGGATTGAACGTGACGAGACTGCTCACCGTCCATCCGAGCGAAGATTCCTTTATGTACCACGTCCCGGCGACCCACCTCACGTCGTTGGCCGCCGAGAGCGTCGGCATCGAACACGTCGAGGTGTACCCCGAGGACTTCGACGCGCCCAACGCCGACGACGCCACCGCGCAGGGCGACGCCGAACTCGAACCCCTCGAAGCGGCCCTCGAAGAACTTCGAGCGGAACTCGAACTCGCGGGCATCACCGCCGGGGCCATAGAGAGCGAGTACCAGACGAGTCGGATACGGGGGATGTGCGACCGTCTCGGAATCGACCTCTTTGCGCCCCTCTGGCAGGAGGACCCCCGAGAACTCGGCGAGGCGATGCTCGACGCCGGGTTCGAGATAACGATTCTGCAGGTCGCCGCGGACGGACTCGACGAGTCGTGGGTGGGACGAACGCTCGACGCCGCGGCGTTGGACGAACTGACGGAACTCCACGAGGAGTACGGCGTCCACGTCCTCGGGGAGGGCGGGGAGTTCGAGACGTTCGTCACCGACGGACCGCACATGTCCCGGCCGGTCGAACTGGAGTACGAGACGGTGTGGGAGGGGACTCGCGGCTACGTCGAGATAACCGACGCGTTCCTCGGGTAGGGCGCGTCTACTTTCTCAGTCGAAAAGAGCGTCGAGGCGGTCGCAAGCGAGCCGAGACCGACGGTTCTTCGGCTACCGCCTCACGTTTGGAGATGCGAGTGCGCGCCGATGAGGGCGTTCGACAGGTCGAGATTGTCGATGTGTGTGTCCTCGTCGACGATGGTGTTTCGGATGTCCGCGTCGCGGATGACGGAGTCTCGGAAGACCACCGTTCGGTCGAGCGAGGAGTTCTCGATGGTCGACCCGGCCATCACGTGGACGTTCTCTCCGAGGTCCGAGTTTTCGACCGTCGCGGAGTCGTGGACGAAGTTCTCGCCGTCGAGATACCACGACACCGCATCGAGATAGCTCTCTGCGGTTCCGATGTCGAACCACGCGCCGTCGAAGGTAAAGGCGTGGACGTCGCCTCTCTGTTGAAGCCACTGGAGGAACCAGCCCGGTTCGTCGGGGTTGTTGCCCCCGGTGAGGTAGTCGTCGAACTTCGGGAGCGTCTCTCTCGGGAACGCGTAGCAGGCGATAGAGACGAGGGTGCTGTTGGGGTCGTCGGGTTTCTCCTCGAAGTTGACGACGCGTTCGCCGTCGAGTTCGACCAACCCGTACGATTTTGCGCGCTCTTTCGACCCGACGTCGTACGCCGCGAGCGTGGGCGTCCCCTTCGACTCGAAGAAGTCGACGAACTCGCCGATGTCGAACGACAGGAGGTTGTCGCCCGCGATGACGACGAGATCGTCGTCGACGTTCTCGCGGTCGATCAACTGTTCGAGTGCGCCGACGACGCCGAACTTCTCGTCTTCTTCGACCGTCTCCTCGACGGAGAGCGTCGGCTTCTCGTAGGACGTCTCCGCGAGATACTCCTCGAACGATTCCTCGAATCGCTCGTTCGTGCTGACGAACACCTCAGAGATACGGTCGTCGTCCTCCAGATCGTCGAAGATGATATCGATAACCGTCCCTTCGCCCACCGGGAGAAACATCTTCGGCCGGTGTTTCGTGATGGGCCACAGTCGCGTCGCGTACCCGCCGGCAAGAACCACGGCTTTCATGCTCTCTTAGTCTAACGCCGCTATCAAGTTCTTTTCTCATATTTGTTGATACTTACCATCTGCAATCGAAAGACGTCGGCCGTTCGGCTTCGGTGAGGAAGGGAGACGGGGAAGGCATACGTTCGTCGGGGACCAACCGGGACGCATGTCCGAGTCGGACGGCGACGAGACGACGAGAACGAAGATAGCAGACGCCCTTCGGTCGGAACCACACACCGCGACTGACCTCTCGGAAGCGATCGGAATCCCGCGCGCGGCGGCCTACGACCACCTCGAACACGTCGCTCGCTCCGTCGATGCAGACGCCACGGACGACCAGTTCCTCGTCGCACCGCCGGAGTGTCGCGAGTGCGGGTTCTCGGGGTTCGACGACCTGGTGAACTACCCCTCGCGGTGTCCTGAGTGTCGGAGCGAACGAATCGAGGAACCGGTGTTCGTGATACAGTGAGTCAAAACTCCGCTATCTCGCGGTTGTGGTAGGCGAGAAACTCAGATTCGACCTCGTGGTCGTCTCTCACGTGGAGCGTCCGCCCGTCGACCGACGAATCGTACGCGTGTGCGACCACGTGCGAGTCGGGGTCGACAGATAGCAGTCCGTAGTCGAAGTCGGCGTGGTGGTTCGGACAGAGCACGAGCACGTTTCCCTCGACGTCCGGGCCGTCGTGCGGGCGGCCGAGCGGTTTGAGGTGGTGTCCCTCGGCGTACCCCGAATCCACTTTTCGCCGGCGTCTCTCGCCGCAGACTTGACACGTAGCGGAGTACGCCTCTTTGAGGTCTGTGACCAACGCGGTGTTGCGGACGATTCGACTCCGAGTCGTCTGCGTTCGCTCCGGGGTATCGATATCCGGCGTCGCCTCCGTCGGATCGACTCGCTCTTCGGACTCGCCGCGCCGTTGGAGGACGAACTGGTACACCTTCCGTTCGTCGCCGTCGAAGTAGCCGTACTCGTGCGAGAGGACGTCGACTTGCCCTTGGTACTCCCAGTCGTCGCCGTCGGAACGCCGGTGAAAGAAGAAAATCGGGAGCGGAACGGTTTCGGCGTTCGCGAGATATCTGTTTCCCGCTTTGAGTCGCTGGTCGCCCGTCTGCCCCTCGCCGATGTACGTGAACTGTCCGCCGGAGACGTCGTCCGCGTACGGACCGGTGTCGGCCGAGTACAGCCTGAGATACCGTTGCTCGTCCTCGTCGTAACAGATTTCGATTCCCCGGCCGGTCATCCCCCGGTCGAACGCCGACCGGAGTTCGTCGGCGGTGTAGTTCGTCCCCGACCGAAGCGAGAGGTCCGACAGCTTCACACCGTCTCGATTTCGCGACTACCGGAAAACGATAGCGCCTCTCACTCGGCGGGCAGTTCGAGTTCGAGTTCCTCCAGAATCGCACGGGCGGCCGCGGCGGACGACTCCGGACCGCGGGCGGTCACCAAGTCGCCGTCGACGGTGACGCTCTCGTCTTCGTCGAGTTCGGCGTCCCACTCGCCGCCGACCGCTTTCACTTCGTCTTCGACCCAGTACGGGAGTTTCCGACCGTTCGGCATCCGGTCGTTCTCGTCGACGATTCCCTCCTCCCACTCGTTCGGGAAGCCGGTCACCTCGCGCCCCTCGACGAGGGCGCTCCCGTCTGCTTCGCGGGTGAAAGCGAGGATACCGACGGCGTGACAGACGACGAGCGCTTTCCCCTCGTCGCCAGCGACGGCGGTCAGCAGGGCCTGTCGCGCGTGGCGGTCCTGATTTACGTCCCACGCGGTGCCGTGACCGCCGGGGAACACGACCGCGTCGTACTCGTCTGCATCGACGGTGGCTATCGGTTCGGGGTTCGCGAGGCGGTCGTCGCTTTCGATGACCTCCGTGACGTGTTCTGCCGTCTCCTCGCCCACGTTTTCGGGGTCCGTCGAGCGTTCGTCGACCACCGGCTTCGACCCCGAGGGAGTCGCGACGGTGATATCGACGCCCGCATCCGAGAGCGTCGTCAACGGCTCGATGCACTCTTCGGCCCAGTATCCCTCTTCGCTCACGACAAACAGCGCTGTGGCTTCGTCGGTCATACGATACCGAGTTGGGTCGCGCGACGAAAAAGCGCCCGGGCCTCGGAAAGATGCGGCGGGTAGCGTCAGTCGTCGTTCGACGGCGGGGACTCGGTCTCAGCCTCGTCGACGAGGTGACACGCCGCGTCCCCCGACGACGTGCGGACGAGTTCGGGCGCGTCCGACTCGCAGACCGTCTCGAACGCGTCGGCGAGAGCGTCCCGCGCCGCGAGTCGGTTCCCCGCCGCGAGCGTTGCTAACGCCTCCGAGAGGATGCGCTCCGCTCGGGAGTCCGACAACGTCTCCGGAATCTCGAACTCGTCGCGGAGTTCGCGTCCGTCGGCGTCGGGGTCGAACTCCGACCGGTCGAGGCGGACGCGGAGGTCCATCACCGCGCGCCACTCGGACCGTTCGAGGTCGTAGCCGTCGGGCGGAATCACCTCGGGACACCGCGTGTGAAAGCGGCATCCGGTCGGCGGGTTCGCCGGACTCGGAACGTCGCCCGCGAGTTCGACGCCGCCCCCTCGTTTCGTCGGGTCCGGCACCGGAATCGACGAGAGCAACGCCCGCGTGTAGGGATGGCGGGGGTTCTCGAACAGGTCGTCGGTCTCGGCGAGTTCGACGATTTCGCCGAGATACATCACGGCCACCCGGTCGCATATCTCCCGGACGACAGAGAGGTCGTGACTGATACACAGGAGTCCGAGGCCGAACGCCTCTTGGACCGACTCTATCAGCGAGAGAATCTCGGCTCGAACCGACACGTCCAGCGCCGAGACGGGTTCGTCGGCGACGAGGAGACTCGGATTCAAAACGAGGGCGCGAGCCAGTCCGATGCGCTGTCTCTGCCCGCCGGAGAACTCGTGGGGGTAGCGGTCGGCGTCGGTCGCCGAGAGACCGACGCGTTCGATGAGGTCGGAGACGATTCGACGGCGGCGGTCTCGGTCGCGCATGCCGTGAATCCGGAGCGGTTCGGCCACCGACTCGCCGACCGACATCCGGGGGTCGAAACTGGCGGCGGAGTCCTGAAACATCATCTGCGCCTCCCGGCGGAACCGCTTCGTCTCCCGGTCGTCGAACGCCGCGATATCTCGCCCCTCGAACAGCACTCGCCCGCCGGTGGGGGGTTCGAGGCCGAGGAGCGTCCTCGCCGCGGTGGACTTTCCGCATCCGGACTCGCCGACGAGTCCGACCGTCTCGCCGCGTCCGACGGTGAAACTGATTCCGTCCACCGCCCGGACCCGCCCGACGTCGCGTTTCAGGATGCCCTCGGTGAGGGGGTAGTGTTTCTCTAGACCGCGAACGTCGAGGAGGGGGTCGCCGTCGCTCATCTCGTCTCACCGCCGTCTCGGCCGCTCTCGTCTCCGTCTCCGGCGCCGTCTCCGAGGACGACCGACGAGTCCGCCTCGGGTCCGAAGTGGACGCAGGAGACGCGGCGGTCACCGCCGCCGACCGGGTACATCGGCGGTTGGTCGCCGACGCGGCAGTCGTCGCCGGCGTGCGGACACCGAGGGTAAAACCGGCATCCGTCGGGGGGGTCAGTCGGGTCGGGCACCGACCCGCCGATGGGGGCCATCCGCTCGCCGCGTCCGGGCAGACAGTCCAAGAGCGCGCGCGTGTAGGGATGTGCGGGCGTCTCGAACATCTCGAACACGTCGCCGTGCTCCATCACCTTCCCCGCGTACATCACGACGACGCGGTCTGCGATTTCCGCGACGACGCCCAGGTCGTGCGTGACGAACAGTATCCCCATGTCGAACTCCGATTGCAGGTCGTCGAGGAGGCGGAGAATCTGTTTTTGGACGGTCGCGTCGAGCGCCGCCGTCGGTTCGTCCGCGACGAGGAGGTCGGGGTTCGCCGCCAACGCCATCGCGAGGGCGACTCGCTGTTTCTGCCCCCGAGAGAACTGGTGGGGGTAGTCGTCGATTCGACTCGTCGCGTCGGGGATGCCGACGCGGTCCAACAGGTCGATAGCGCGCGCTCTCGCCGCCGCGTCGCTCGCGTCGCCGTGGAGCTGAATCGCCTCTCGAATCTGCCACCCGACCGTGTAGACCGGGTTGAGCGCTCCCTCCGGGTCCTGGAAGACGTGGCCGACGCGGCCGCCGCGGAGCGACTGCAGTTGTCGGTCCGTCATCTCGGAGACGGCCCGACCGTCGAACCGCACCTCGCCGCCGACGTCGCCGGCCGGTTCGGAGACGAGTCGCGTGACGGACTCGGCGGTGACCGTCTTGCCGGACCCGCTCTCGCCGACGAGACAGACCGTCTCGCCGCGCGACACGTCGAAGCTGACGCCGTCCACCGCGCGGACGGTGCCCTCGTCCGTCCGAAACTGCGCCGTCAGGTCGCGAACGGAGAGAAGCGTATCGGTCATCGTCGGCCCTCCGACCGCGGGTCGAGTGCGTCGCGCACGGCGTCGCCGACGAAGTTCAAAGACAGCACCGTCGAAAACAGGACGACGCCGGGAACGGTCGATATCCACCACGCCGTGTCGATGTCGCTCCGGCCCGCGGCGATGACCTGTCCCCACGAGGGAATCGTCGGGTCGGCCAGTCCGAGAAAGGAGAACGCCGCCTCGAACAAGACGAGTGTCGGAACGAGGAGGGTGGCGTTCGTGACGACGGTGTTCGAGACGTTCGGGACGAGATGTCTGCGGATTATCCACCACTCGTCGGCACCGGCGCTTTCGGCCGCGCGGACGTAGCCCTCCTCGCGGCGTTGGAGCGCCTCAGACCGGACGAGACGCGCCGTCGACCCCCAACTCGTGAGACCGAAGACGACGACGAGCAAAAACAGCGTTCCGCCGTACAGATAGAGCAAGAGCAAGTACAGAAAGAACGTCGGAAACGTCATCTGGAGGTCCACGTACCGCATCAACACCTCGTCTACGACGCCGCCGGAGTACGCCGCGACGGTGCCGACTGCGGTTCCGAGAGCGACGATGACGAGGGGGGTCACGAGTCCGACCTGCAGGCTCACGCGCATCCCGTAGACGACGCTCGCGAGGACGTCCTTACCCTGTCCGGTGGTTCCGAGCGGGTACCGCCACGTGCCGCGACACGTCCCCTCTACGACCGGCCCGACGCAGTGTCCGACGGTCGATTCGGCCGTCCCGAGATACACGGGCGGCTGATATCCCGCCGACAGGTTCAGTTCGGGTTCGGCGACCAACGCCGGGCCGACGAGGCCCGCGGCGAAGACGACAGCGAGGAACCCGCCCCCGAGAACCGCCGCGCGGTTCGTCCGGAACTCGCGCCAGTAGCGCCGCCGACGCCGCGGGTCGGCGTACAACGGGTAGACGCCGTAGAACGCCAGCGTCGAAAGCGTCGCGAGCAGCAGCCAGTCCATCTGCGTCGCGTCCCAAACCAGGGGGGTAGTGAGCGTCGGGTCGCCCTCGGCGACGACGACGGCGTCGTACGCAAAGGCCGCCGAGAGAGCGCACAGAGAGAGGAGATATCCGGCCGTTCGCGCCGAGAGCGCGCCGAACCCGGAGCGTTCGAGAGAGTCCCACTCTACCTCCTCGAAGCGGTCCGGACTCCCGTCGTTCGGGTCCGGTCGGTCGTCGGCGCTCACGGCCTCTCACCGTAGTCGATTCGGGGGTCCAACATCGTGTACGCGATGTCCTGACAGAGGGTGCCGACGAGTGCGACGAACGTGGGGACGAGAACCGTCGCGAGGACGAGTGCGACGTCCTGTTGGAGCATCGCCCTGTAACTCAACTGCCCCAACCCGGGGATGCCGAAGACGACTTCCACGAGATACGAACTCACGAGCAGGATGTTCAAGATGTCGCCGACGAGGATGGTCGAGAGCGGAACCAGCGCCGGGCGGAAGACGTGCCGCGTGACGCGTCGCCACCCGCTCGCGCCCTTGGCTTTCGCCGTCTTCACGAACTCGGCGTTGACGTATTCGAGCGCCGTCGCGCGCGCGAACCGCATCTCGCTCGCCAGAGACGAGAGCGCGACGACGAACGTCGGCGCGACGAGTTGCCGCGCGTTCTCCAGTGAGAGCCACGGCACGTCGGAGTGGTAGTAGACGGGAATCCACCCCAACCACACCCCGAAGACGAGTATCAACAGGATGCCGAACCAGAAGTCGGGGACGCTAATTCCGAAGAAGGCGAAAGACGACGCGGCGTAGTCGCCCGTCGAGTTACGGTTGACAGCGGAGTAGAGACCGATAGCGACGCCCACCACGGTGGAGACGACGAGTGCGGGTACCGCGTACATCAGAGAGTACGGCAACGCCTGCGCGATGGCCGCCGTCACCGGCTGGGAACGCGTCTCCGACCACCCCCAATCGAGCGTCGCCATCCCGACCATGTACTCTCTGTACTGCACCCAGAGCGGTCTGTCGAGTCCGCGCGCCCGTTCGTAGGACGCCTCCGCGTCCGCGAAGTCGCCGCCCGACTGGACCTGCTGTGCGAGATACGCCGACGCCTGCGGGTCGGGCGACGCCGCCATCAGGCCGAACGTCGCAGAGAGGACGAGAACCGTCGCGACGAACGTCCACGCGAGTCGGCGGGCGACGTACCACTTCATCGGTTCGGTCGGGGTATCATGGTCGATTGGAGGGCAGTCACGGGGCGACGAGTGAACGTCACTGCTCTGAGAGATACCAGGTGACGCTGTCCCACTCGTCTAAGTAGTCGAACTCGCCTTCGTCGGGCATGCCCGCGTACGCCGCCGCGTACGCGTTCTTCGAGACGTCGAACTGCAGGAAGTTGGCGGGCTGTTCCTCGTTGAGGACGCCGAATATCTCCGCGAACAGGTCGGCTCTGACGCCCTCGTCCGTCTCTCGCCGGGCGTCGGCGTACAGGGCCGCGAGAGACGCCTCGGGGTCGTACCCCGAGAAGTTGAACCCGCCCTCTTTGTTCCAGATGACGCCCGTGGTGTCGGGGTTGATGGGGTAGCTGTTCATCGTGACGCCGTAGAGGAGGTCCCACGACTTCTCGGAGGTGGCGTCCGGTCCCGAATTGAAACTCACGGTTCCGTCCGCCGATTCGTTCAGCATGTACTTTCCTTGGAGCGTGTTGAACGGACCGCCGTTGGTCGGCGTCACGTCGATGCCCACCGCCGCGAGTTCCTGTTCGAAGAACTCCGCCGTCGTCTGGTACGCCTGCGCGCCGTCGCGGTAGACGAAAGTGAGTTCGACCTGTTCGCCCCGTCCGTCGACGAGTTCGTCGCCGTCGTAGCCGTATTCGGTGTCCGAAAGCGCGTCAGAAAGCATCTCTCTCGCCCGCTCGGTACCGTAGCCGTCGCCGACGCCGAACGCCTCGATGCGGTCCGGGGCGTACCACGGCGACCACTCGGGTTGGAACGTCTGTGCGACGGTGGGGTAGCCGCGGTAGACGTTCTCCGCGATGGCTCGCTTCGAGACGGCCGTAGAGAGCGCGCGGCGGACGCTCGCTCTGTCGAGCATCTCCCACCCGTTCGGACGCTGGTTGTAGTACACCATAGAACAGAGCGGGTTCGGGGGAAAGCGAAAGTCGAGGTGGTCCATCGCGCGGAACCGTTCGACTTTCTGTGCGGGGACGTTCTCGTAGAACGTGAGTTCGCCCTCGCGTAGCGCCGACAGTCGGGTGGATTCCTCGGGGAGTACCTGCAGTTCGTACCGCTCGAAGTACGGCGCTTCGGCGAAGCGTTCCGGGATGTCTCCGGTGCCCGCAACCTCCCGCAGGTAGTACTCCTCGGCGCGCGTGGCGACGAAGCGAGACTCGCGTTCCCACTCCTCGAAGTCGTAGGGGCCGAGATTTCCCGTGTAAGAGAGCGTGTTGAGTTCCTCGTCGCGCTTTAGCCCCTCGACGTCGCCGTCCTCGACGTACCCCCGTATCAGCCCTTTCGGGAGGCACCGACCGCCCCAAAAGGCCGTGGAGGCGACGAACGTCGGTTCCGGCTCCGAGAGCGTGACTCTCACCGTGCGCTTGCCGCGCTTTTCCACCGTGAGGTCCTTCCAGTCCGCGTACTGCACCGCACCCGCCCAGTTTTCCTTCGTCTCCGATTCGCCGGGCGCTTTCGCCCCGTAGACGTTCTGTGCGGTGTAGACCCAGTCTTCCGCGGTCAACGCGCCGTAGGGGTCGCTCCACCGGAGTTCGTCACGGAGGGTGAACGTCCACTCGGTCTTGTCCGTCTCGGTGTAGGATTCGACCCAAAGTGGGACGATATCGTCGAGGGATCTGAAGTCGTACGCGTAGTCCATCGTCGCGTCGACGAACTTCGCGGACGCGCCGTCGCTTTGGAACAGGACGTTGAGCGACTGCGCGTCCGTCGAAAGCGCCTCGCGGTAGGTGCCGCCGACGGAGCGTTCGGCCGGAGCAGACCGAGACGTTCCGGTCTCGTCGTCGGTGGGCGCGTCACTCGTCGCCCCGCCGTCGCCCCCGAAGCATCCGGCCAGACTCGCGACGCCGCCAGCGCCCAGCATCGCGAGCCAGCGTCTCCGGTCGATTCCCCCGTCGGCGGATGGCATAGCATGGCAACGTATCTATCTTCACAAATACCCTTCGATCGGAAACCCGGCAAACGGACAGCACAACCACCTGACATGCGTATTCTCTCGCGAAACGTCGGGGAAAACGGAGGCTGCGGGGCGTGGTCAGTCGTCGCCGGACTCGTCGACGATGACGACTTCGCCGTCTTCGACGCGGACGTTGATCAGCGTCTTCACGTGGTGGTCGGTGTCGTCGAGTTTGTTCGGCCCGGCCTTCTTGATGACGGCGACGGTGTCGACGACGTCGGCGCCGATGCCTTCGAGGGCGTCGAGGACGGCGCACATCGTCCCGCCCGTCGAGAGGACGTCGTCGAGGACGAGAACCCGGTCGCCCTCGGTCACGTCGTTTATGAACATCTCGCTCTCGGAGTAGCCCGTCTCCTGACTGAGTTCGACTTCGCCGTCGAGTCCGTACTGCCGCTTTCGGATGACGACGAGAGGGATGTCGGTCATCAGAGAGACGGCAGTGGAGATGTGGATACCCATCGCCGCGGGGGTGACTATCTTGTCGACGTCCTCTAAGTCGACCTTTCGGATGATCTTGATGACGATCTCGCGGAGGAGTTCGGGTTCGAGCATCGGGACCCCGTCGCTTATGGGGTGGACGAAGTACTCGTAGTCGCCCTTCTCGATTATCGGCGCTTCGAGGAGTGACTGCCGCAACTGGTCCATGTCGTCGGTTCTCCGGTCCGCAAATAAAAGGTGGCGGTTCGGCGGTTCCGTACGGGTACGCCTCACGGTGCGTGAGAGCGTGTGTCTCACCGAGGGGGCGGAACGTCCGCCTCGCCCGCCTCAGACGCCCAACAGACCCATCGCCGTCCGAACGAGTTGTTCCTCCGGTTCGTCGGGACTGACGAAGAGGAGCATTCCGCGGCCGCCGCAGTACACCTGCAGCAGTTTTCTCCCGTCTACCTCTCGGGACTTGTACTCGACGCGTTCGTGCGTCGGGCGAAGCCCCGAGAAGAGGCCGTGCCGTACGAAGTCTCGTCGCGTCTCTTCGGCGAGACTCGTGAGACGGCGGACCAGGTCCTCTCGGTCGTCGAACGAATCCGACAACTCGTCTCCGACGTGAAAGAGGTCGAACGACGTCGCGCCGTAGACGGCGACGAGGTCGAGCGACCCTTCCACCGCGTCCCCCAACGACTGCAGGACGACGCCCCTATCCGGACCCGGCCAGTTCGCGCTGTTCATCCGTGCGGGGTTGTGTATCACACGTACCCCTCCACGTTCCGACGCGGGAGTGTCCCGTCCCCCGAATCCACGTCTGGAACCATCATGCAACTTCTGATTGTCAGAGTATTATATAAATCCGAGGGTGACATTTCAGACGTGGAGAAACTGCCGAACGGAGGCCGTCGTCCCCGTGAGACGAACCGCCGACTCGTTCGCCTCGCGGTGCGTCCCACCCGCCGCGACGAACGCCCGCGAGGGAACGCCCGCGTTCTCTCTCGAACGGTCGATACGACGGCGGGCCCGTCTCTCGACGTGTCTGTTCGGCTGTCAGATCCGACGGCGCGTTCTGCGACGCGGTCGATCGCAAACGAGTTACGCGAGGACGTCCACGAGACGACAACCAGGGCGATGCTCGAAGACGACCCCTCCGACGACCCGGAGAACCCCTACCCTCCCGGAACCGACGGGCCGAGAGTCGATATCCCGTCGGTGGATATCCCGTCCGTCGAACCCTCCACCGACGAACTCGGCGACTCGAAACTCACGTCGCTGTTTCTCCTCCACGTGATCCTTTGGAACGCCGTTCTCCTCCTCGTGAGTCTCGGGACGATGCTGATATACTTCCGCGGCGACACCGCGACCGGCGGCCAGTTGCTCGCGGCGGGCGTCGTCTTGACGGCGTACGGTCTGTACCGCCTCCCCGACTGACTCGTCGCGAATCCGCGATTCGTCCCCGACTGGACCGGAGACGCGGTGACGCCGCCAGAAATCGCTTCGAGAGAGACTCACCTGATAGCGGAAAACGTTTTGCCTGGCCTCGGTAACCACCACGTAATCATGAGTGCAGCGTCCGACCGAAGAGAGGCGATCCCGGCGGGGGGCGGGGGCGGCTGATGGCAGACAGCAGTCCTCGTATCCTCGTTCCGGTCGGCGAGTCGGCGACGGTCCGCAACACCGTCGCCTACGCCGTCCGCGAGGCTCGATCCGTCGCCGAGGAGACGGGCGAACAGGCCACGGTACACTTCGTCTATCCGGTCCGGTGGCAGCTTATCGACGAGGACGAACCGGCGGCCACCCGAACCGTCGAGTTCCTCGAGCGAGTGCGCGTGTGGGCCGAGACCGACCTCGACTACGACGAGGACGCCCCCGCCGACGAGGACGCGCCGGTCGCCGTCGAAACCGCGATGGTCGGACAGGACCGCTACCTGTTCAGTCCCGGTGACTTCGCGGACATCCTCCTCGATTACGCGCACTCGGAGGGCCTCGACCGAGTCATCGTCGACCCCGAGTACCAACCGGGTGGGAGCGCGCCGATGCTCCAACCCCTCGAACTCGAACTGGCGCGCTCCGACCTCGCCGTCGAGGAAGCGCCGGTCGAACGGCCGACCCGGCGCGGACGACTGCTCGGGCGCGCGTCCCTCCAGAAAGCCGCTCTCACGTTCGGGACGACGTTTCTGTTCTATCTCGTCGTCGGCGGGACGTTCTCGCCGTTCGACCTCGGGACGGGCGCTTTGACCGCCGCCATCGCGACGCTCCTTCTCTCGCGCGTCGCGTTCATCGACTCGCCGTCGCTCCGCAGGACGCCGGCCAGACTCGCTCGCGCCTGTCTCTACGTGCCGTATCTGCTCTGGGAAATCGCGAAGGCGAACCTCTCGGTCGCCTACATCATCCTCCACCCGAGCCTCCCCATCGACCCGAAGATGTCCGGGTTTCGGGCGGCCGTCTGGGGCGACCTGCCGGTGACGACGATGGCAAACAGCATCACGCTCACGCCGGGGACGCTCACCGTCGACGTCGGCCGAGACGGCCTCCTCGTTCACTCGCTCGACGCCAGTTCGCGAGCGGACCTGGCGGGCGGGAAACTGGAACGGGCCGTTCGGTTCGTCTTCTACGGGCGCGCGGCCGCCCGCATCCCGACGCCGACCGAACGCGGGAGCATCACTACGGACGACGCCGAATCGGGTGAGACAGCGGACTGATGTTCGAGTCACTTCCCGTCGAGTCCGTGCTCCTCGGTGCCGCCGCCGCCTTCGTCGTCCTCGCGGTGGTCCTTCTCTACCGCGTCGTCCGCGGCCCGACGATGCAGGACCGCGTCATCGCCGTCAACGCCATCGGGACGAACACGGTGGTCGTGTTGGTGCTGGTCGCGGCGGCGTTCGACGCGCCCGGCTACCTCGACATCGCACTCGTCTACGCCCTGTTGAACTTCCTGATGAGCATCGCTATCTCGAAGTTCACCGTCGAACGCGGGGGTGTCATCTGACGTGGCGCTCCTCGATTACGTCGTCGTCGCACTCGTCGCCGCGGGGGTGTTCTTCGGCCTCGTCGCCACCGTCGGCATCATCCGACTGCCCGACCTCTACACCCGCGCACACGCGACGTCCAAGAGCGACACCCTCGGCGCGGTGCTCACGTTGGGCGGCGTCGCGTTCGTCTTCGGCGCGGAGTTCTCCACGGTGAAGACGTTGCTTTTGCTCCTGTTCATGTTCATCACGAACCCGACGGCCGCCCACGCCATCTCCCGGGCGGCGTACGACCAAGGTATCGAACCGTGGACCGCAGAGGAGGGAGACTGACGTGCAACTCCCAATCTACGCCGCGTTGCTCACGTTCGTGGTCGTGGCCGCACTCGCGGCCACGTTCCTCCGGGACGTTCTCAGCGCCATCATCGTCTTCGCCGGCTTCAGCCTCGGCGTCGCCATCATCTGGGTGCTCTTGAGTGCACCGGACGTGGCGTTGACCGAGGCGGCCGTCGGCGCGGGCGTGACGACGGTGCTTTTCTTGATTACCATCGTCCGGACGGTCCGACCCGGCGGTGACAGACTGTTCGACCGCATCGGCTGGCGCTCTGCGGCCCTCGTCACCGCGTTGATGGCCGTGCTGTTCAGCACCGTGGGTTCGCTCCCCCGCGTCGGCGACCCGCAGTCGCCGGTCGCCACCTCGGAGGTCACCACCTACTACCTCGAAAACGCCTACCCCGAAACCGGAGTCGAGAACGTCGTCACGGCGGTGCTTGCGGCCTACCGTGGGTTCGACACCCTCGGCGAGGCCACCGTCGTCGTCGCCGCCGGCGTCGCCGTTCTCGTCGTGCTTCGACAGGAGACGTTCGTATGAGCGACGCAGACACCCAACGCAGCACCTACGTCGAGAGTACAGTCATCATGACCACCGTCCGCGTCATCGTCCCGTTCGTCTTCACGTTCGGGCTGTTCGTCATGTTCCACGGCGCAGAATCCGCCGGTGGCGGCTTCCAAGGCGGCGCGATAGTCGCCTCGTGCATCCTCATGCTCGCGTTCGCGTTCGGTATCGAACCGACGCGAGGATGGCTCAGCGACGGGTTCATGCGTGCCCTCATCGCCGGCGGTGCCGGCACGTTCGCCCTCATCGGCATCGCTGCCGTGCTCACGGGCGGGGCGTTCCTCGATTACGCCGCGCTCGGATTCGGGAAGTCGGGCGTCAAATACGGCATCGAACTCGTGGAACTCGGCATCGGTGCCGTCGTCTCCGGCGTCATCGTGGCGCTCTTCTTGAGTCTCGCGGCGGGGTTCGACGCATCGGGGTTCGACGACGTCGACGCGGTCGAAGGAGGTGACGAGGTATGAGCGTGATCGACCTGTTTGCGACCCACTACACCTACATCGCGTTCGTCGCGCTGGTCGGCATCGGTCTGTACGCCGTCATCGAGAGCTCGAACCTCGTCAAGAAGGTCATCGGGATGAACATCTTCCAGGTGGGCATCTTCCTGTTTTTCGTCACGACGGGCTACGTCGACGGGGCGAAAGCGCCCATCGTCCACGGCGAACTCCACGGGCCGTACGCGAGTCCGCTTCCGCACGTCCTCATCCTGACCGCCATCGTCGTCGGCGTGAGTCTGACCGCGGTTGCGCTCGCGCTCATCGTGCGCATCTACGAGGAGTACGGGACGCTCGACGAGGAGGTAATAAAGGAGGTGCGTCTGAATGACTGACGCGCTCGCGTTCCTCGTCGTCGCGCCGATAGTCGCGGCGCTTCTTCCGATAGCGCTCGGGTCGTTCTCCGAGCGCGCGGGGTGGTTCGTCGCCGCGTTGGCCGCCCTCGTCCAACTCGGACTGTCGCTCGTCGTCGCCCGGCGCGTCCTGACGGGCGGGCAGTTCACCTACGCAGTCGGCAACTTCCAGCCCCCGATGGGTATCGAACTCGTCGCAGACGGCGTCTCGGCGACGCTTCTCGTCGTCGTCGCGGCGGTGACCGTCGGCGTCGTCGCCTACGCGCGCCGCGCCGGTCCGCACTCGAACGCGTTCTACAGCGAACTGCTGTTGCTCACGGCGGGCGTCTCTGGCGTCATCGCCACCGGCGACGTGTTCAACCTGTACGTCTTCCTCGAAATCACGGGCCTCGCGACGTACGCCCTCGTCGCCAGCGGTCGGTCGCCGGCGGCGGCGGTGGCGAGCCTGAAATACCTGTTCGTCGGCACCATCGGCGCGTCGCTGTACCTGCTCGGCGTCGGCTACCTCTACGTCTCCACGGGGACGCTGAACATGGCCGACTTGGCGGAGGTTCTCTCCTCGGTCGGCTACACCTCGCCGCTGGTCCTGACCGGGTTCGGCCTGATAGTGACCGGCCTCCTCGTCAAGGTGGCGCTGTTCCCGCTTCACACGTGGCAGCCGGGCGCGTACGCGGAGTCGCCGGACGCGGTCAGCGCCTACATCTCGGCACTCGTCTCGACCGCGGCGGCGTACGCGCTGTTCCGCGTCGTCTACGAGGTGTTCACGCTGGAGTTCTTCGCGGCGGTGCCCGTCGCACAGGACATCCTCGTCTTCCTCGCGGCGATTAGCGTCGTCGCCGGGGCGGTGCTCGCGGTGATGCAGTCCGAACCCAAACGGATGCTCGCGTACTCCTCCGTCTCGCAGTTCGGCCTGATAGTCGCCGCCCTCGGCGTCGCGAACGAAACCGCCGTCGGCGGGGCGCTCATTCACCTCGTGGGACACGCCGTCATGAAGGGCGGTCTGTTCCTCACGGTTGGCGTCATCGCGGCCGGAACCGGCGCGCGCACCATCGACGACTTCGCCGGACTCGCGGACCGCGCGCCCGTCGCGAGCGCGGCGTTCGCGGTGCTCGCGTTCTCCATGGTCGGCATCCCGCCGGCGATAGGGTTCGCCGGCAAGTGGAATATCGTCGTCGGCGCGGTTGCCGACGGCCGGTGGATAATCGCGGCCGTCGTCGTCGTGAGCACGCTCTTGACGCTCGCGTACTTCGCGCGGTTCATCGAACGGATGTACTTCGCGGACGTTCCCGACCACGGCCACGCGGATACGGCGCCGACGGCCGCAGACGGCGGTGAGACGGGGAGAACGACCCGTCCGCCCGTCTCTCACGGGATGCGCGTCGTCGTCGTCGCGGCGGCAGTCGCCGCCGTCGTACTCGGATTCGTCGCCTCTGACCTCGTCGACGTCTTCCAGCCGGTTCTGGAGGTGTACTTCGCATGAGCGATATCGCATCACTAAGACCGATGGCCGCGGTTCTCGCCGCCGCCGTCGGTATCGTCGCAATCGTCGCATCGCGCCGCAGACCGAACGTTCGAGAGGGTTTTACCGTCCTCTCTGCGCTCTCTACGTTCGCAATCGTCGCGAGCATGGTTCCGGGCATCCTCTCGGGGACGGCCTACGTCACGGACCTCGGAGCGTTCGTCCCCGGCGTGCGGTTCGTCCTTCGGGCGGACCCGCTCGGAACCATCTTCGCGCTACTCGCGAGTTTCCTCTGGATCATCACCAGTTTCTACAGCGTCGGATACATGCGCGGACTGGACGAACACGCCCAGACGCGTTACTTCGCCGCGTTCGCAGGCAGCGTCAGCGCCGCCGTCGGCGTCGCGTTCGCCTCGAACCTCATCGTCCTCTACGTCTTCTACGAACTGCTGACGGTGGCGACGTACCCGCTCGTCACTCACGACCAGACCGCCGAGGCCCGCCGCGCCGGTCGGAAGTACCTCTTGTACACGTTCGGCGGCGGCGTCGCCGTCCTCGCCGGAACGGCACTCGTCTTTTGGTCCACCGGCACCGTCGACTTCGCGGCGGGCGGCATCGCCGCCCTCGCTGAGGCCGACCCGGTGGTCGCCCGCGCCGCGTTCGCGCTTCTGACGGCCGGATTCGGCGTGAAAGCCGCGCTCATGCCCGTTCACTCGTGGCTCCCGGACGCGATGGTCGCGCCGACGCCCGTTTCGGGACTGCTCCACGCGGTGGCCGTCGTGAAAAGCGGCGTCTTCGGAATCTCGCGCGTCGTCTTGGACGTGTTCGGCCCCGAAACCGTCTCGGACCTCGGCGTCGGCCTCCCGCTTGCGGCCATCGCCGCGTTCACCGTCCTGACTGCGAGCGTCATGGCGCTCCGACAGGACAACCTCAAGCGCCGACTCGCCTACTCGACCGTGAGTCAACTGTCGTACATCGTCCTCGGGTTGGGGCTTCTCTCTCCGGCGGCACTCGTCGGCGGACTGCTCCACATCCCGGCGCACGCGTTCATGAAACTCACCCTGTTCTTCTGTGCGGGCGCGATTCACGTCGAGACGCACACCGACGACATCAGCGACATGGCGGGTATCGGACGGCGCATGCCGGTGACGATGGCCGCCTTCGGGGTGGCTAGCCTCGGAATGGCCGGACTCCCCCTCGTCGCCGGATTCGTCAGCAAGTGGTACCTCCTCATCGGGAGCATCGAGGCCGGACAGGTGGTGTTCGCGTTCGTCCTCCTCGGGTCCGGCCTCCTGAACATCGCGTACTTCTGGCCCATCGTCTATCAGGCGTTCTTCCAGACGCCCGACGACACGGACGCCAAACCGGTCATCGAGTCGCCGTTCGGCGGACGGCGGAACGTCGAGTCGTCGCCGTCGGCCACGGCCGACGGTGGGACGCCGCGGCCGGACGGAGGGACGCCCAAGGAGACGCCGGACGCCGACGACGACGGCGGTTACGCGGTAGACCGGTATCCGAGCGACCACGTTCGGGACGACGCCGACGGACACGGTCCGGCGGGCCGTCAGACGGAGTCTGACGACGCCGACGACTCTGACGTCCGCGGCCAGGGTGCCACCGAAGAGGCGCACGGCGCACACGACGACCACCACCACGGCGGGCCGCCGCCGGGCGGGTGGGAGCGTCGCGCCTTCGGGAAAGAGAGCACGTGGTTCATGCTCGCTCCGATATCCACCGCCGCCACCGGCGCGGTGGCTCTCGGCATCGCGCCGTACACGTTCGTGTTCCTCGCACTCGTCGAACGCGTCGTCGCCGGCGCGACGGGGGTGGCGTTCTGATGGCGTCTGCGCTGACGCTGCTTCCGCCCGCGTTCGTCGTGTTGGCGGTTGCGCTCGTCATGCCGCTACTTCCGCGTCGCCTCGGCCACGGACTCGGCGTCCTCGCTACCGGCGGCGTCGCCGTCTGGTCGTACCTCGCCCCGGCGGGGACGCACCTCCCGGTGACGTTCCTCGGCTTCGACGCCGTGCTGTTCAACGTCGACGACTTCTCTCGGCTGATGGGCATCATCTTCGGACTCATCGCCGCCGCCGCCGTCCTCTACTCGTACTCCGCCGCGGCGCGCAACCTCCAGACTGCGTACGCCCTCGGGTACGTCGGTACGAGTCTCGGCGCCGTCTTCGCGGGCGACTGGCTGACGATGATCTTCTTTTGGGAACTGATGGCCGTCACGAGCACACTCCTGGTGTGGGACTACGGCGGGGAAGCCGTCCGCGCGGGGTACCGCTACGCCATCTACCACGCCCTCGGCGGCAGTCTGTTCATGGCCGCCATCGTCTGGCAGTACGTCGAAGTCGGGTCGTTCCTCTTCACCGCCGCCGAGGGAATCGTCCCCGGCATCCCCGCCGCACTCGCGGCGGTCGGTATCGGCGTCAACGTCGGGTTCGTCGGCCTGCACACGTGGCTTCCCGACACCTACCCCCGACCGCACGTCGCCGCCAGCGTCTTCCTCTCCGTCTACACGACGAAGACGGGCGTCTACGGGATGGCGCGGGCGTTCCCCGACGGCCACCTCCTCATCGCCTACATGGGTGCGGCGATGGCGATGGTCGGCGTCGTCTACGCCCTCCTTCAAAACGACATGCGGCGACTCCTCTCGTATCACATCCAATCGCAGGTGGGGTACATGGTCGCCGGCGTCGGTATCGGAACCGCACTCGCTACCGCGGGCGCGTTCGCTCACGTCTTCAACCACATCCTCTACAAGGCGCTTCTGTTCATGACGGCGGGCGTCGTCGTCGCGCGCGCGGACGAGGAGAACCTGAAGTACCTGGGCGGACTCCGCGGCGCGCTTCCGTTGACCGCACTCGCGTTCACCGTCGCCGCGCTCTCTATCAGCGGCTTCCCCGGCTTCAACGGCTTCGTCAGCAAGGGGATGATAACGGCCGCCGCGCACAAGGAGCATCTGGACGGCGTCTACTACATCCTCTTGGCCGCCGGTGTCGGGACGTTCATGTCGTTCATCAAGTTCGGCTACTACGCGTTCTTCCGCGGCACCGACCGCAACTGGGCCACCGTCGAACGCGCCGCGAACGGGCAGGTCCTCGCGATGCTCGGCGTCGCGGCCCTCTGTGTCGTCTTCGGGCTCTACCCCGACGCGCTGTTCTCCATTCTCCCCGGTAGCACGGCCGACGCCCACCCGTTCACGCTGAGTCACATCGGCGAGGGCTTCGCACTCGCGGCGCTCGGCGTCGTCGGCTTCGCCGTCCTGAAGAAACCGCTGTCGAAGATAGGCGCGGTTCCGGACGTGGACGCGATTATCAACCCCGCGGCGTTCTACGGCACGCGAACGCTCGTCCGCGGGGTCACGGACCTCTACGCCGCCGTGGACCGAGTCGTCGCGGGCGGGTCGTACGCCGTCGCGGGGTCGGTGTCGAACCCCTACCCGGCGCTTCGCCGGACCGCCGCGGCGTTCTCTCGCGACGGTGCCGACGACATCGGTCCGGGCTCGCTTCGCGCGACTATCGCGACGAGCATCCTCCTCGTCGTGTTGGTGTTGGCCGCGGCCCTCGTCAGCCTCCTCGGCTGACTAGCGGACTTTCACGGGACTTTTCGGCGGTTCACGCCAGTTCTCCGGCGAGTTCTTCGGCGACGCGCGCGCCGAGTTCTTCTTTCGACCCCGAGAACTCCCGCGCGGAATCCGACCGGACGAAAAGCGTCCGCGTCTCTGCGCTCCCCATCACGCTCGCGTCGTTGGCGACGACGAAGGAGAGACCGACCCGCGCCGCCGTCCGGCGCGCCGCCTCGACCATCGACTCGTCGTCGCCCGAGGTTTCGGCTTTGAACCCGACGATAGCGACGTCGGGGCGTTGCTCGCGGACCGCGTCGAGGAGTTTCGGCGTCGGTTCGAGTTCGAGCGTCCGCGGTTCGCCCGACCGGAGTTTCTCCTCGGCGGCTTCGACGGTGTAGTCGGAGATAGCCGCCGCAGAGACGAGCGCGTCCGCCCCCTCGACGGCGTCGAGCGTCGCGTCGAGCATCTCGGCGCTCGTCTCGACGGAGACGGCGTCGGCGTAGTGCACGTCGCCGCCGTCGTGGACGAGTGTCACGTCCGCGCCGCGGACGGCGCACGCGCGGGCGACGGCCCGTCCGGTCCGACCGGAGGCGCGGTTCGTGAGGATTCGGACCGGGTCGATGGGTTCGGCGGTGGCCCCCGACGTGACGACGACGCGCTTTCCGTCGAGCGTCTGGTCCGTCGTCGCGCGGGCGACGCCGGTGACGATTGCCTCCTCGGTGGCTATCTTGGCTTTCCCCTCTTCGAGTCTGGGGGCGACGAACTCGACGCCCCACGACTCCACTCGGTCTATGGCGTCCAACACGCCGGGGTGGTCGTACATCGGTTCGTGCATCGCGGGGGCGACGACGACGGGGACGCCCGCGCCGAGTGCCGTCGTCGCACAGGTCGTCACGGGCGTGTCGTCCACCGCGGCGGCGACTTTGCCGACGGTGTTGGCCGTCGCCGGGGCGAGCAAGAGAACGTCCGCCCACCCCTCGCGCCCGCAGAGTTCGACGTGTTCGACGCGGCCGGTGATTTCCGTGACGACGTCGTTCTCGGTGGCGAACTCGACGGCCCACGGGTGGATGATTCCCCGTGCGCTCTCGGTCATCACTCCGCGGACGGCCGCCCCCCGTCGCCGCAGTTCGTGGGCCAGTTCGACCACCTTCACGGCGGCGATGCTTCCCGACACCCCCAACGCGACGTTGACGCCTTCGAGCATGGTCGTGCGGTTCGCCGGGCGGGGGTAAAAGAACTCGTCATCCCCGGACCGAGGACGGGAAGACTGATACCGAACCGACGGACAGAGAGAGGCGATGCCCTCCAGACGCGATGTCCTCGGTGCGGGCGGTGCGGTCTGTCTCGGCGCGCTTTCGGGCTGTCTGGGTCGGACGTACGCCGCCCCCGAGACGCCGCGCGGCGAGTGGCGAACCGCCCGTCGCGACGCCCGCAACGCGGCATCGGCCGCCGACGCGACGCCGCCTGCCGACCCCTCCGTCGCCTGGTCGCGGTCGTTCGGTGCCCGGTCGCACGTCGAGTCCGTCCTCGTCGGCCGCGACGCCGTCTACGCGGTCGGACCGACGACGACGGCGATGCTCGACCCGACGACGGGAGAGACGCGGGAGACGACCGGCGGCGCGGGACAGACGCCCGCGGACGGCGTCACTCGCGTCGCGGCACTCGGAGACGACTCGCTGTACACCGCGGACGGAACCGCGGTTCGGGCGTTCGACGCGGCGGGGAACCCGCGTTGGGAGACGCGCCACCCGGGACTCCCCGACGGCGCCGTCACCCGGGTGTACGGGCTTTTGCCGACAGACGACGGAGTGCTGTGCGGCACCCACGGCGGCGTCGCCGCCTTCGACGCCGGCGACGGGACGCACCGGTGGACGTTCGGCGACGGCGGGTTGGGTGGGTTCTACCCCGCCGTGGCCGACGGGCGCGCCTACGTCTGCTCTCCCGGACCGACGTACGCCCTCTCTCGGCCGTCTCCGCTCGGCGCTCTGTTCGGCGGTGGGCCGAAGGTGGCGTGGGAACGCGGGTCGCCCGGACCGGGAACGTGGCCGGTCGTCGCCGACGGTCGAGTGTTGGTCGGCGACGGGGGACTCACGACCCGAGCGAATCGGTCTCACAGTCTGTCCGCCTTCGATACCGACGGCGAGGGCGGGTGGACGTCGTCGGCCGACGGGTCCGTCGTCGGACTCGCCGCCTCCGAGGAGAAGTCGCTCGCCGTCGCGGTTCGGTTCGACGCCGTCTCCGGAGAGGGACGCGTCGTCGCCCTCGACGTCGCGACGGGCGACGAACAGTGGTCGCGCGCGGACGTGGACATCACGGACGACTTCCTCGGATCCGTCGCCGTCGCGGGAGACGCCTGCCTCGTGGCGGGATACTCGCGGGCGTCCGAGAACCCCGTCCGCGCCCTCGACGCCGCGACGGGCGAGACGCGGTGGCACAGAACCGTCGAGGGCGACGTCACCGCCGTCGTCCCGGCGGGAAAACGGGTCTACGCCGCTACAGCGCTCGGAACTCTCGTCGCGTTCGCGTGAATCGTCCGTCGCTCAGTCGTCCGCGCTCTCGTCTAATCGCCCGAGTTCGTCGTCTACGAGACTCGGGTGGGTTCGCTGCGGTTCGGGGTGGGGTTCGGCGAAGTACTCCTGCATCACCTCACGGGACTCCGCCTCGCGGCGGGCGCGTTCGTCGGCGTCTATCTCTTCGCACCCGGGCGGCACCTCCCGCCCCCGGTCGGTGAAGTAACCCTCCGGCGTCACCCAGTCGTGGTAGTACGCCACCTCGGAGTCGTGGACGAGAGCCAGACCGACGTTCGCGCCGTCACCCGCGGCGACGACAGTCTGGTGGTGCGTCTCCGCGAGGCGGCCGGCGGCGTAGACGCCCTCGACGTTCGTCCGGCCACCCTCCGCCGTCTCGACGTAGCGTTTGCTCCCGGCGTCGCGAATATCCACGCCGAGTCCCGAGAGGTAGTCGGCGTCAGACCACGAGGCGGCGACGACGAACCGCGCGCCGAATCGCCGCGACTCGCCCTCGGCGTCGGCAGTCACGAGAAAGCGCGCGCCGTCGTCGCTCCCGCCTTCCTCGACGTCGGTCACCCGCCCCCGCCGAACGTCCGCGCCGTTCCGTTCGGCTTGGTCGGTCAGCATCTCCGCGAAGAGCCGGGAGTTCACGCCCGCGGGGAACCCCGGGACGTTCTCTAAGTGCGCGTTCCGCCCGACGATGCTCTCACCGGCCGTGACGACGAGCGTGTCGAGTCCCGCGCGTGCGGTGAACGTCGCGGCCGTCAGACCCGCGACGCCGCCGCCGACGACGAGGACGTCCGTCTCCGCTCCGGTACTTCCGTGTTCGTCCATGGCACGTCTACCTCCACGGACGGTATCAGTTCGTCGGTCGGGGGCGACGCGTCGGCCCTCAGAGGTGGTAGTCTACGTCGTTGAGGTAGCCGTCGTCGGACGCGGTGAGGCTCGTGAGACCCTCGGGACGCTCTCTGTCCGTCTCGACGCGGAGGCGCCACCGACAGTCCGAGAGCACAGTCGCGTCGGTGAACCGCACGGTCCGGTCGCGGACGCGGCGGACCAACTCGACCGCAAGCGGCAGCGTCGGGAGTCGGCCGGTCCGTTCGGCGAGTGCGTAGTCGCCGAACGAGACGTCCCACGCCTCGTCCCCGCGACAGGACTCGACGCGGTAGTCGCCGACGAACGACGCCGACGACAGGCGGGCCATCGTCGATTCGACGGCCTCGTCCGGAGACGGGTCCGCGTCACCGACCGCCCTCTCGCGGGTCGGCGAGAGATTGTCGGCGGCGGCGCAGACGACCCTCGCCTGTTCTCGCGGTTCGAGGCGCACGTCGAGTTCGCTCGTCATGCTCCACAGCATTGTGAGACAGAAGTCGTCGCGGTTCGATACGACCTCCGCGAGCGTCAGGTACGTCTCCATCGTCGCCGATTCGACCTCTCTGTGGCCCGTCCGAGAGAGCGCCTCGAACACCGCGCCCGCCACGTCGTGACAGAAAGAGAAGTACCGCGCGCGAACGTCGCCGGACTCCGATTCGAGCGGACCGACGGGGCCGTCCGTCACTTCGTGGACCAACGGGTCGAGATACTGCACCTGCGGGTCGTAGCGCCGGAGGACCGACCGGTACTCCGAGGACGCCTCCGCCGCCTCCGCGGCCGTCTCTCTGTCGTCGAACCGAACGCCCGCCGCCGGTACCGGCTCTCGCCCCGTCCGACCGCAGACGACCGCGAACCGTCCGCCCTCCGAGGACAGCGTCTCGACGTGTTCGCGGATATCTCGCAGCGTTCCGCCGACCATATACTGCCTTCTCGGTCCGTCCGAGTCAAATACCTTCGTGTCCGAGAACAGATAACGAGACGGAACGGTCAATCCCCACAAAGCTTTGGGCTCGTGGGTCGAACGGACGGTTCGTGGACGAAATCGTGCTGAGCACCGTCGTTTACGTTCCCCCCGAGAAGGCGTACGAGTTCGTCGCGGACTTCCCGCGGTACGCGAACTACTCGGAGCATCTCGCTGGCGTCGAAACGCGGCGGGGTGACGGGTCGGCGGGGACGCGGTACGCCCTTCGGTTCTCGTGGTGGAAACTCGACTACACGGTCGTCTCGGAGGTGACGGAACTGGTCCCTCCCGAACGGGTCGAGTGGCGCATCGTCCAGAACTTCCGCGCGCGCGGCCGATGGCGGGTCGAACCGCTCGACGAACTGCCGCCGCGCGCGCCAGAGTACGCGGAGACGGCCTGTCGCGTCTACTTCGAGGTGAGCTACGACCCCCAGAGCGCGGAGGGTAACGTCGACCTGCCGCGGTTCGTCTCTCTCGGGTGGGTCATCGACAAGGTCTCGCCGAAGATCGAGTCCGAAGCCGAGGAGATTCTCGAACGCGTGGTCGAGGACCTCGAAGGTCGAAAGCGACCGGTAGAGTTGACCGTCGAACGGCGAGACGTCTGATAGCCGGGCGGCGAAGCGAACAGAAACGCCCATCAGTCGCCCGCGCAGAACCATGACCATGCGAACACTGAGGTGTGACTCGTGCGCGTAGTCATCGTCGGTGCCGGCCAAGTCGGGTCGAGCATCGCCGCCGACCTCCACGGGGCACACGAGGTCGTCGTCGTCGACAGCGACCCGGAGCGAACGGAGGAGTTGAACTACTCGCTCGACGTTCTGGCCGTGACCGGTGACGGCACGTCCGTCTCGACGCTCGAAGAGGCGGGCGTCGCCGACGCCGACATGGTCATCGCCTCGACGGACGACGACGAGACGAACATCGTTCTCTGCTCGACCGCGAAGGCGATAAGCGACGCGTTCACCATCGCTCGGGTGAAAAACACCGAGTACTTGCGGACGTGGCAGCGGTCCGAGAAGGCGTTCGGCATCGACTTCATGGTCTGTACGAATCTGTTGGCCGCCGAGTCTATCGTCCGCGTCATCGGCCTCCCCGCCGCGCGCGACGTCGACCCCTTCGCGGGCGGGAGCGTCCAGATGGCCGAGTTCGAGGTCGGCGAAGACAGCCCCGTCGCGGACATCACCGTCCGCGAAGCCGATCGATTCGACGAACTCACCTTCGCGGCCATCCTCCGGGACGGGAACGTCGAGATTCCGCGCGGAGAGACGCGAATCCAGTCGGGCGACCGCGTCGTCGTCATCGGGACGCCCCCGAGCGTTCGGGAGTTCGGCGAGTCGATCGCGCCCGACGAGACGCCCGGGACCGCAGAGGAGGTGGTCATCATCGGCGGGTCCGAGATCGGCTACCACGTCGCTCGCCTCCTCGAAGAACGCGGCTTCAAGCCGCGACTCATAGAACGCGACGATGCGCGGGCGCGGAAACTCGCCGAAGACCTGCCTCGGACCGTCGTGATGCAGAGCGACGCGAGAGATATGGACTTTCTCGAACGAGAACACGTCGGCGACGCCGACCTCCTCGTCGCGGCGGTGGACTCAGACGAGAAGAACCTCCTCGTGTCGCTACTGGCCAAGCGACTCGGCGTCGAACGGACCGTCGCCGTCATCAACACCACGGAGTACGTCGATCTCTTCGAGGCCGTCGGCGTCGACGTCGGAATCAACCCGCGGGAAGTCGTCGCCGAGGAGATAATTCGCTTCACGCTCGAAGGCGGCGCGGAGAACGTCGCTCTCATCGAGTCGAACAAGGCGGAAGTGCTCGAAATCGAAGTCGACGACGAGAGCACCCTCGCGAACCGACCAATCGAGGAGTCGGTCGCCGAACTCCCCGAGAGCGTCGTCATCGGCGCGATAACTCGCAACGACGAGTTCATCACGCCGCGCGGAGCCACCGTCGTCGAACCGGGCGACCACGTCGTGCTCTTTGCCGCCACCGAGGTGGTAGATCTGATCGCGCCGAAACTCTGAGCGCGTCCGCCGTCGACCGGAATTCCGTACACTAAAGCGGGCGGCGGTGTGAGATTTCCGAAGGCCGAATCCGGTGACTATCTAATGAAACTACGCGTAGACTACAAAGCGAGTCTCAGTCTGGTTGGGACCGTTCTCAAGTACCTCTCCGTCCCACTCTGTCTCCCTCTCGTCGTCGCTCTCTACTACGGGGAGACGGTGCTCCCGTTCGTCGTGACCATGGCGGTCACCGTCGCGGTGGGGACGGCGTTGGAGCGACTCGAACCCGACCCGGACCTCCGGGCGCGCGAGGGCTTTCTCATGGTCGCGGTGACGTGGCTCGCCGTGACCATCGTCGGGTCCGTGCCGTACCTCGTCGAGGCGCACGGCCTGCCGCCGCTTTTCGCGCCGATAAAACCCGCCTCGACGCTCGCGAATCCGGTGAACGCGCTGTTCGAGACCATGAGCGGGTTCACGACGACCGGAGCCACGCTTCTCGGCGAGATTTCGTTCGACGCGCACACCCGCGGCGTGATGATGTGGCGGCAGTTGACGCAGTGGCTCGGCGGCATGGGCATCGTCGTCCTCGCCGTCGCCATCCTGCCGGAACTCTCCGTCGGCGGCGCGCAGTTGATGGACGCGGAAGCGCCGGGCCCGGGTATCGAGAAACTCTCGCCGCGAATCGCCGAGACGGCGCGCGCGCTCTGGGGCGCGTACCTCGGCTTTACCGTCCTCGAAATCGTCCTCCTCTACTCGCTTTTCGTCCTCGGAATCGACCCGCAGATGACCTTCTACAACGCCGTCGCGCACGGGTTGACGACGCTGCCGACGGGCGGGTTCTCCCCGGAGGCCCGCAGTATCGAGGCGTTCTCCGCGACGGCCCAGTGGATCATCATCCCCTTCATGATCGTCGCCGGGACGAACTTCGCGCTGTTTTGGCACGCGCTCACCGGCAACCCCCGGCGCATCGTTGAGGACTCGGAGTTCCGAACGTACGTCGGTATCATGGCCGCTCTGACGGCCATCGTGTCGGTGCTTCTCGTCACCGGGTCGGGGCTTCTCTCGGCGGCACCCGCCGGTGAGACGTTCGACGCGGCGTATCTCGAGAGCGCTCGGCAGGTCCTCGTCGGACAGATCGAACCGGCCGTCCGGCACGCGACGTTTCAGGTCGTCTCCATCGTGACCACCACGGGGTACGCGAGTATCGACTTCAACGCGTGGGGGCCGTCCGCGCAGTATCTGTTGCTCTTTGCGATGTTCGTCGGCGGGTCCGCGGGGTCGACCGGCGGCGCGGTGAAAATCGTCCGCTGGTACGTCATCGTCAAATCCGTTCGCCGGGAACTGTTCACCACGTCGCATCCCAAGGCGGTGCGTCCCGTCCGTCTGGCGGGGAAGGCACTCGACGAACGCGCCATCCGCGGCATCTACGCGTTCACGCTGCTTTACTTCGTCATCTTCTTCGTCTCCGTCGGACTGCTGTTCTTGGATTCGAACCGGTACGGCCAACCGCTCACCGTCCTCGAAGCGATGAGCGCCATCGCGGCGACGCTCGGAAACGTCGGTCCGGGCTTCGGCGTCGTCGGCCCGATGGGAAGTTACCTCGACTTCTCGAACGCCGCCAAACTGTTCATGGTCGGGCTGATGTGGATCGGACGCCTCGAAATCCTGCCCGTCCTCGTCCTCTTGACGCCGGAGTACTGGCGGCGGTAGTCGAAGACTGCGCAGTCTCCGAAAACGGGGATTCGGCGGCCGGTTACGGTTCGAGGCCGTAGAGCGCAGAGCGCAGGAACACGAGCACCGGGATGATCTCCAACCGGCCGATCCACATATTGAGGAGGAACATCGCCTCGCCGACCGGATGCATCCCCGGACCGGTGATGCCCGACGAGAGGCCGACGTTGCCCTGCGCCGACGCCACCTCGAAGAGGGCGTCCGCGTAGGTGAAGCTAGGAGCGGCGACGTTGGCGAGGACGAGACTGGACGCGACGAGGAGGATCAGCCAAAGTAGTGTGACGATAGCCGCCTCGCTGAACTCGCGGTCCATCTCGGTCCGGTTGAGTCTACGGCCGTTCATCCGAATGCTGACGACGGCGCTCGCGGGGAGGAACACTCGGGCGAACTGCCACTTGATGCCGCGGGCGATGGTGTACGCGCGGATGATCTTGATACCGCCGACGGTTGACCCCGCCGCGCCGCCGATGACCATCGCGCCCGAGACGATGAGTTTCCCGCCCGCGGCCCACCGACCGATGGGAGCGGACTGAAAGCCCGTGCAGGTGAGCGCGCTAATGAACTGGAAGACGGAGTCCCGAAGCGCGTCCGCGGTCGGGTAGCCGACGAGGGGCGCGACGCCGAACCAGTTTTTTGTCCCGGTGAACGCGTCGGCGTACGCGGACACGGAGGCGACGTTTTGCGCCGAGAGAAGGACGACGCCGACGAGGAAGCCGACGAACAGCCACTTCGTCTGTAGGTCCGAGAGCAGTTTTCCGTAGTCACGGTTCCGGAGGATGGCGTAGTGGACGGGGAACGCGATGGCTCCGAGCGTCATGATGGGTAGAAGGACCGTCTCGATGAGCGGCGAGTCGTACGTCGCGATGGAGTTGTCGGTGACGGAGAACCCGCCGGTCGAGAGCCCCGTCATCGCGTGGTTGATAGCCTGCCATCCGGCCTGCCAGAGCGGAAGCGCCGCGCCGTACTCCGAGAGTCGGATAGCGACGAAAAGCACCGTGATGGAAAGAACCGTGTACAACAGGAATATCTTCCACACCTCGCGGACGGTGGAGATGATGCTCGGGTGGATACGCTCTTCACGCGTCTCGGAGCGGTAGAGAGTGTAGCTTCCGCTTCCGGGGCGAGCGAGGATGGAGACCGTGAGGACGATGACGCCCACGCCGCCGACCCACTGGATGAACGAGCGCCACCACTGAATCGTCCGCGGCAGCGACGGTTCGTGGACGGCCATCGTCAGTCCGCTTCCGGTCCATCCGCTCATGCTCTCGAACAGGGCGTGAAGCGGGTTCGTGAAGTAGACGAGACTCGACTGGCTGTAGTCCACGCCCGTGGGGACGTACGCCGCCGATATCTCCACCGGCGTGAGGTGCGCCGTGAGGAGGAACGGGAGCGACCCGAACACCGCCGTCATCAACCACCCGCTGGCGGCGATTATCATGCCGTGTTTCATCCGCGGATTCGGCGCCTCCGAGAACGCCCGGCGCGCCCCGAACCCGACGAGGGCGGTTACGCCCCCGGCGATGAGAAACGAGAGCGCAGAATACCACTCGCGAAAGACGAGTGCCACGATGACGGTCGCGGTCATCATCGTCGCCTGCATCGCCAGTAGCGACCCCACGTCGCGGGCGATAGTGGCGAGGTCGGCCGGCCATCCGGCGACGGTGCGGCGGCGTCCGTGCGACATCAGTGGTCTCCGAAGTGGCCGAACACGTCGGTCACCTCGGGCGTCGCCCCGGACGCGGAGTAGACGGTGACGAGGTCACCGCCTTCGATTACGGTTTCGCCGCGGGGGGTGATGGGGTCGCCCGTTCCGTCTCGTTCGATGGCGACGACGAGCATGTCGCCGCCGAGAAGGCCGCTCGAGGCGGCGTCTTGGAGCGTCTTTCCGGCGATGGGGGCGTCCTCGCCCACTTCGATTTCGAACACCTCCGCCTCTTCGCCGATGCGCATGTAATCGACGATGGAGGGCCGCATGACCGCGCGGTAGAGATACTCCGCGATGAGGCGTTGGGGGTTCTCCATCGTGTTGACGCCGATACGCCTGTAGATATCCATATGTTCGGCGTTGTGGACGACCGACACCACGTCGGGAATCTCCAACTCCTTCGAGAGAAGACAGACCATGATGTTCGTCGCGTCCTGGTCGGTCGTGCTGATGAGAGCGTCGGCCCGGTCTGCTCCCGCCTCGACCAGCGTCTCCTTCTCCGTCGCGTCGTCGTTGAGGACGAGACAGTCGTGGTCGGCGGCCGCCGCCTCCGCCTTCTCCTCGTCCTTCTCGACGACGACGACTTCGTTACCGCCCCGCGTCGCGATTTCGATGAGCGGAGAGCCGATGTTGCCCGCTCCGACGATGATGAGATACATAGCGGCTTGTACGATTCGCTCGGGGCGGCGCGTTGAAAACGTATCGCTCCGCGGCGGAAGAGGCGAGAAAAGCGCCGACCGAAGCCGGTTACCGCGCGTCCTCGACCGCCGACGCCGCCCGGAGGATGGACTCCTCGCCGAACTTCGGGCCGACGAACTGCAGGCCGACCGGCAGGCCCTCGGACTCGCCCGCGGGGACGGAGACGGCGGGCAGGTTCGCGAGGTTCACCGGGACGGTGTTTGCGTCCATCAGGTAGAGTTGAAGCGGGTCCGAGAGGCTCTCGCCGAGGCGCGGGGGAAGCACCGGCATCGTCGGCGTCGCCAATACGTCGGCTTCCTCGAAGGCGGCGTCGAAGTCCCGCTTTATCCACGCGCGGGCGTCTTGGGCCTTCTTGTAGTATTTGTCGTGGTAGCCCGCAGAGAGCGCGTACGTCCCCAAGAGGACGCGGCGCTTGACCTCCTCGCCGAAGCCCTCCTCGCGGGCGCGAGCGAACGAGTCGTTCCAGTTGCCCTCGTACCCGCCGGAGACGCCGTAGCGGACGCCGTCGAAGCGCGCGAGGTTCGAGGACGCCTCCGACATCGCGATGACGTAGTACGCCTGTACGGCGTGTTCGAGCGATTCGAGGCTCACGTCCACGAGTTCCGCGCCTCGGGATTCGAGGTCCGAGAGTCGCGCCTCGAACGTCTCGACGACGCCGTCGTCCGCGCCCTCCAGGAGGTCCGTGACGACGCCGATAGTCGTGCCGTCTACGTCGCCGTCCGCGGCGGCGGCGTACTCCGCGTTCTCGGCGGGGTGGCCGCCGTCGCCATCGTACCGCGTCGTCCCGTCCCGGGGGTCGGGTCCCGAGACGACGTCGAGCAGTCTCGCGGCGTCCTCGACGTTCGACGCGATGGGGCCTATCTGTTCGAGCGAGTTCGCGTACGCGACGAGGCCGTACCGCGAGACGAGACCGTAGGTCGGCTTGAGACCGACGACGCCGCAGAACGCGGCGGGGTTTCGGACGGACCCGCCCGTGTCTGACCCGAGTGCCACGTCCGCCTCTCCGGCGGCGACTGCGGCGGCGGACCCCCCGGAGGACCCGCCGGGGACGCGCTCTTCGTCCACCGGGTTCTTCGTGGGGCCGAACGCGGACGTTTCGGTCGTCCCGCCCATCCCGAACTCGTCCATGTTGGCCTTCCCGACGATGGTCGCGCCCGACCGCTTTACCCGTTCGACGACAGTCGCGTCGTACGGCGGGACGTACTCTTCGAGCATCGCGGACCCGCACGTCGTCCGGACGCCCTCGGTGCTTATGTTGTCCTTGACGGCGACGGTGAGTCCCGAGAGGGGGCCGTCGTCGTCGCCCTCGATAGTCGCTTCGGTGATGAATATGTTCGCGCTCATCTACGACACCCGCGGGCCTTTGAAGAAGCCGTCCTCCGTCTCCGGGGCGTTTTTGAGCGCCTCCTCTCGGTCGAGGCTGTCTCGCACCTCGTCGGGGCGCATGACGTTCACGAGGTCCGATTCGGCTTCGACTTCCGGAACGTCGTCGAGAGCGTCGAAGTACTCGAGGATGTCGGCGAACTGCGCGGAGAACTCCTCGACTTCGTCGTCGTCGAGGTTCACCCGCGCCAGTTCGGCGACGTGCCGCACTTCCTCGGCGTCGACGGGCGTGTCGCTCATGTATCTGAGCAACCGGGGGTCGGGAGTAAGGGTTTCGGTGTGCGAGAGACGCGACGGCGACGCGTCGGCCGCGGCATCCAAGTCGGACGCCTTCGAAGAGGGTGACGACGGCGCGTCCCTCGCCTGCAACGGAGATTCGTGGAGTGCGAGACGACGGAACTTGTAAATACACCCGTCGTTCACCCGAGTGAAACACTACTTGTGTTCCGTCCAATCGAGCTCGTTCGACGCGTCGAACCGCGGGGATGTAATTTTCGGCCGAATCGGATTCGGATTCCGCCGCCACATATAAGTAAAATCCGCCGGTAATTGCACGTGGAGAACGCTCCAGTCCGCTTCTCTGCCCCAACTATGAGTGATAGCGTCCGAACTTTCACGTCGGATCGCGCACGCGCGCGCGAGCGTGACAACGAGACGGAGACCGAAACAGAGAGCGACGACGAGCAACTGCACTGCCCGGAGTGCGGTTCCGAGAATCTCGTCACAGACTCCGAACACGGAGAGACGGTCTGTGGCGAGTGCGGACTCGTCGTCGAAGAAGACGAGATAGACCACGGCCCCGAGTGGCGCGCGTTCGACTCCCAAGAGAAAGACAGCAAGTCCCGCGTCGGCGCGCCCACGACGAACATGATGCACGACAAGGGCCTCTCGACGAACATCGGCTGGCAGAACAAAGACGCCTACGGCAAGTCGCTGTCGTCGCGGCAACGCGAGAAGATGCAGCGTCTCCGCACGTGGAACGAGCGGTTCCGCACTCGCGACTCGAAAGAGCGCAACCTCAAGCAAGCGCTCGGCGAGATAGACCGCATGGCCTCGGCGTTGGGTCTCCCGGACAACGTCCGCGAGACGGCGTCTGTCATCTACCGCCGCGCACTCGAAGACGACTTGTTGCCCGGACGCTCCATCGAGGGCGTCGCGACGGCGGCGCTGTACGCCGCGGCGCGGCAGGCGGGCACCCCCCGCTCGCTCGACGAGATTACCAACGTCTCGCGCGTCGACAAAGACGAGATAGCGCGGACGTACCGCTACGTCGTCCGCGAACTCAAACTGCAGATAAAGCCCGCGGACCCCGAACAGTACGTCCCGCGGTTCGCCTCGGAACTCGGACTCTCCGACGAGTCCGAACGCCGCGCGCGGCAACTGCTGAAGAACGCGAAAAACGAGGGCGTCCACTCCGGGAAGTCGCCGGTCGGTCTGGCCGCCGCCGCCGTCTACGCCGCGTCGCTACTGACGAACGAGAAGGTGACGCAGAGCCGAGTCAGCGACGTCGCGAACATCTCCGAAGTCACCATCCGCAACCGCTACCACGAACTGCTCGAAGCCGAAGAGCAGTTGTCGATGCCCTGACTTTCCGCTGTTTTTTCCGCGCCGCAGAACTCGTCAGCGACGCCGTTCCGCAAGAGACAGGTCCGGGCCCCCGTACGAACGGCCATGGAGACGACTCGACATTTCACCGCGACGGTGTACGTCGTCGAAGGCGGCGCGACTGCCCTCCACCACCACGACAGACTCGGCATCCGCGTCCCGCCGGGGGGCCACATCGACAGGGACGAACTCCCTCACGAGGCGGGCCTCCGCGAGGTGCGCGAGGAGACGGGCCTCGACGCGACGTTGGTGGCGGAGACGCCCGACATCGACGCACCCGCGGGCGAGGCCCTCCCGGACCCGGCGTACGTGATGCTGTACGACGTCGACGTTCGCGAAGACGGCCGCGTCGCCCACCAGCATATCGACCACGTCTACTTCGCTCGCGTCGCGTCCCGAGAGATTTCGCCCGGCGGTCACGACGAGGCGGCCCCGGACGCGTGGGAGTGGTACACCGCCTCCGACCTCGAAGCGAGCGAACTCGACCCGGACACGGTGCGGTTGGGACTCGAAGCCATCGAAGCGGTCGGAGAGAGGGAGACGTCGGCGGGGCGGTAGCCGGTTTCAGCCGTCCGAATCCGCGTGGGCGTCGGCGTCCGCGACGAGGGATTTCACGTACTTCTCGACGTGGTCGTCCATCCGCCGTTTGAACCCCGCTTGTCGCGCGAGGCGGTCGAGTTCCCGCGCGGCGTACGTCCCGTACTGCACGGCCTTTTTGTCCGCCGCGGCGACGGCGTCCGGGACCATCTCCCGCGCCGCCTCTCGGAGCGCGACCTTCCGCGTCTCTCCCGCCACGAGCAACTCGTCGGGGAGCGGAAGCGCCGCCTCGACCACCCTGTCGTGCAACAGGGGTGCGACGGGTTCGACGCCCGCGGCGCGGAGTGCGAGCACGTCCCGTTCTAACTGCGCCGGGAGCGTCAGAACCGTCTCGCGGGCGGCCCCGCGGACGGTGTCGGCGTCCACCCGCGGGTCGTCGGGGGCCTTCTGCACCTTCGCGTACCCGCCGAACAGTTCGTCCGCGCCCTGTCCGACCGCGAGGCGGTCGAAGCCGTCCGCGGCGACGCGCCTCGCGACGAGGTAGAGAGGGAGGACTATCTGGATGTCCATCGGGTTCGTCCGCCCGAGAACCGAGACGAGTTCGGGCACCGCCTCGCGCAGGTCGTCGTGCGTCAGTTCGACGACGCGCAACTCGCGGCCCATCGCGTCGGCCGCCTCGCGCGCGGCGGCGACGTCGTGACTGCCCTCGAACCCGGCGACGTAACAGGGGGCGTCGGGGACGCCTTCGGCGACGACGGCCGAATCGACGCCCCCGGAGAACGCGACGGCGAGGCCGTCCGAGTCGACGGAGGCGACCGATTCCGTGACGGCATCTCGAACCGCGTCCAATCCCGTCTGGCGGTCCTCGTAGGGGTCGGGGTCGGGGAGCGTCCACGTCGGATGCTCCCCGGACGCCGTCTCGTCGGCGTCGAGAGACCGGACGACGCCCGGGCCGACGGAGACGGGCGCGGTCAACTCCCGTCGGTCGAAACTCCACGTACCGGGGTCGTCCTCCTCGACGAACAGCGGTTGGCGGCCCAACACGTCGCGGACGAGACGGCCGTCGATCTCGCCCGCGAACCCGGCGGTGCCGGGGAGTGGGTCCCCGGTTTCGACGGCCTCGCGGACAGTCCGTTCGTCCGCGCCTCGGAGCATCACAGAAGGTCCGTGACGCCGCGGACGACGCGGCGCCTGACGCCGCCGCCGAACTGCCGAAGCGAGATTCGCCACGGCGTCTTCTTCCCGATGACGCTCGTTCGGCCGTCTCTGACGGCCTCTAAGATGGCGTCCGCGCTTCGGGTGTCGGTTCCGACTTCGGTCACCGCCTGTCCGACCATCTCGCTTATGTGCGCGTCGCTCCCGGCGGTCATCGGCAGACCCCGCCCGGTGGCGAACCGTTCGGCCTGGCGGTTCGCCAACCCGGTGAACAGCCGCGAGTTGTATATCTCGATCGCGTCCGCCGAGGCGAGTTGCGCGCGGGTAATGTGGGGTGCGACGCCGTGCCGCGACGACTGGAACGGGTGCGGGACGACGGCGGTGCCGCCCTGCTCTCGGATGCGGTCGAGCGTCTCGTCGAACGAGAGACCGGCGGGGATCAGTTCCTCGATTCCCAACGCGAGGACGTGCCCGGCCGCGGAGGTTATCTCGGCGCCGGGGATGCCGACCAGTCCGTAGTCGGAGGCGATGTCCGCGGCTTCGAGACTCGCGTCTATCTCGTCGTGGTCGGTGACGGCGAGAGCGTCCAGACCGACCGCGCTCGCCTGTTCCAAGAGGTGTTCGACGGGGTCGCGCCCGTCGTACGAGAGCGACGAATGCGCGTGCAACTCGACCCTTAACACGGGCGGTCGTTCTCTCCGGGTCTAAAAAAGCCACCCGGTCCGCGCCGGCCGTCCGTCGTGATGCACGTCCGTGCACACAGAAAAGCATTAACCCGGGTGAGTTGAACAGGGAAGTGAATGAGCCTGCCGGATTCGGACTTCGACCGCATCACGTCGGAACTCGGGCGCGACCCGACTGCGGCGGAAGCGGAACTGTTCGAGAACCTCTGGAGTGAGCACTGCGCGTACCGTTCGTCGCGACCCCTCCTCTCGGCTTTCTCGTCTGACGGCGAGCAAGTCGTCGTCGGCCCCGGGGACGACGCCGCCGTCGTCTCTCTCCCCGTCCACGGCGACGAGAGCGAGGAGATGTACGTCACGATGGGAATCGAGAGCCACAACCACCCCTCGTACGTGGACCCGTACGACGGCGCGGCGACGGGCGTCGGCGGTATCGTCCGCGACACCCTATCGATGGGCGCGTACCCCATCGCTCTCGCCGACAGCCTCTACTTCGGCGCGTTCGACCGCGAACACTCGCGGTATCTGTTAGACGGCGTCGTCGAGGGGATCTCGGACTACGGCAACGCCATCGGCGTCCCCACCGTCGCGGGAAGCGTCGATTTCCACGAGAACTACGAGGGCAACCCCCTCGTCAACGTCGCCTGCGTGGGTCTGTTGGACCCGGACCGACTCGTCACCGCCGAGGCGCAGACGGCGGGGAACAAACTCGTCCTCGTGGGCAACTCGACCGGTCGAGACGGACTCGGCGGCGCGTCGTTCGCAAGCGAGGACCTGGCGGAGGACGCCGAAACCGAGGACCGCCCCGCGGTGCAGGTCGGCGACCCCTACACGGAGAAACTGCTCGTCGAGGCGAACGAGGAACTCGTCGAGGCGGGCCTCGTCCGGTCCGCGCGCGACTTGGGCGCGGCGGGACTCGGCGGCGCGTCCTCCGAACTCGTCGCGAAGGGCGGGCTCGGCGCGCGAATCGACCTGAACAGGGTCCACCAGCGAGAACCGAACATGACCGCGCTCGAAATCCTCCTCGCCGAGTCCCAAGAGCGCATGGTGTACGAGGTACGTCCCGAGGACGTAGACGACGTCGAGGAGATAGCAGAGAAGTACGACCTCGGCTGTTCTGTCATCGGTGACGTCGCGGAGGGCAACTACGTCTGCACGTTCGACGAGAGCGAGGCGCGTAGCGCCTCGGGCGACCCGAGCGGAGAGGGGAGCGACCCGCGAGGGCGCGACACCGTCGTGGACGTGCCCGCGGAGTTCCTCGCCGACGGCGCGCCGATGAACGACTTAGAGTCCGTCGAACCGGAGACGCCCGACCGGGACCTGCCCGACGCCGACCCGACCGAAGCGTTCGAGTCCGTCGTCGCCAGTCCGAACACGGCGTCGAAGCGGTGGGTGTACCGCCAGTACGACCACGAGGTGGGTCTGCGAACGACCGTCCGCCCCGGCGACGACGCCGCCGTCGTCGCGGTTCGCGAGGCGGGAACCGGCGTCGCCATCTCCTCGGGCGCGAACCCGAACTGGACGACCTGTGCGCCGTACGAGGGCGCGCGCGCCGTCGCGTTGGAGAACGCGACCAACCTCGCGGCGAAAGGCGCGACGCCCCTCGCCGCCGTCGACTGTCTGAACGGCGGCAACCCCGAGAAGCCCGAGGTGTACGGCGGGTTCAAAGGCATCGTGGACGGCCTCGCCGACATGTGTCGGGACCTCTCGGTTCCGGTCGTCGGCGGCAACGTCTCGCTGTACAACGACTCCGTCTCGGGGCCGATTCCGCCGACGCCGACGCTGGCGATGGTCGGGACGAAAGCGGGCTACGACGCCCCGCCCCTCTCGCTTTCGGGCGAGGGCGAACTCCTCGTCGTCGGCGAGGCGGGCGGCGCACTCGGCGGGTCCGAGTACCTCGCACAGCAGGGCGGCTCCGACGCCTTCCCGACGCTTCCCGAAAACGGCTTCGACGCCGTCGCGGCACTCGCCACAGTCGCGGACTTCGATTCGACGCTGGCGGTCCACGACGTGAGTCACGGCGGACTCGCCGTCTCCGTGGCCGAGATGGTCACGGACGACGCGGGCGCGGACGTCGCCCTCGATTCGTCGCTCTCGCTCTTCGACGAGACGCCCGGTCGCGCCGTGATAGAGACGACGGACGCAGACGCCGTCCGCGAGGCGTTCGACGGCGTCGCGCCCGTCGAGAGCGTCGGCGAAGCGACCGCCGACGGCCGCCTCTCTCTGACGGTCGGCGACGAGACGCTCTCGTACGACGCGGCCGAGATAGCCGACCTCAGAGACGTTCTCGCCCGCGAACTGGACTGACTACTCCTCCCGTCGGTTCCGTCTCTCTATCCGTTCGAACGCGTCCGCGTCGGCCGACTCCTCGCCCGCGAGGTCCATCGACTCCTCCGGGTCGTACGCGCCCATCGGAAGCGACCGTTCGACGCTCCCTCCTCGGCCGTCCGCGTCGCCGCCGACCCCCGGGGCGTTCGCGGACGTCTCGACGGAGACGAAGTACAGCGTCCGCGTGGTCCCGGTTCCGCTGGTGTGGCCGTAGTGGAAGTACGGCGGCGTCCCCCTCTCTACGACGTCGCGCACGTCCCCGTAGTCGTCTACGTCGAAGTACGCCCAGGCGGCGGTGCCGCGACTCTCGTCGTCGGCGTGGTAGACGACGCCCGTCTCCGACTGGTCGGCGGAGAACAGAAGCGTCGCCTCGTCGCGCCCGCCGTGACCCCGTTCCGGCCCCCGCAGTACGATGCGGCGCTTTATCGGTCCCCACGGTTCGACCGCGAGGTCGTAATCGTCGACCTCGAAGGTAGTCGTCGCCATATCTCACTCTACTCAGAGCGTGTCAATAACTCTCAGGAGCCGTCGGGACGCGCGTCTCTCGCGGGGCCGGGACTTTCGACGCGGGCGGAACGACGGGGATCGACCGGCGGCGTTACAGGAGGAGGGGGACGCCGAAGACGACGGCGAGACCGACGGCGAGAACGAGGAGTCCGGTGGTGACCTGCCCCATCGAGAACGTCTGCATCGGTGAGGTAGTCCGTCCGATCTGCTCTCCTTCGTCGTGTTCTGCGGGCGCGTGGCCGTGGTCGCTCATAGTCGGGTGGACGAACCCCCCGTACAAAAACGCACCTAACGCGGGCGAACCGACCGCCGCGTCGGCGGCGGGAGTCGAGGTACGTCACGGTGCGCGAACGCCCCCGAGGCTAAGTATCGGCCGTCTCGAACAGTACGCGTGACAGACGACGCACGCGCCGGAGACGGGGCCGACGACGTCCTCCCGAACGGCGAATCGAAGCGGTGGTGGAAGGAAGCGGTCGTCTACCAGATATACCCGCGGAGTTTCAACGACTCGAACGGCGACGGCGTCGGCGACATCCCCGGCATCGTCGAGAAACTCGACTACCTCGACGAACTCGGCGTCGACGTGATTTGGCTCAATCCCGTCTACGAGTCGCCGCACGCCGACAACGGCTACGACATCGCCGACTACCGCTCTCTGTCCGAAGAGTTCGGGACGATGGCCGACTGGGAGGAACTGCTCGCGGGGTTACACGACCGCGATATGCGTCTCATCATGGACCTCGTGGTCAACCACACCTCCGACGAGCACGAGTGGTTCGAACGCTCGCGGTCCTCCAGAGACTCGGAGTACCGCGACTACTACATCTGGCGCGAGGGACGCGACGTCGCCGAGTTAGACTCGGCGGGCCGCCGGACTGCGTCCGGCGATGCCGCGGGCGTGGACGGTTCGGTTTCCGCCGTCGGCCCCGAGGGGGAGGCGCCCCCGAACGACTGGCAGTCGCTCTTCGGCGGCCCCGCGTGGACGTACGACGAGGAGACCGAAGAGTGGTATCTCCACCTGTTCGACCGCAAGCAACCGGACCTCAACTGGCGTAACGAGGCGGTTCGCGAGGACGTCTACGCGATGATGGACTGGTGGTTGCGGAAGGGCATCGACGGCTTCCGGATGGACGTGATAAACCTCATCTCGAAGCCCGAGGGACTCCCGAACGTCGGGTCGGAGACGACGACGGTCGAACGGGTGGCCAACGGCCCCAACGTCCACGAGTACATCTCGGAGATGAACGACGCCGTCTTGGACCGCGGCCTGTTGACCGTCGGAGAGATGGTCGGTCCCGAGATGCCGATGGAGGAGGCGCGGCGGTACGTCGCGCCCGGCCCCGAGGGCGACGGCCTCTCGATGCTGTTTCACTTCGAACACGTCGTCCTCGACAGGGGCGAGAAGATGTGGGACGTCGCCGAGTGGAGTCTCACGGACCTGAAGCGGGTCTTCGACCGCTGGCAGAAGGGGCTCGAAGCGGAGGGGTGGAACTCGCTGTATCTCAACAACCACGACCAACCGCGGATGGTGTCGCGGTTCGGCGACGACGGCGAGTACCGCCGCGAGTCCGCGAAACTGCTCGGGACGTTGCTCCACACGCTTCGGGGGACGCCGTACGTCTATCAGGGCGAGGAGTTGGGGATGACGAACTACCCCTTCGAGTCGCTCTCTGAGTTCCGCGACGTGGGGACGCTCAATCAGGTCCGCCCCGCCATCGAGGCGGGCGAGGTAGCCTCGTTCGAGGAGGTGAAACGCGGCCTCCGGAACAACAGTCGCGACAACGCGCGGACGCCGATGCAGTGGACGGACCGAGACCACGCGGGGTTCACCGACGGCGACCCGTGGATAGCCGTGAACCCTAACTACACGCGCGTCAACGTGCAAGACGAACGGCGCGACTCGGAGTCGGTGTGGCACTACTACCGGCGGCTGTTCGAACTGCGCTCGGAGCACGACACCGTCGCGTACGGCGACTACGAACCGTATCTACAGGACCACGAACGCGTCTGGGCGTACACCCGGACGCTCGGCGACGAGACGTTACTGGTCACCCTCAACTTCGCCAGCGAACCGGTCGCGTTCGAACTTCCCGAGGGCGCGACGGGCGCGCGCCCGGACGTGCTCTTGGCGAACTACGACGTGCCGGACGCGCAGGTGGACGCCGCCTCCGCGGGGTCGTTCGAACTGCGGCCGTGGGAGGCCCGAGTGTACGCGCTTTGAGGAGGGAGTTCCGTGAACAGTTTACAGGAAGCAACGCTTAGAACCGAGGACGTACAGATGAGTGAGTCAGGAACGTCGACGACGCCCGAGTACGACCGCGAGTGGTGGAAAGAGGCGGTCGTCTACCAGATATATCCGCGGAGTTTCAACGACTCGAACGGCGACGGCGTCGGCGACATCCCCGGCATCGTCGAGAAACTCGACTACCTCGACGAACTCGGCGTCGACGTGGTGTGGCTCAACCCCGTCTACGAGTCGCCGGGCGTCGACAACGGCTACGACATCGCCGACTACCGCGCCATCAACGACCGGTACGGGACGATGGCCGACTGGGAGGAACTGCTCGCGGGATTACACGACCGCGATATGCGTCTCATCATGGACCTCGTGGTCAACCACACCTCCGACGAGCACGCGTGGTTCCAGCGCTCGCGGTCCTCCAGAGACTCCGAGTACCGCGACTACTACATCTGGCGGGAGGGGCGGTCACTCCGGGAGGCGGGCGTCTCGGAAGCCGAGTTCGACGCCTCCGAGTACCACCTCCCGCGGGGCGTCCGCGAACTGCCGCCGAACGACTGGGAGTCTTTCTTCGGCGGGTCCGCGTGGACGTACGACGAGGAGACGGGCGAGTGGTACCTCCACCTGTTCGACGAGCGACAACCCGACCTGAACTGGCAGAGCGAGACGCTCCGCGAGGAGATTTACGAGATGATGGGCTGGTGGCTGCAGAAGGGTATCGACGGCTTCCGGATGGACGTGATAAACCTCATCTCGAAACCCGAGGGCCTGCCGGACGGCGACGACTCCGACGCCATCGTCCGCGGCGCAGACCAGTTCGTCAACGGGCCGAACATCCACGAGTACATCTCGGAGATGCACGACCGAGTGCTCTCGAACTACGACGCGATGACCGTCGGCGAGATGGCCGAGGTGACAGTAGACGAAGCGTTGCGGTTCTCCGAAGACGGGATGAGCATGGTGTTCAACTTCGACCACCTCCGCCTCGACTTCGGGCCGGAAGGCGGGCGGTGGACGAAAGGGGAGTGGACGCTGGACGGCCTCAGATCGACGCTCACCGAGTGGCAGGAGGGGCTCGAAGCGGAGGGGTGGAACTCGCTTCACTTCAACAACCACGACGAACCGCGGATGGTGTCGCGGTTCGGCGACGACGGCGAGTACCGCCGCGAGTCCGCGAAACTGCTCGCGACGCTTCTCCTGACGCTGAAGGGGACGCCGTTCATGTACCAAGGCGAGGAGATAGGGATGCAGAACTACCCCTTCTCCTCGCTGACGGAGGTGCGTGACGTGGACACGCTGAACAACGTCCGGTTCGCCCGCGAGAGCGGCCGCCTCGAAACGGACGAGGAGGTACTCGAACTCGTCCAACACCGCTCGCGCGACAACGCCCGGACGCCGATGCAGTGGCACGACGACGAACACGCCGGGTTCACGAACGGCACCCCGTGGATGCCGGTGAACCCGAACTACACGGAGGTCAACGTCGCCGCCGCCCGCCGCGACGAGCGGTCGGTTCACCGTTACTACCGGCACCTCCTCTCGCTTCGCGACGAGTACGAGGTGTTCGTCTACGGCGACTACACCCTCCACACGCCGGACCACGAACAGGTGTGGGCGTACTCGCGAGTGACGACGGACGCGGAACTGTTCGTCGTCTTGAACTTCGACGGGACGGCGACGACCTACGCCCCGCCCGCAGACGTGGTGGGCGAGGCGGAACTGCTCGCGAGCAACTACGGTCTCGCGACCGGCGGCATCGGCGAGACGCTGGACCTCAGCCCGTGGGAGGCGCGGGTGTACCTCCTCGACGACCCGGTGACGGCGTGAGTCTGCCGTAGTCGAAACGGTCAAACGGCAGTTGGCCGAATATCCGAGTAGCGAATGCTCACGAAGCGAATCATCCCCTGTATCGACGTCGACTTAGACGAGAACGGCGACCCCGCGGTCTACACCGGCGTCAACTTCGAGGATTTAGAGTACACCGGCGACCCGGTGGAGATGGCGAAAGCGTACAACCGCGCCGGGGCCGACGAGTTCGTCTTTCTCGACATCACCGCCTCCGCGGAGGGCCGAGAGACGATGCTCGACACCGTCTCGCAGGTGGCCGACGAGGTGTTCATCCCCCTGACCGTCGGCGGCGGCATCCGGACCCGCGAGGACATAAAAGAGACGCTCCGCGCCGGCGCGGACAAGGTGTCTATCAACACCGCGGCGCTGGAGAACCCCGATCTCGTGAACGAAGGCGCGCGCGCGTTCGGAAGCCAGTGTATCGTCATCTCCGTCGACGCCCGCCGTCGGTTCGACGAGGAGGGCGAACACTACGAACGCGTCGACGGCGAGTCCTGTTGGTTCGAGTGCACCGTCAAGGGCGGCCGCGAGGGAACCGGCGTGGACGTCGTCGAGTGGGCCCGCGAGGCGGCGTCCCGCGGCGCGGGCGAACTGTTCGTCAACTCCATCGACGCCGACGGGACGAAAGACGGCTACGACATCCCCCTCACGCGGGCCGTCTGCGAGAACGTCTCGACGCCCGTCATCGCCTCTTCGGGATGTGGCGGCCCCGAGGACATGTACGAGGTGTTCACCGAGGCGGGCGCGGACGCCGGACTCGCGGCGTCTATCTTCCACTTCGGCGACTACTCGATAGAGGAGACGAAGCGGTACCTCGCGGACAGAGACGTTCCGATTCGCTTCTGAGCGGGGTTCTCGCTTCGGTCGACGGCGACCGCTCTCGGCTATCGGAACACAGACGCAGAAGTCGCCCGCGTCTACAGTGCGGCCTCGAAGGCCGTCGTGAAGTCGTCGGTCATGGTCTGTACGCTTCGGGAGGCGTCCGCGAGAGCGTCGAGCGGGTCCGTTCCGTCCTCCGTCTTGATAGAGAGGATGGGGTCCGTCTGGCCGCCGGACTGCTCTGGGTTCACGTCGTACGTCGCGGCGGCGACGCCGTCGGTCTCCAAGAGAGCGCCCTTGATGACGTTCATGAACGTGTGGTCCTCGCCCGCGATTTCGATGCGGAGTTCCTCGTCCGTCTTGTCGATGACCCGCAGTTCCATGCACGCCTCTTCCCGGCGACGGCGTTTCAGTATTTCGTATTCGGGAACAGGTCCGCGACGGTCGGGTCCTCGGTCGTCAGCCGATACTCGCCGTCGCCGTCGCGTTCGGCGACGCCTTCGTGTGCGAGGTGGTCGAGGTGGGCGAACGCCTCGCCCGGACCGTGGAGGATGTGAATCGCCTCCAGTTCGCCGAACAGGTCGGCGCTCACCGTCCACGGGTCCGCGCGCCCGCGTTCGCGGAGCACGGACACCACCCGTTCGGTCCGTTCGCGGTGGTGGTCGAGAATCGCCCGCGCCCGCGCCGTCGGGTCGTCTATCGGGTCGCGGTGGCCCGGCCACGCGCGTCCGACGTCGCGGTCCATCAGGCGGACGAGGCTCTCGACGTACCGTCCGAGTGGTCGGTCTACGCGCAGGTCCGCCCCACCGACGTTCGGCGTGTACGTCGGGAGGATAGCGTCGCCGACGAGCATCTCCTCTCTGTCCTCCGTCTCGGCGGCGAACCCCACGAGTCCGGCGGCGTGGCCGGGGAGGTGGACGACCTCCAGTTCGTCGTCGCCCGCGAGAATCCGGTCGCCGTCCGAGAGCGTCCGCACCTCGATTGCGTCGCCCTGCAGGTCGTCGTGTCGGTCCAGAAACGCGACGAGTTCGTCCCGCTTTCCCGTCGGAATCGACCACTCGTCGAAGCGGCGTTCCCGGAGTCGTCGCTCGGCGGCGACGGCGTCTCCGTCGCCGGAGACGAGTGGCGCGTCGGCCTCGTGCGCGCGGACGACGGCACCGCTCTCAGCGGCGAGTTCGCCCGCGAGGCCGGAGTGGTCGGCGTGCCAGTGGGTCAGGAGAATCTGGTCGATGTCCCCGACTCCGACGCCCGCCGCCGACAGTCCGCCGTGCAGGTCGTCTCGGACCGAATCGAGCGACGCGCCCGGGTCGACGAGCGTCGTCCGGTCACCGACGAGGAGGTAGGCGTTGTTCCGACCCTCGAAGACGGCGTTGCCGAGTCGGATGCGATGGAGGTCCATATCCGCCGGACGCGAGGAACGTTCATGAGGGTTTTCATCCCCCAGATTCGCCGCCGCCCGTACCGTTTCACGTCTCCGGACCGAACAGTATCGCATGCCTGAGTACCAACCCGGGGAGTGCAACATCGGCGAGGCGGAACAGCGACGCCGGTACGCGTTGGGACTCCTCGCATCGGTGGCGACGCTCGTCTTGATAACGTGGGTGCTCACGAACGACGGTCCGATGGGGCTCCTCGCTCTCGCGTCGATTCCGCTTTTCGGGGCGGCGGAGGGGTTCTTTCAGGGCCGCTACGAGTTCTGCACGGGATTTGCGTCGCTCGGCGTCTACGACGTGAGCGACGAGGGCCACGACCGACGAGAGGTGCGGGCGGAGGCGGACCGCAAGGCGGACAAGCGGCGGGCGTGGCGGATACACGCCTACTCCGCGTCCGTCGCCGTCGTCGGGACGGTACTGCTGTACGTCGTCGCCGGTCTCGTATATATCGACTGAGTGACTAGTAAGACGCCGATACATTCAAAGCGGGTGATTTCGTACCCGGTAGCGACGGGAATGGACGATTTCTACGACCTCTTGGAGGTTCCCGAGACTGCCTCCCGCGACGACGTAAAGGCGGCGTGGCGGGAGAAAGCCGGCCAGTACCATCCGGACGTGAACGACGACGAACGCGCGAACGCGCAGTTCAAGACGCTCAGGAAGGCGTACGAAGTGCTCTCGGACGAGACGGAGCGGTCGGCGTACGACCGGATGGGGCACGCGGAGTACGTCTCGAAGCGACTCGACGGGCTTCCGACGGCGGGCATGACCCGTCCGTCCTCGGCGTCCGACGGGAACCGCTGGCAGACGGCGTCGTCTTCGGCCGCTTCGGCGACCGGAGGGGGTCGCTCGGCGTCGGCGAGTCGCGGGTCCTCGGGGAGAACCACCTCCGCTTCGTCGTCGAACCGGTCGTCAACGTCCTCGCGAACGTCGAACCGCTCGTCCACGCGGTCTTCGTCCGCGACGCGTTCTTCCACCTCTACTCGGTCGTCGACGTCGTCGTCTTCGACGGAGAATCGGTCCCGGCGGTCGTCGCGTGACCGCACGTCGGGTTCTCGGGCGGGGTCGAACGGACGGACGGACGACGCCGGAGGGACCGCGGCGTCGGAATCGGCCTCTACGACCCCCGATTCGGCGACCGACGAGTCGTCGAGAAGTCCGCTCTGGTACGGGTGGACGGCGGTGTTTCTCGCAGGCGTCGGCTACGTCGCCGGACTCGCCGCCTACCTGCAGTCGAACCTCGCCGCGCTTTCGTCTCTGGCGGCGGCGGTGGCGACGGACCCGGTGACCGCTCTCTCGGCGAGTCACGGACTGACTCCGGCGGGAACGTTCGTCCTCGGTGCGGTCTCCGGACCGCCGTCCGCCGCCCTCGCGTTCCCGGCGGGCGCGACGCTTCTCGCAGTCGTCTTCACCGGGACGGTGGCGAAGTTCGGTCACGGGGCGGCGTACCTCTATCTCCTCGGCGCGTTCGCGCCCCTCGCGGCGTTCTCGTTCGGTACGGCGGTGGCCGTCGAACCGGCAGGCGCGACGCTCGCACTCCTCGTCGTCCTCCCTCTCGCGGCGACGCTTCTGTTCCTCGGAGACGTGGGCCGGTTCCTCCTCTCGAACCGCTGACCCGGCGAAACGGCGACGGAACTTTTGTCAATCCCCTGTGAATACCGCTGTATGAGCCTCGAACCCGGTGCTGTCAGACGCTTCGACCTGAGCGGAGTCAACGCGTATCTCGTGGACGACGACGAGACGCTGACGCTCGTGGACGCCGGGACGCCCCGAGACGGCGACCGGATACGCGGACTGTTGAATCGGGCGGGACTCGGGGTCGGCGACATCGAACGGGTGTTGGTGACGCACTACGACGTGGACCACGTCGGAACGCTCGGGTCTCTCGGACTCGGCTCCGACGTCCCGATTTACGTCGCCGAACCGGACGCCGCCTACCTGCAGGGGGAGGTGGTTCCGCTGTTGACGAACCTCAAAGGCGTCATCCAGCGAGTGACCGCTCCGTTCGTCGAGGTGCCGGACAACGAGGTGAGACTCGTCGCGGACGGCGACTCGGTCGGCGGGTTCGACGTCTACCGCACGCCGGGACACACGCCCGGACACGTCTGTTACCACCACGACGGCCACGAGGCGGCGTTTCTCGGTGACTTGGTCCGCGAGTCCGGCGGCGGACTCGGACAACTCCCGCGGTTCATGAGTTACGACAGAGACCAAAACGCAGAGAGCATCCGCGAGTTCGCGGCGCGCGTCCCGCCGTTCGAGGCGGCGTGCGTGGGACACGGCCGCCCGCTTCCCCGCGACGGGTACGGCGCGCTTCGCCACCTCGCGGACAGACTCTCCTGAGGGGCTACCGGAGCTTTTTCTACCCGACTGACGTATTCCGACGCGATGCGACACGCGCCCTCCACGGCGTTCACGCGCCGCCGACTGCTTGCGACTGCGGGTACCGGAGCGGTTCTCTCGCTCGCGGGGTGTTCCGCGCCGGACCTCGAGACGAGGCGGACGGAGTCGTTCGACGTCTCGCCCGACGGGAGCGACTCTCTTGCCGTCCGGAACCGAAACGGCGAGGTGGCGGTCACGTCCGGAGACGGAGACGTCGTCTCCGTCGAGGTGACGAAGCGGGGGTTCGGCGTCGACGAGAGCGCCCTCGACCGGGTGACGGTCGAACAGTCCGTCACCGACGGCGTCCTCCGCCTCGACGCCGTCTACCCGCCGGACGTCTCTCGAATCACCACCGAACTCGCCGTCGAGATGCCGCGGTCGACGTCGCTCGCGAGCGTGGAGACGAACAACGGACGTATCGAGGTGCGCGACGTCGGCGGGGACGCGGTACTCCGGAGCGGAAACGGCGAAATCGACGCCCGCGGCGTCGACGGCTACCTCACGCTCCAAGCCGGAAACGGTTCCGTCGAAGCCCGCGACGTGGCCGGTATCGACGGCGCGACGGTCGGAAACGGCTCCGTCGACGTCGACGTTCCGGCTATCCGCGGCGACACCGAGATACGCGCGTCCAACGGCGGCGTCGAGGCGAGAATCGGACCGGACGTGGGCGCGCAGTTCGAGGCGCGGGCGTCCAACGGCGGAGTGGACGTCAGCGGTATCGACGTGATGGACCCGACGGTGTCGCGGACGCGAGTCACCGGAACGGTGGGCGGCGGCGGGCCGTCGCTGACGCTGTTGGCCGAAAACGGCCTCGTCGAGGTTCGGGCGCTCGAACCGTAGCGCTCGTCGGATACCGTCTCCGCGAGAAGGAAGCGGGGTCCGCACGGAAGCGGGGACCCCGGACTGACCAAGCCACTGCGAAGAGCACCAGTCTCGCAGTTCCTTACCTGACGCGCCCGGAGTACACCACGCGCGTCAGTACTGCCTTTGACGCATGTCGTGAAAAATCCTTTGTTACTGCCAATAACATCCAACACCTCCCTGAGAGGTGGACACATGGTTGGTAATTGTGGCGAGTATCGGCATAGAACCGTAAACCCGTTTAATCTTAATGGTCTTTCCTGTGCTATCCATCGAGGAAAATCGGTCGAAATCGCCGTTTCGAGAAGCGTGCGACTGGTTACCGCACGAGATACGGTTCGTTGTCGGCGTCGAACCGGCCCAAATCCGCTTCGCGCCGGAAGTCGGTCGACCGGAGTTCGCGGAGGGCGTCCACGAGTCTGTCGTGGTGGCTGTCGCCCCACTCTGCGGGGTCTCTGATGGGGTAGACGAGAAAGCCGCTTCCGCGGATTTCGGTCCCGTGTAGCGTTTCCATCTCCACGTCGGTCTTTCGCGCCTGCGCCGTGTAGTTCTCCAAGACGTGTTCGGTCGCGCGCGCCCCGACGGGGAGCAGAACGTGCGCCGCTATCGCGCGGAGTTCGGCGTCGAAGAATCGCTCCATGTCGTCGTACTCGGCTTGGGTCGGCGTCCCGTCGGGCACGCACATGTGCAGATACGAGAAGAACGTCTTTTCGACCTCCGGCTTGTCTCCGGTCGTCGCAAGCAGTCCGGCGTCCGCGAGTGCTGCCTGCAGGCGTTCTCCGGATTCGTTGGTGAACGGGACGCCCGTCACCTCCCCGCCGTGCAGACCGGGGTGGTCGCCGACGACGTGGAAGTCGGCGTTTGCGTCTCCGTACCCCGGCACGAACCGGTCGCACGCCGGCCGCATACCGAAGGGATTGCTGGTGCGGTCGGTTACGTTTTCCACGAGACGGACGTAGAGACGGCGGCGTAATAGGTCGTGTGATTCCGGCGTCGCGAGAAGAGGCCCCGCGGTCCGCCGACGCCCCCCGAGACGTCGCCCTCAGAGTTCGACGCCGGAGGGGATGAGACTCTGGCCGCGGAGGAGGTTCCCGTCCGCGTCGTAGACGAGAAACGTCTGTTTCTCGTACGACACCGTATGCTCTCCGTCCGCGCTGATTTCGACCCGATAGCGCCCTTCGTCTGGGTCGGCGGCGTACTGGCCGTACTCTCGCGCCGCGCGGATGAATCGGAGGACGTCGTCGGCCTCCTCGTTCAGTTCGAGCACGAAGTCACCGGTGATGCGGTTCGTGACGCTCACGACGCCCGCCGCATCGGGGTCGTCGATGCTGTCTTGAAGGCGGTAGGCGACGTCGGTCTCCTCGGCCTCCAACAACGACCCCTCGGTCCCGGTGAGGCGTTCTCGAAGCGACTCGTCCGGACCGCGGAAGTCGATCTGTACGAGGGGCTTTTCGGGGTCCCCGTCCGTCTCGACCCAGTCGATGTTTTCGACGTCCAACTGGAAGTAATCACGCCTCATTCCGTTACTAGAACGTGGGTGCCCACCGGGTATGAACGTAACGCCTATCGACCGGACGGCGGCGGCGACAGTCGGTAGGTTTTACCCACTCGGGGGTTCGCCTCGGGTATGGTCTGGGTACGCTCCGAACACGCCGGGGCACTCGCTGTGGTCTCCGCGTGGTTGACTGCGCTCATCCCGTGGAACGTGACGTATTCGTCCGCCGTCTCCGGCGGGTCGGTTCTCTTCGTCCGATTCCCGTTCTTTCAGATTCGCTACGCGTTCGGCGTCCCGTTCGCCGACGCGGTACAGGTCGCAGACCCCCTCTCGGCCGTCGCCTTCCAGTCGGGACAGACGATACAGGTCGCCTATCAGACGTGGGCGGTCGGTGCCGCCGTCCTGGCGGCGGCCGTCGCGTTCTCCGTGCTCTACTACGCCCGCGAGGACGCAGTCGAGGCGGGACCGATAGACCCCGTTCGTCTGATGGGCGGCCTTCTCGCTCTCGCGGGCGTCGTCCTCTCCGTCGCCACTGCTCTGTTGGTGACGCGGGGGTTTCCGGGCGTCCCGATACCGCTCGGAGTCGTCTTCTGTTTCGTCTTTGCGGGTATCCTCCTGTCGGTGGACCGAACGTGAACGCTCGCACGAATTTAAGTAACTCCGACCGAAAGCACCGGTGACCTTCGGAAGGGGGACGCATGTCTGAATCAGATAACGACCGGGGAGAGGGGGACGAGACGGCGAGTGCGTGGGGGTTCGAGGCGGCCTTCGCCGACGTCAAACGACAGTTCGCGCGGGTCGCGGAGGTTCTCCGCGGGTCGGACGTAGACGTTCGGCCGTATCGGCCCGGCGACGGCCCGTTCGGGACGTTCGAACCGCCCGACTCGGAGTCGGTCGTGGACCGCTACTGGGTGAACCCGCCGTACGCCCACGTCGCGGTGACGTACGACGACGAGGCGAGCGAACACCGATACCACGCGGTCGAACCCGACATAGACGACTTCGAGCGCGACCTGTTAGAGCGGGTTCGAGAGGACATCCGCGACCCGCTTTTGTACCGGACGAGCGCCGAACCGAACGAGGAGGCGACGCTCCGGACCGAACTCGAACTGCTGCTCGAACAGTACGGCGTCGACGTCGAGATGCGGTCGTTTCACACGCTTCTGTACTACCTGCTCCGGGATTTCCGCGGGTACGGCCGTATCGACCCGTTGATGAACGACCCGCACATAGAGGACATCTCCTGTGACGGGTACGACCTGCCCATCTTCGCGTACCACGACGACTACACCGACATCGAGACGAACGTCTCGTTCGGCGGGCCGGAACTGGACAACTTCGTCATCCGCCTCGCTCAACGGTCCGGACGACACGTCAGCGTCGGCGACCCGGTTCTCGGGACGACGCTTCCCGACGGGTCCCGCGCGGAGTTGGCTCTCGGCGAGGAGGTGACGCCGCGCGGGTCGGCGTTCACTATCCGGATGTACGCCGACGAACCGTTCACGCCGGTCGATTTGATACAGTACGGCACGTTCTCCGTCGAGCAGATGGCGTATCTGTGGCTCTGCATCGAGAACAACAAGAGCCTCATCTTCGCGGGCGGGACGGCGTCGGGCAAGACCACGTCGATGAACGCCGTCTCGATGTTCATCCCGCCGCGTTCGAAGGTGCTCACCATCGAAGACACGCGCGAACTGTCGCTGCACCACGACAACTGGCTCTCCTCTGTGACGCGGGACCGACTCGACGACGGGACGGACATCGACATGTACGACCTGCTTCGCTCCGCACTCCGGCACCGCCCCGAGTTCATCGTCGTCGGCGAGGTGCGCGGCGACGAGGCTGTCACGCTGTTTCAGGCGATGAACACCGGACACACGACGTTCTCGACGATGCACGCGGACAGCATCGAGACGGTCATCAACAGACTGGAGAACGAACCCATCAACGTCCCGCGGGCGATGGTCCAGTCGCTCGACCTGCTCTGCGTGCAGACGCTCACCCGTCTCGACGGCGAACGCGTTCGCCGGTCGAAGGCCATCGGCGAAATCGGCGGCATCGACCAGCGAACCGGCGAACTCGACTACTCGCGGGCGTTCCGGTGGCGGGCGGACGACGACGCGTTCTCGCAGTCGGACTCGTCGCTCGTCGAGGAGATACAGCGCGAACGCGGGTGGAGTCGAACGGAACTCCGCCGCGAGATTCGCCGACGCGAGCGGTTCCTTCGGCTCCTGTCCGAGATGAACGTCGACGACTACAGACACTTCACGGCGCTCGTAAACGAGTACTACGTGGACCCCGAACGAGCGATGCGACGGGTGAGAGAACGGGCCGACGAGGAGGCGGTGGCCGCGGCGGACGACGCGAAATCCGACGCCGACGACGGAACCGAATCGGCGGACGACGAGCGCGACGGGACGAACGGCGGCCACGAGACGGAGGCGGACGCGGCCGACTGACATGCTCGCCGGATATCTCCCGCTCTTGGCCGCGGCACTCCTCTGTGTCCCGTTCGTCCTCGCCCCGTTCAGCACGCGCGCGCACCTCCTCGTCTCTCGAGCGTCGCTTCCGCTGTTCGGGCGGTACGTGGCGAACGAGAACCCCCGACGGCGGAACCAGAAAGCCCGTCTGCGCGCGGCGTTCTCGGGGCGGACCCACCGCGTCTACGCCTCCCAGACGCTCCTGATGGCGGGAGTGTTCGGCGTCGCGGGGAGCCTCTTCGGCGTCTACCTCGTGGCGGGCGTGCTCCGACTGTTGGCCGTCTCCGAGGCGTCGTTGCGAGCGAGTCTCCCGGAGGCGGTGGCGTTTCTCGCCACCGTCGCTCGAGTGCCGAATCTGGGCGTCGCCGAACTGTTCGCGTTGCTTTTGGTGTCGAGTGCGACGGTCGGAGCGACGCTCTCTGCGGGGACGTACTGGGCGCGGTGGCAGTATCTCGACTCGAGGGCGCGCGCCCGCGGCGTGAAGGTGGACGCGACGCTGCCGCGAACGGTCGCGTTCGTCTACGCGCTCTCTCGGTCCGGGATGCCGTTCCCGAAGGTGCTGGAGACGCTCACCGAGAACAGGGACGTCTACGGGGAGGCCGCGCGCGAACTGGGTGTCGCCGTCCGCGACATGGACGCTTTCGGAACCGACGTGATGAGCGCGCTCCAACGCACCGCAAAGCGAACGCCGAGCGACAACGCAGAGGAGTTCTCGGAGAACCTCGCGAGCGTCCTCGGGAGCGGCCGGAACCTCTCTCCGTTCCTCCGCGACCAGTACGAGCGGTTCCAAGACGAGGCCGAAGCCCAACAAAAGCAGTATCTCGAACTGCTCTCCGCGTTCGCGGAGATATACGTCACCGTCCTCGTCGCCGGGCCGTTGTTCTTCATCACGGTTCTCGTCGTCATCGGACTCGTCATCGAAGACACGCTGCCTATCCTCAGAGCCGTCGGCTATCTCGGCGTCCCGCTTTCGACGCTCGCGTTCGCGGTGTACATAGACAGCGTGACCGAGTCGATTCAGTCGCCGAGTCGGGGGTCCGCTTCCACCGACCCCGTCGAGACGGGCGCGGAGGCGACGCCGCGTTCTTCGGGCCCCCCGAACGCGCACGCCAGCGTCTCGGACGGGGGCGTAGACGTCTCCCTCTCGCCGAACCGAGAGCGACTCGCCGTCTACGACCGGCTGGAACACGTTCGCGCCGTCGCGTCGAGTCCGACGCGGACGTTCCTCGACCACCCCCCGTACACGCTCTTTCTCACGCTTCCCGCCGCGTTGGTCTGGTTGGTGCTCTCCGCCGGGCGGATGCCGGACCTGTCGGCCGCACTCGCCCGCACGGCGGCGGGACCGGTCGTCGGGACTCCCTCCGAGGCGATCACGGCCGTCGTCGCGGCCGTCGACGGGCCGTTGGTCGAAGCCAGCATCCTCGTACTCGGCGGCGTCGCGGTCGCCCACGAGATAGAGAAGCGCCGCCTGCGGCGAATCGAAGACGAGATGCCGGATTTCCTCGACCGGATGGCGAGCGTCAACGAGGCGGGCGCGACGGTGGTCGCGAGCATCGAGCGACTGTCGAAGGCCGACCTCGGTCCCCTCTCTGCGGAACTCGAACGCACGTGGCGCGACATCCGCTGGGGGGCCGACGTTCGGACGGCGCTTCGACGCATGGAAGAGCGCGTTCGGACGCCGCTCGTCTCGCGGGCCGTGACGCTCATCACGAACGCGATGGCTGCCAGCGGCGACATCGCGCCCGTTCTCCGCATCGCGGCCGACGAGGCGCAGGGAAGCCAGAGACTCCGCGCGGAGCGACGACAGGAGATGCTCACCTACCTCGTCGTCATCTACATCTCGTTTTTCGTCTTCCTCGGCATCGTCGCGGCGCTGACCGTCGCGTTCATCCCGGCGGTCGAAGCGGCGGGTAACTCCCCCGGCATCGGAAGCGGACAGGTCAGCGGCGTCTCGACCGGTCTCTTCTCGGGGCTCCGAACCGTCGACACGGAGGCGTACGAGATGCTATTTTTCCACGTGGCGGCCATACAGGGCGTCTGTTCCGGACTCGTCGCGGGACAACTCGGCGAAGGGAGCCTCTACGACGGCGTCAAGCACGCGACTCTCCTGCTCGCCGTCGCGTACCTCCTCTTTGTCTTCCTGTGACGGACGGGTCGTCGCGCCTTTGTACGCCGCCCGTCACCGAGCAGTATGGACGGCGAGGACGCAGAGAACGGGCCGGGAGACGGAGCGCTCGGAGACGTCGAGGCCCCGCGCGAGACGTACGACCGAATCGCAGAGCACTTCGCGTCGACGCGGGAGTATCCGTGGCCGGAGGTGTCGTCGTTTCTCGACGACCACGCCGCGGGTCGGGCGCGCGGCCTCGACCTCGGGTGCGGCAACGGTCGCCACGCGGAGGCGATGGCCGAGAGCGTCGCGTCGGTCGTCGGGTACGACGCGAGTCGCGGACTGCTCGAACAGGCGGACGAACGGGCGACCGACCGCGGGTTCGAGGCCGAACTCGTCCAAGGTGACGCCGCCGCCCTCCCGTTTCGCGACGACGCGTTCGACGTCGGCGTCTACGTCGCGACGCTTCACCACCTCAGAACGCGCGAGGACCGAGTTCGGAGTCTCTCGGAGTTGGCGCGCGTCCTCCGCCCGGACGGCCGAGCGCTCGTCAGCGTCTGGTCCACCGAACACGACACGTTCGACGCTACGGAGGGGTTCGACACCACGGTGGACTGGACGCTCCCGGGCGGCGAACGCGTCCCGCGATTCTACCACATCTACTCGATGGCGGAGTTCGAAGCGGAGTTGGACGCGAGCGACCTCGAACCGCGCGACGTCTTCGTCTCCAGCGGAAACTGCTACGCGGTCGTCTCCGCCGTCTGAGGCGGCGACTCTCCGCCCGAGCGCTCCGTGCCATGCTACCGAGGGGCGGGTGGTCGTCTCCATCGCACTCCTGCTTTGCGTTTAAGACCGGAGAGAAGTAAGTCACAGAGTATGAGCGATACGGACGAACGCGAGTACGAAGTCATCGTCGTCGGCGGCGGCCCCGCGGGGCTTCAAACCGCACTGTACACGACGCGACTGGGGCACGATACCGTCGTCATCGACCGCGGCGGCGGCCGCGCGGCGATGATGCTGGATACCCACAACGTCGTCGGCGTCACGGAGGACGTCTCCGGAAACGAGTTTCTCGAAACCGGGCGCGAGCAGATTCGGTCCTACGGCGGGGAGTACGTCCGCGGCGCGGTGACCGACGTGGACCGACGGGCGGACGGCCGGTTCGACGTCGCCGCGAACGACGAGACGTTCGTCGCCGACCGCGTGGTTCTCGCCGTCGGGTTCACCGACGTGCGCCCGGACCCGCCGCTTCCGCGCACGGGGAAGGGTCTGCACTACTGCTTGCACTGCGACGCCTACATGTTCATCGACCGACCGGTGTACGTGATGGGCCACGGCGATAGCGCCGCGTTCGTCGCCATGATCATGCTCAACTTCACCGACGAGGTGGACATCCTCCTCCGCGGGGAGGACCCCCAGTGGAGCGACGAGACCGACGAACGCCTCCGTGCGCACCCCATCGACGTCGTCGAGTCGGAGATTTCGGGGATGCGCAAGTCCGACGACGGGTGGTTGGAGGCGTTCGAGTTCGAAGACGCCGTGGGACCACGTCCCACGAGCAGTCGGACGGAGTCCGGCGACGGGTCCGTTCGACAATACCGCGGCGGGTTCCCGATGTACGGCTCCGAGTACAACTCCGGACTCGCGGAGAAAGTCGGCGCGGACCTGAACGACGACGGAACCGTCGCGGTGGACGACCACGGCCGAACCAGCGTCGACGGCGTCTTCGCCGTCGGCGACTTCACCCCCGGCCACAATCAGGTTCCGGTCGCGATGGGCGAGGGGGCGAAAGCCGGCCTCGCCGTCCACATGGAACTCCGAGAGTTCCCCCGGTCGCTCGACGACATCGAAGAGAACGGCCCCGTCTCCCCGGACGAGATTCCCGGCCTCGGCGGCCGTATTCGAGAGGCCGCCGCCGAGTTCGAGGAGGCCCGCGCGCCGCCGATACCCGAGACGGCGGCGGAACCGACGGCCGGCGACGACGACTGAGGGCGTCTCTCGGTCCGCCGTCGATAGAATAATTCATTATCGCTAACTGTCGTGGTCCCCATCTGATGGTCCACACGGATCTCCCTCCATCCGTATCCAGCGCCCGCGGTCGTCTCTCCGCCGCGGTCGCCTCCCGATTCGGCATCGACGCGCGGGCGTTGGCCGCGTTGCGCATCTCGCTCGGACTCCTGTTGTTCGCGGACCTACTACTTCGCGCGCGCCATCTCGACGCGTTCTACACCGACTTCGGCGTCCTGCCCCGTTCGGTGCTCTACGAACAGTATCCGACGGTCTCGCAGTTCTCGTTTCACACGCTGTCGGGCGACGCTTGGGTCCAAGCTCTGTTTTTCGGTCTCGCCGGCGCGTTCGCGGTGTCGCTTCTCTTCGGCTACCGCACCCGGACGGCGTCGCTTCTGTCGTTGGTGTTTTTCGTCTCTCTGTCCGCCCGCAACCCCGGCGTGTTGAACGGCGGCGACTCGCTTCTCTGTCGCCTCCTCTTTTGGGGTCTGTTTTTGCCGTTGGGCGAACGCTGGTCTCTCGACGCGCGTCGGCGCACGGGCGAACCCAGAGACCGAATCGCGTCCCTCGCGTCCGCCGCGCTGTTGCTCCAAATCGTCCTCGTCTACTCCGTCAACGCCGTCTTCAAACTCAGAGGCGACCTCTGGGTCGGCGGCGAGGCGGTCCGGTACGTCCTGAGCCTCCAGCAGTTCACCGTGCGGTTCGGTGACTCACTCGCGCAGTTTCCGGTGGTCCTCCGCGTCGCCGACGCCGTCTGGTTGGGACTCGTCGTCGCCGCTCCGTGTTTGATTCTCCTGCGAGGACGGACGCGGGCCGCGTTCGTCTCGCTTTTCGTCGGCACGCACGCGGGAATGTTTCTGACGATGCGTCTCGGACTGTTTCCGCTCGTCTCCATCACCGCGCTCTCGGTGTTCCTTCCGTCGTCGTCGTGGGACCGGCTCACCGCCCGACTGTCGAACCCGGCCGAACGGGCGGCGCGCCGGGTCGGTCCGAGCGACCGGTTCGGCCGAATCCGTCCGTCGGTGTCGCCGCTCTCGCTCACCCCTCGGGTGGTCGCCTCGCTCGCGGCGTCGATTCGACGAACCGCGGCGCGCATCGCTCCCGCCGTCGTCGCCGCCTCGCTTGCGGCGATTCTCGTCTGGAACGCCGCGGCCGTCGGGGTGGTCGCGGTGCCCGGTGAGAACCCGCGAGTCGACCCCACGGAACACACCTGGGATATGTTCGCGCCGTATCCGCTGACGACCGACGGCTGGTACGCCGCCCCGGGGACGCTCGAATCCGGCGACCGGGTGGACGCCTTCTATCTCTCCTCGCCCGTCGGCGACGACCGACCCGACACGTCCGAGATGTATCCGAGCGCCCGGTGGCGGAAGTATCTGGTCGGCGTGCGGTACTCCGAGAGCGAACGGCTCGAACGCGGCGTCGCGGGCTATCTCTGTCGGCGGTGGAACGCCACCCACGAGGACGACCTGACGAACGTCACCGTCTACTACGTCGAGCAACCGACCCGACTCGACGGCCCGGAACCGACGAGGCGCGTCGAACTGACTCACCGGAACTGTTCGACCGGCGCGTGAGTCACCCGCACCCTTCGTGTGTCGTGTCAACTCGTGCCGGTCGACGAGCGCGAAGAGTAACACCCTTATTGTGGCGTCGAAAACAAGGGAGTAAGCGCCGGTGTGGAGGCGGACGCGGTCCGTCGATGCTCGGTGCGAACGAACTGAGCGCCGGTGGTCTAGTGGTAGGACCTGAGCCTTCCAAGCTCATGGCCCGGGTTCAAATCCCGGCCGGCGCATTCCTTTCTATGATGAATCGGAGTCACAGCTTTTCGCCAGACAGCGGCGGTGTCATCGGTCTAAAGACCAAAACGGCGCTGTGATTTCATCATGAATCGGAATGGGGGTTCCTTCCGTCGTGCGATTGGCGTAGAGTATTATTTTCAGGAGAGGATGATAAGTGCTCATCTCGGGTCGAGTATCGACCATACTATCCGTGCCAAACGGACTTCCCAAGGTCTACTCGGTGAACTCGGAACATACGGACAGGGTACGTCTCTATGGCGGTCATGTGCTACTGCTGAGTGACCACCGATAGTTGAGTCGAGAAACTATCTTTCCGTCTCGATTTCCCATGACCCGTCCGAATAGGCACGGAGGTATTCGATGCTGTCTCCCTCGTCGTATCCGCTGTAATCTATTGCCGATAAGTCATCTATCGCGGCGTTCCAGCCGGACGCCGATGCGAAGCGAGAGCTCGCCTCCACAAACAAGGAGAGGTCGTCAATCGGATCGTTAGGACACTCAGCGGAGACGGAGGTGAGTTCTGGTTATATTGTGTTGACAATCGGCAATCGTTTCGCTGTCACTTCGAGCTCAACTTCGACTTTTTACTCATCTTCAGAACTCAAGCATGGTCTCGCGGTCGTAGTCTGGGCGGTGGCGAAGCTCCCGACTAATCAACTCAAGCTTCTCTTCCTGTCGGTGGACTTCCTCAAGGCAGATTGTGATACCGTAGTGGTCGCCGTTCTTGCGTTCAGCTTCCAGAGTCTCTGTTACCTCTGTCAAGTGTCGGTAAGCCGAATTAGCTTCGTCGGCCAGTTTCTCTGTTGGCAGTGATTGGTACTGTTCTTGGAGAGCAGACACCTCTGCTGGAGGCAGTACGCTCTTCATCTTTTGTCACCTTCCAATATCCCAGTGTACTGGGGCGTCCCGAACGCTTCCTGAACCAACCACCCAGTTCTCTCGCAAGTTCCGCACCGGTACTGTTCATGGACAACCGTGAGTTCACTACCTTGCGTGAAGCCGTGCTGGACGGTGAGGAATCCGTCTTCTCTACAGATTTTGCATTTCATTTCTATCTATGGCGACGTTATATCGCCAAGGCCGCCAGAGGGAATCGAACCCCGTTGACAGTCACCAGACTGACGGCAGATTTTCCTTGTTTCGACGCGGATTACAGCATCGGCTGGTCAAACGTGGGTTCGGGACTCTGACCGAACAAGTACCGACTGTCCAACGAATGGGACGTTCGCTTAGTCCGAGTGGAACTGCTGATTGAGTTCAATAACTCGTTCTGATGGTTGATACGGTTCAGCTGTGTCGCGCCGAAGCTGAATTGACTTCACAACCTCAGTTAAATCGTCTTGGCACTGTGCGGTGGCGATCGATTCATCGGGGTAGACCGTACTGATGTCTGCGTGGAACAACGTCTGTGCCACGTCAAGAGCATCTATACTCATCGAGAGCACCTTCTCGATGTTGTCCAACAGTGCTTCATACTCTGCCTCACTCATAGGCTCGATTTTGTTATGCTTCATGTTTGCCTATATGGTGAGAAGAAGTATTAGTACATAAAGACTCGGATTATGCCCCACATATGGCAAGATAATTATCGTCGGAACTCTCTTACGAGTAATATGACACTCCGCGACCGGGTTTGGGATGCCGTGCTGTGCGAACTTGCAACCGAGGACGCACAGTTCAAAATAAGCGAACTCGACTTTGATGACTCCCAGAGGCACACCGTGAGGCGGGTCCTTCGAGAAATGGAGAATCTTTCATGGCTGGAGCGGACCAGCGATGTTGGCCGTATCTGGTACGCTGGAGAGAAAGCCAGACGGTATGTAAAGTTGTCCGAGGAGGCAGAGCTATTAGAAAACGAGAGTTGAGATAGTACATTTCCAGCGTTCACCTCGGCGATCTCCTTAGTGAAACGACGAAATCCGCGACTTAAACGTATGTATCTTGGCTGATGAGAGTTGCATCCCTCTGCGACTTTATGTGCTGGCCCACATTTTTACGTCTGCTAGAGATGGTGTGAACTATCTCTCCCACCGAAGCATCCTCTTGGAAGCTCGAACGACCTTGCAAACATCTGCACACGAATTCATCTGTACCGTTATCCAACAACTGACTAATGACCCAAGTGTTCAAGATGTTTCTCTGACTCGTAGACAATATGCCCGAATACAGTGAATCAGACCTACCATCGGAAACGATCTCTGTCGATGGACGAACGTGGCGGCGAGAAAGGTTTGAACGTGATGGATACCGCTGGGTTCGGGAGATGGAAGAAAATGAATACGATTGGGACCCAGAAGCAGATGGTGTTTCTCTCGTTGCAACTGACGTCCCAATTCGTGCCGTAAGCCTGCAGTTCGTTGATAATGAATGGTACGTGGAGGGAGCAGAAACTGCTGGGCCAGATTACCATCGACCCGGATTCACCGAGGTCATTAGTAGTGAATTCACAGCCTCGTTTCCTGAAGGATCAGAGACAGAAGCATTTGCAAAAGTCGAAGAGATCATATCTGAGATTAGCTGATTTAGAAGCTCTGTACCGTATCATAGACAAGTCAAGGGAACCTATGCTAGAAACTTGAACGTATAAATGATGGATGTTTGTCTAGTCTAAAAACGAACGACGGAATTTTTATAATGTCCTTCCTTGGAATACGTATCAACTGACGTAGAGCATAGTGAGGAATACATAAAATGTCAAGATTTGAATTTGTAGATTTGTTTTCCGGTATCGGAGGGACTCGTGCCGCTTATGAACGAGAGGGTGGTGAGTGTGTGTTCTCCTGTGAAATCGATGGAGACGCCCAAGAGGTCTACGAGAAGAACTGGGACGAACCCGTTACTGAACAGGACATCCGTCACGTTGAAGCAGAGGCGGTTCCTCCGCACGACCTCCTGCTAGCGTGCTGGCCCTGTCCGTCGTTCAGTCAGATGGGCAAGCTCGATGGACTCGAAGACGAACGGGGGATGTTGTTCTACCACATCGTTCAGATTCTGAAGGAGAAACAACCCAAGGCATTCATGCTGGAGAATGTCAAGAACCTCCGCTTTGTCAAGGACGGCTCTGCCTACGAGACTGTCGTGAATGCACTCCGTGAGTGCGGCTATACAGTTCACAGTGAGGTACTGAACGCACTTGACTTCGGCCTCCCCCAGCATCGCGAGCGTCTTATTATCGTGGGCTTCCGCGACGACATCGCCCCCAAAGAGTTTGATTTCCCAACCGAGAACGAGAACGCACTCAGAACCGAGGATAAACAGCGTGCGGCCCTTGCAGATATTCTCGAAGATAACCCTGATGAGAAGTACTTCGCCAGCGATAAGGTGCAGACAGACCGCCTTGATGCAGTTGATGACCCATCCACCGTGCCAGAACCTTCCGTCTGGCATGAAAACCGGAGTGGGTTGGTAACAACGCGTCCGTACTCGGGAACACTCCGCGCGTCATCCTCGTGGCACTACTTGCTCATCAACGGAAAGCGCAACCCAACGGTTCGTGAGCTTCTCCGATTGCAGGGATTCCCCGAATGGTTCGAGATTTCTGATTCGAATCGCTCCCGGGCTCGTCGGCTCACTGGGAATACAGTTCCCATTCCGATGGTCCACACAGTCGCGAAAGCGTTGCTGGAGGAACTGAACATCGACGACACCTCTGCATCAGAACGGAGTATCGAGACGGCCATGTCTAACAAGTAGGATATGGTGAAATACCCTCACCATAACATCTTAATACGGATCATCAACTACATGAATAGGGGCTCTATACCAGATGAATGCAATTACAAAACGCGCCGATGCCTGTCGTCAGCGCGTCTTTATGGGTGGCTTCCACGATGGTACCATCCAAACCGACGGGACGCCGTTTCACCTCGGAACATCCGAGTGCGCTCTCGTCGAAGAAGCTCTCAGGAAGATTGAGCAGGGACAATCCTACCTTATCCATAACCCATTCCCGACGAAATCCCTACCAGTCGCCTTCATCGCATCGTATGCCTACTCGCAGAACCCATCTATCCCGACAGGCGATGGTCTACCGATGCTCGTGTTTCCAGCATCCTCGCAGGGGTATCTAGGTGAGATAGACCAGTTTCACTTCTCAACGACGCAGAAAGCCAAGCATAACAAGACGCCGCTCATCCCGCGTCATCCCATCGACGCTCTCTCCGAGCAGGGCGACCGGTGGGGTGTCTATACGGCGAAATCGGGATTCACCTTCGACCACGAACATCACGATGCGCCCGTCGGAGCGGTGTTCGTTGACCTTCGGAAGCCCGAGTGGAGCGAACGGAATTTCGACCGTATCGAGGAGTTCTGTGAGGAACACCCCGACGTACCCGCCATCTTTTACACCGACGAGATGGGGCCCGCCGCCGAACTCACCGAGGGCCGCATCGAATCCCGCACGCTCCACATCACGAACAGCGTACTTGGGCGAGCCCCGCCTGTGGAGGTCGAAACGGGCGAAAGCGACCTGACGACTCAAGAGCGAATCATCACGTCCGGGGACATCGAGATACTCCAGTTCCCCGTCACCGACGAGGGCGTCGGCTCGCTCCTCCCCGAACTCATCGACCTGAAGAACCGGTGCCAGAACCGCGACCTCGCATACGTCGAGGTTGCCCGCGTGTTCAACCGGCTCACGAAACAACCGTTTAAACCCATCTACTGGTCGCGTACCGTCGGGGCGAACGCCTTCTACGACGATGTGCCCGGCTACATCGAACGCATCGAGACGCGCGCTGACAACATCGGCTCGGGGAGTGACCTGCTGTACACGTACGCCCGGAAGGCCAACGAGGTACAGGGGCATCTCAACGACTGCCACGTTCTACAGAACACCGTCCTCGACGCGATTCAGCGCGCAGGCGATGACGACGCCCAATCACGGTTCGTCGTCAAGAACTCCGCCGAGCTTGATGCCCTACGCCTCGCCGCAACTGACACCGGTTACGCCATTCCCGAGAACGTTGAAATCGTTGAGCGTGCGGACGTGACGCCGATGCCGGACGTGCGATACGTGTTCCTCTACCCGCCGTACGCCGACGACTACGTGTACGGGTTCCCACCCTCGAAGCAGGTAGCGTTCATCCACAACGCTCTCTGGTCAAACTACGTCCGCAAATCGGCGGCGAGCGCTACCGAGGACATCTCGGTCAGCCACAACTCGACGAGTATCGGCCGATCTGGAACCGTTGGGGACGTAGAAGACCACGTGTTCGACATCGACACGCTGGAAAGCGACATCGAGGGGTATCTCCGAACTGCCGACTTCGGTGGCTCACCCTCGTCGTCCGCATCCGACGGTTCCGCGAGCGTCAAGGCCGACGACGGGTCGTCTACGCAATCGTTCCTGTTTCAGTTCGGCAACGGAGAGAGTCGCCGCTTCTCACCGGACGGTATCGTGACCATCTACGAGGCCGAGAAGGCGCGCATCTCTCGCAAGAAGGCGAAGAACGTCTCCGAGGGCGAGGATGTCCTCCTGCTCAATAGCGTGACAGGCGACCTCTACGACGTGTTGCTCGAATCCGCACACAAGCGGGAGGCCGTCCGAGAACACGAGCAAACCGTCGAGAACTGGCGTGGAGTCCTCGAACGTGGGCGAGCACGCGAGGAGATGGAGTACTCAGATGTGGTGGACGCCCTCCAAGAGCACGATTCAGAAATTGAAAGCTGGCACACTGTAAGAGCGTGGGAGAAAGGTCGCTACATAGGCCCACTTGACGAAGGCGACTGTCGCCGCATCCTTCACATCTTCCGGCCCGAATTGGAAGGTATTCTGCTCGAACAGATTCACGAGCAAGTCTGGAAGGCGATGAAACACCTCCGGCTTCTCCATCGCCGGATGGGCCGCAACGTTCGTCGGGCGGTTGAAGCGGAATTCAACCCCTCTACAAGTGCGGGGTTCGGCGGAGATATCAACGAAAGTATGGTGAGAAATATCTCACGTGACATCGAACGAGAGACTGTCACACGAATTGCACGTACCGATGAATAGAGTGAATAACCGCTTGTACATCAACGAGTTATAACCAAGAGAGCATACACGTGGACAAAAACACACATACGGACGGAGGGCGCGTCACGAGCCCAGAGACCATGCCGGTCTCTGCGGGCGACGACGACCGCGCTGATCCGACGCCTCACGACGCTATCGGTGCATCGCTTCTCGACGAATCCATCACTCGGGCACGCGGCTGGCACCAACCGTACTGCGTCTCCGAAGAACCGAAACGGAAGTACTATGTTTCGAACCTCGCGCCAACCCACGGAGCCGACCTTGACGAGGGCGAAGACGAGGAGTTCGTTTCTCAAATCAAACCTAGTGCCATCACGTTGGATTTCCGCCCGTCCGACCGCGAGGCGACGCTCAAACCCATCGAGCTCTCCTTCGAGGTCTACTACCCCAGCCATCCGACCTACAACGAGTACTGTGAGCTTCTCGAACGTTCCCAGCGGGCCGCCGCGCTCAATCACGAGGCGGCGACTGGCGAGGACGCCAAGACGGTGGACATCGACGACCTCGACGAGACGACGTTCTACCGGCTCGACGAGGACTTCTACCGGCGCGTGGACGTGCGCATCGAGGACGAACTCGACCTCTCTGATCCTCGTGGCGAGAGCGAACGGCTGACCCAGCGGCTTCGCGACGCGACCGAGGATGCTCTCGAAGACGCGACCGACGTGGACGCCGGCGGTGTCAAAGCCACCCGGGACACGGCCTCGCCCGCCGACTGGGAGGACAACGACATCAACCTCCACGACCTCTCGAAGGACGAGTTCGAGACGGTCGTCGCCACGTTCGACGACCTCCCCACTGACGAGAACGAGTGGGCGGCCTCGTTCGCGGCAGAGGTGCGCGACACCGAGGTCTCGCTCCGTCTGATGAACGAACCCGTCGCCTCGGACGAGGACGGCGAGGGGGCCGACGAATCGCACATCTTCAACCCGAAAATCGCCGTCGAAGGCGCACTTGACCGCTACGAGTTCGACCTCGGGCCCGACGACTACCGATTCGACCAGTTCATCTGGGCGAAGGGACACAATTGCTCGACGACTATCGAGGAACTCGACGGCGAGGGGTCGAGCCGCCGCGTCGCCACCACTGCGACGCCGAGTTCGCCTGTCTACGAGTTTGAGTTCAACAACGACTACGACACCCGCTTCGAAGCACTCGCTGGCGATGCACCCGGGAAGTCAACCATCGAGGTGCTGGACGACATCTCCGAAGGGATGGACGAATTCCTCGGGGAATGGCGCGGCTCGCGCAAGTCGGAGTTCAAACGTGAATATGGCGAGGAATCCGAGGAGTTCAAGGAGTTCATGGACGCCGCCGACAACTTCGAGGAGGAGGCCAACCGCTTCGACGCGGGCATCGAGGTGCTCCGCAACGAAGACGACATTCTGCAGGCGTTCCAGATGATGAACCGCGTTAACAACGTCGTCCACAACATCAAAGCCGACGCCTTCGACGCGTGGCGGCTCTTTCAGTTGGTGTTCGTCGTTTCGAACATCCCAAGCATCGTCACACGCGACCCTGACCCGCGCTTCGACATTTACGAGAGCCAGTACGACGACATGGCAGAGGTGCTGTGGTTCCCGACCGGTGGGGGCAAGACCGAAGCGTACCTCGGACTCGTGCTATTCAACCTATTCTTTGACCGGATGCGCGGCAAGAGCCGAGGTGTCACGGCGTGGATTCGGTTCCCACTCCGCCTGCTCTCGCGCCAGCAGAAACAACGGTTCATGGAGGCGATGCTCGAAGCTGACGAACTCCGTCGCGCCCCCGAAGACGAGGGCGGCCTCGGCGGACGGGGCCGCGAGTTCTCGCTGGGCTACTTCGTCGGGTCGCAGGACTCCCCGAACGACATCGGGAAGAACAACCGCCTGCACGAGGACTTCCGTGCAAGCCACGAGACGCTCGAAGATAAGTGCAAGCACCTCGACACCTGTCCGCTGTGCGGGAGCGACGTGCGCGTTGAGTACGAAGAGGACGAGAACACCGTCTACCACCACTGCACTGGGAGCGACCTCAACGACGGCGACGAATGCATCGACCGTCTCCCCATCTACGTGACCGACCACGACATCTACCGGTATCAGCCGTCGGTCCTACTAGGGAGCCTCGACAAAATCGCCGTGATGGGGATGCAACCGCTGTTCGCGAACCTGCTGGGGAACTTCACCACGGAGTGCCCCGAACACGGCATCGGTTACTCGGGGCGCTGTCCCGAGAAGCACATCTGCGACTACGAGGACGACTCCGAGGAGTTCATCAACATGGAGCCGGGGACGCGCGACCCCGACCGCCGGGAGGACGCCGAGTTCTTCGACCCGGTACCGACGCTCCACCTCGTGGACGAGGTTCACCTGCTCAACGAGGAACTCGGTGCGTTCGCAAGCCACTACGAGACGATGTTCCTCACGCTGTGTGAGCGGCTCTACGGCGTCACGCCGAAGGTGCTGACCTCGACGGCAACCATCGCGGAGTACAAACGGCAGATTCGCAACCTCTTCCAGATGGAGGCGACGCGCTTTCCCGAGGAGGGGCCCGAACTCGGGGAAACGTTCTACGGCGAACTCTCCGAGATGGAAGTCGAACGCGAGTACCACGGGCTAACGCCCAACAACCGCACGCACCTGTACGCGGTGCTTGACCTCGTGAAGCAGTACCACGAGGTCATACGTGAATACTACGAGGACGACCCCGCAGAGGTCGCCGCGAACGCAGGGCTCGACCCTGACGACATCGACGACATCGATGAGACGGTCGCGGACGTACTCGACGCCTACGAGACCTCGCTAGTGTATTTCACTAACAAGCGCGAGAAGGACACCTACCGGAAGAACATCCGCAAGCAAATCAACGACGAGATGCGCGACGAGGGGTACGCGCCGCCGCTGGAAGCTCAACAGTTGACGGCGGACACGCGCAACGACGAAATCCTCCCACGCCTTGAACGTGAGGGCGAGTACGAGGATGCCTCATTCGAGGAGCGCATCGACACGGTGCCTGCTACGTCGTTCGTCGGTCACGGCATCGACGTGGATCGGTTCAACTTCATGCTGTTCTTCGGGTACCCCAGCCAGACGTTCCAGTATATCCAAGCGTCCTCCCGCGTCGGACGGCAGGAGGGCGTCCCCGGCCACGTACTGGACGTGTTCCGCCCGTTCGACAAGCGAGACCGCCACCGCTACAAGTACTTTGAGAAGCTGCACGAGTACCTCTCACGGACGGTGGAGCCGGTGCCTATCGACCGCTGGGCGAAGTTTGCCGTCGAGAAGACCTTCCCCGGCATCCTGATGGCCATCCTCATCCAGTACTACCGTCCGCTGATGTTCCGCAAGACCGACGAAGACGGCGACCCGATGACCATCAAGGCGCGCGGGAAGACCAAGCGGGTGAACGTCCAGAACGCCGACCACCTCTACGAGATAATAAACAACGACGCGCGCTTCCCCGAACTTACGAAGGACGAAATCGCGGAGTTCCTCGCGGACGCGTATGTCCTGCGCGATAAGCCGACGTACATCTCGTACATGCCGACCGACGCCGACGGCAACCCCGGCTTCTACACGAACGAGTACTTCCGCGAGAAAGTGCTCGACGGGCGCGGCGACGAGCTCAGCCGCCTTGACGAAATCTGGCGGCACTGGATGGATAAGCTCGACACCGGGATGTCAACGCCGGAGTTCCCTGGTGATGACGGGCCGATGATTAGCCTGCGCGACATCGGCAAGAGCGCCAAGATAACGAACCATCAGGCCCACGAGGACTTCATCGACGCGCTCACGAAGTCGTCGTAACGCCACGCGAACACATCTTTCAGACACCCATACAGGAGATACCACGATACGATGTCATCCGACAACAAGACGATGGAACGCTCACAGTCGAAGTTCATCTACGACTACCTGCCGTGGAACACGTTCAACCACGCGCACAACAACCTCAGCGGGCGCATCGCCGCGCTCTCGCCCGAACGCGGCGAGTACGGCGAGGAAATCGATCCCGACCTGCCAAAGAACTACCTCATCGAGCGCATCCACCGCCACATCTCGAAGTGGCCTAACGACGACGACATCCGCGACGACCTCACGTACGCGAACACCGAACTCGTCCAGCCCGGGTGGGCGAACTACCTCGTCTACCCGCTCACCTTCGAGTGCGACGCCTGCGGGTCGGTGACGAAGTTCTCGCGCGACCAGATGGACGAGATGGCCGATGAGTCCAGCGACGCCCGAGACCTCGCGGTCTGCCAGAATCCCAACTGCGGGTCGTCGCTGTCCGATCGCGACCAGTTGCCGTTCGTCGCCGTCTGCGAGTGCGGAACCATCGACCAACTCAACGTCCCGACCTGTTGCGGTGCAGGGATGGTGTTCCACCGCCCAACCACTCAGATGGACTCGTGGTACTGGGAGTGCGCCGTGGACTCCTCACACGACACCACGTCGTTCTACGGCACGCCCGTCCACTGTCCGAACGGGGACTGCAACAACGAGAATATGGAGGTGATGAACCACACCTCCAGTAGCGCGTTCTACCCACAGGTGCGCAACCTCATCAACGTCCAGCCCCAACTCGACGACCTCCACTCAAGCGACCACCAGCAGGCCCGCTACGTATCCGACTACCTGCTCGGAGACGAGGGCGGCGAGGTGGACGAACACGAACAGCGTCAGGTCGCCAACGAACTGCTTGAAGGCGACTTCTTCAACGCCCCTCGCGAGGAGGTCGAGGCGAAACTAAAGGAGGCAAAAGATCGATTGATGGTGGACGTTCAGGAACACCGCAATCTCACCGAGACGTGGCTTCAGGGCGAGGAACCCACCGAGGGAGACTGGCCGTCAGGCGGCTACTACGGCGACCCCACGACGCTTGCGGAGGAACTGTACGAGTACCTCAGCGTCGTCTCACCGGACTATGCTCCCGCCAGCGGTATTGAGTCGGTCTCCTATCAGGAGATGGTGGACAACAACGCCGAGGATACCCACCTTTCGCTCCCGAAGGTCAAGAAGTACAACCAGCTTCGCGAGGCACTGAACTTCGCGGAGGTCCGCCTCATCAAGGACTTCCCCATCACGCAAGCCACCTACGGCTACACGCGAACCGACGCCAACCCGCCCGGCGAGAACCGCAATCCCGCCACGAGCAACCCTGAAGAGGACGCTCGCCACGGCGACGATGATTCCGACGACGGCGAAGAACACGTCGAGACCGAGGACAGCGACGTGGGGGCGTCCACTTCCGAGGAGGATGAGGGTATCCCCGTCCAGTTGAAGCTGTTCACGACTGGCGAGTACTCTGCCCCGCAGGTGTTCGTCCAAACTAACGACGCAGAGGCCGTCCTCGTCCAATTCGATCTCGAAAAGGTGGTTACGTGGCTCGACGAGAACGGCCTGCTAGACGCCTCAGGGGTCGACCCCGGCGAGGCGGTCAAGCGCCCGGACACCGACGATGAGGAGGCGATTCGTAACTGGTTCGTCGCCAATATTGACCCGCCGGGTCGCTACGACGAACTCGATTCCGATGCCGCCCCCGGAACCCATGCATGCGTCTCTCGGCACTGCTATACGCTTCTCAATACGACGGCACACTTGTTCATCAACGGGATGGGCGCACTCGCGGGCCACCAGCGCGAGTCGCTCGTCGAACACCTGATGCCCCGCACGATGAGCTTCGTCGTCTACAAGCGCCCCGACACCGATTTCGCGCTCGGCTCGGTCTGGACGCTTTTCGAGGAACAGTTCGACGACTTCGCCGCCCACCTCGACGAACTGTACGATTGCTCGTACGACCCGGTGTGCATCCACGACGAGAACGGCGCGTGCGAGGACTGCCTGTATCTCGCGGCTATTTCCACGGAGAACGCTAACCACAACCTCGGTCGCGGCACGTTCTACGGCGGGAACTTCGACGGGCGCGACCTCACCGGTTACAGGCACATCACCCTCGACGCTCAAGACGACTGAACGCCTCGACCTCACCCGGGGCATTCGTCGAACTTGACCCGAACTTCGCAGGGTTCAGCGCGGCAGTCCATCGCGATTGTTGACATCCATACGAATATACTATGACCTCAACCTCAGCGGACCTCGACTCAGACGCACTGCTCGAAACGGCTCGCATCGTCGCGGAGGCCGTCCCAGCTGACGCGCTTGACGGCGTTCGCGCCAGCCTCGAATACCTGCACTACGCTGATCGTGCTGTCCGCCCGGATGTGCTTCGCGATGTCGCACCGTGTGACCTCTCGATGACGGAAGCTGAGAATATTGTCTACCAACTCGCCATCGAGGGCATTCTTGACGACGACCACCTCAACGTCGAGGCACTCCGGTCGGCGTTTGTCGGGGCACGCCTACTCACTGCGCAGACTGAGCCGCCGGAGAACACCATCGTTGCCACTATCCCCTACGACGACCCCGCGCTTGACCCCGGGATGTTCGAGCCACTTCATGGCAACCTGCTGAACCTTATTCGGTCGGCGGACGACGACCTCGTGTTGATGAGCCCGTTCCTGAGTGAACGAGCCTACGAACGACTGCGCCCGGCACTCCACACAGCGACGGACAACGGCGCGAGCATCACGCTCATTACGCGCTCGCTCACGTACGGGGAGACGGAGTACAACCGGGGGTTCGCTCGTGCCGTTCATGACGACGCGCGGCTCGCGCCCCATACCACGACCTACGAATACATCGACGACGAGACGTGGACGACCTTCCACGCGAAAATCGTCATCGCGGACGGCCAGTGCGCCTATCTCGGCACAGCGAACCTCACACATACGGGTCTCGGTGACAACCTCGAACTGGGCGTTATCTTCCGCGATAACACAGCGTCACGCATTACTGCGCTAGTCGAGAACCTTCGACAATCAGAGTTCTTTCATGAGGTTACTGCTTCAAGCGACTCGTTCCGTCGTTCGTGATGGGCGACTACGACAGCACGTGAGATTTTTCAGGCTAGAAGGGACCATCGTATTACCATCATCCGCTTCGTCCATGAGTGCATAGTCCAGTGATCAACATCCGCGAGACGAGTGGCCTGTCCGAAGGTTACTTCCTCTCGCTCACATCGTGCGACAGCGGCTTCAACTCGCTTTCTGTTGTCAAACCTCAATCGCCCCATACTCTTGCATACGACTCCCAAGAACACAAGAATAGAGTCCGCAAACTGTTCGCAGAAGGAGGACGTTTGGGAGTCTACGCAGATTGATGGGTAGTGTCCACTATGGAGTCCAGTAGGCTTCGTAGGTTCCCTCGTCGAGACGTTTGTCAGTTCCAAAGATGAGGGCTTCAGCTTCTGCATCGGCCTCTGCTTTGAAGAGAAGTTTCCCAGAGACGCTCTCTCCCACGTTCAGTCGCTGTTCCGAGGGGAACTTCCAGTCTGTTCCGTCGTGGTGGATGTGTTCTGCGGAGTGATGTCGGCCATTTTCCACATGGTCAGTGACGAAGAAGTCCTGCGTGGCAGGCGTCTCGACCAGTTCCTCAGCGACGTTCGTCGCCGTGACTTCGACGTACAGATACTTCGCGTCATCCTCGTACGGGAAGTTCTTTTGTTCCGTTCCCTCTCTGTCCGTATACAGGTAATGGGACTGGCTCCCAACTTCATCTACCTCTAATTCGACTCCGAGTGGCGTTTGATACGTTTCGTTTTGGGAGAGGACTCGTGGGAGGAATTCGATTTCAATCGTCGTGTGTAGTTCGTCGAAGCGGAAGTAGACCGTCTCTATGAACGGCCACGTTATCGCGCTCGAATACGTTTTCGTCTCTCCAGCCTCAAAGTCCATGTTGATGGTCTCGTCTATACCGGTCCACGGTGACGAGTCTACTCTTCTCGAAAATGAAATGCCGGACGTAAGTGTTCCAGCTTCTCCGCCTACGTTCTTAATCTCAATCTCGACAGGTGTTTCGACACCAATTTGTGCTTGTTCTGGTGTGTGAATCGCCGTAACACTGAACTCGGCGGGGCCTGCTGTTTCTTCATCTGGATTGATTGAATCGGCGTCGTCTGTTGACTGGGGGGTCTCAGTCGCATGCGATGTCCGGGTGGAGGTTGGTTCCGTTGTTGCTGTTGCGGATGGGGTCGCTGTATCCGCCGTCCCTCCGTCGTTACCTCCCAGACAGCCTGCTGTTGAGAATAGTACGCCTGTGAGACCGGCGATGAGGCCGCGTCGCGAGGGGTGGGGCCAATTGTTTGGCACTTCCTATTGGCTGTTGTCGAGTTGACATAATCTTACGGGTAGCGGAAGGAGAAATAACGAATCCGACATATAACAGTTAGAAGGGTGCCATGTCTCCGTTGTATTCTACAGATGAGCAAGGCGAGTGCCGTCACTTCTGAATATCCGTACCTCTAAAAGGCATTCTACAGCGGTTTGACTACCCTATTTAGTCTACTGTACCGCTGGTTTCGGTATCGACCTCAGAGGGATGTGCCTCGAATGCCCGAGCAAGTGACTGTTGGAACTCGCTAAACGTGGGACAGTACTTGGGTGCATCCTCGTCAGCGACGATCACTTCTCCCGGGAACCTCTCTTCCAGTTCTCCTCGGTGGTCATGGTCATCTGTTCCGGCGAATACGATAGATGGCCACGAGAGGTTGTGAGGTTTGTAAGCCTCATCATCTGTACGAATACCCTCATAGAGAGGCGACTCCTCTGGACCGAGACTGTTCAAAAACTTACGGAGGTCCGTTTTTGCCTCCAGTACGTGAGGTATTCGCCGGGGGTCCCCGTATCGTACCATGTAGTCTGCACGCTCGATTCTTGCCTCACACCATGCGTCGAGATTCGCGACTAGTGTGAGTTCAAAGACAGAACCAAGCAGTTCAAGGTAAACCTTTAGCGAGGCCTCGTTCTTGTATCCGCCATTCCAGAGGTTTGGGACTGTACTCGGCATTCTGTGTGCGTAGTCAAGTCTCGGGTATGTGTCTGTCATCGGTAGTAGTTATAATCGTCAGTCCCACGCCTGTTTGATGTGGTCGCGTGAGACGTTCAGATGCAGTTTTGCTTCCTCTCCGATACGCCAAGTAGCGGCGCGCTTGTTCTCACGCGCGAGCCAGTCCATCGTTTCCATCTCGCGGAGAACGCGCCGGACGGTATGGTGCTGTTCCTCGTTAAACGGGAGGTCACTGAGACGGAATTTGCCAGTCTTTCGAAGCTGGAGCAAACAGGCGCTCCAAACTTGGTCTCGTAGGATCATGTGATGTGGTCTCTCAGGACATACGTTGAAAGAGAGATATATGAGTGCTCTTATTTTCTGCTGTTTGAGGTGTTGACCAAGAGTGTACAACTCCTTACAGACTACATAGGGGCACTGAAGGGTCCAAATCGGTTTATCCATCACATCTGATAAGATAGACATGTGGTCCTCTGAAGGAAGAACACCAGATTGGGATGTGAACGGAGCGTTCTGAATGAGGTGTGTCCCTGATGCATCGCGAGCTCCGGGAAACTCTCCACGTCGAGAACAGGAAGCAGGTGACTATGGAAAACTACACCCTCGGTCATCTTCGAGAAGAGGACGTGCAGATGTTCACGTTGAGGACAGGTTACGCCATTACCGGTGGCACCTGCTCACTACTGGGCGCTCAACCGGCGGCCAATACCACCCTTCCATTCAGGGGTATTGGTGCCACTAAGGGGTCGTACGTCCCGAAAAAAGCCAAATAAGGCATAGAAGAAGGCGAAGCGATTCTAACTTATTCACAACATTCCCGAACTAACACCAATAGGCTTCGGAACCGTAGCTATGTGTATGATTGTTGAAGTGGACGGCCAGCGTGTAGACATCAAGCACTATGCGGCCATTTTTCTCCAGAGCCTCCACGAGTTAGGAGGAACGGCGAACACCCGCGACATCGCGACGCGCAGTGGCCTCGCGACGTGGCAGGTAAACGAGGCGTACAAGCAAACTGAAGATATGGGATTGGTCGCATGGTACGGGAAGTACGACGCCACATCGCGCGGCCCCGGTTCCGACCCCAAGCTCTACGAGTTGACTGGTTCAGGCCGACGAGTGGTTGAGCGTGGCGTTCCCGGCAAGGTCATCGCACTCAACCAGACCGGCGCAAAGCTCCCCGAGCAGGAAATTAACGAACTAAAGGAATGGGTTGCCCGCGTAGAAGGAAAGGTCAACGCGGCGGAACAGAGCGAGGTCTCCCATCGATTTGATGAATTCCGGGCACGTTTGGATGAGGCCGAGAACGTCGAGGATGTACAAGAGGACCTCGCTAACCTTGAGGAGTATCTGTATGAGTGGCACGAGAGTGCAGAGACATACCTGCGAGCCATCCGACGCGCACTACACGACCAAGGAATCGACCTCACAGATTACTTCGAGTCCGACGACTGAGCAATCAGCCTCTGATTTTTCGGGTACTCGGCCAATCCTGTGACTGGTTCCGGCACGGATAACTGACCGCAACGACTGCCGATTCTCTACCTACTGTCTTCGGATGTACATTTATACATTATTTGTATATTTGTACATCAAGAAGAGAGTAAGTACGTTTGGCAGGGTTGAAATCTCAGCAAGTTTCAAATAAGGTTGCCTCATTTGGGAAAAATTCCCGTCCGTTGCGGCCCATCGTTATCGTTGCCGGGCGTGGTCACCCCCATAACAGGCGAATATTGCCGTGAAAAACGTACATTTCCATGTACAAAGTACGTCAAAATGCACATCGGGTTACATCGATGAATACCATCCAATAATCATAGTGACATGTTGAGTTCACGGAACAGTTAATACTCTATATTTCCTATTGTTTGACAGGTGGATGGGCGTCTACCGGATGGTGGGACTATTCATTTTGACCCACCAACTCTCCGCTTCGTTGATTCAGCAATTCACTATGTAAAAATGTTGCACGGTGTGGTTTGGGGGAACATATTTAGTCCTCTTCTCCTTCCACATTCATGTATGCAATCCGACAACCAATCGAAGTGGGCGACGATTCGCATCAGCCGGATGATGCTCGACCGGCTAGATGGGTTCCGTGAGTCCCATGAAGTTGGAGAACCGTCCCGCCGCGAAGCGGGTGACTACCTGCTCTCTCAAGCACTCGACGAGGAGGGATACTGAATGCAAAAACATGGACGCCCAATCCACTCACACCGACTTAGACCGATTCGTCGCGGACATTCCATCCGCACTGAAAGAACAAATCGACATACTTCCTGAGTCTAATAAGGAGTTCGCTATCCGTGCCTTCAGGCGAGAGCTTGGCCTTCAACTTCGTGATGAGGAACGTATCGAAGATGAACTCTCTCGCAAGCGTGAGAAGCGCGCGAAGCTCTCCGCAAAGAAGGAAGACCTCCACCGCGAAGAGTCCTCCATCGAGTCCGAAATCGAGGAATTGGAAGCCGCACTTGAAGATGCACAGGCTTCTGATTCGTTTGAGGACGCCCTCGATGAATTCTTAGAATTTATGGAGGAGCGTGGCACCCACGTGAATGTCCAATTCCCCCAAGTACAAAAAATCGCAGAAGAGCACCGTGTCAGTACGACTGAGGTGCTTGAAACCCTCTACCAGATGAGCGACCTACCCGCCAGCCGATTCGGTCTGGATATAGGGGGTGACGAATCCAACGATGGCCTAAGTGCCGGTGACCTCTGATGGCGGATGGCGTGCCGTCGGAGGCGACGCAACCCCAAGTCCCTACCCTTGGTCCGAGCTATCCGGCCCTCGCAATCCTTACTGCTCACTTCGGTGACTGGTTTCACGATGAGTTCCTCCAAATCATCGAAGAGGACCCCGAGAAGTACACGTTTGACCTTGACCTATCAGCGGTCAAAGCGGTCAACGATACAATCTTCGACAATCTGGTGGAACACCCAGAGAACTACCGAAGAGACCTCAGTCTCTTCCTCTCTGAGTACACCGCCCATGTTGAGTGGATGCGTTGGTACGCCGCGACGGATGAGGAGATGCAAGCGAACTTCTCGGGCTTGATAATTGATGAACCGATGATAGTCCCTGAAGTGGAAGCCAGTGTTGAGTTCGTGAACGCCCCAGACTCCATAACCATCGACATCGGCAACGACAACCTCGACCACCTTGGTGAGCTTGTGGCAGTTGAAGGCGTCGGCTCAACCCTATCGGGGACGCAACCCCGGCGGAACGAGGTCGTATTCCGGTGCGACCTCTGCAACACTCTACAAGACCCTGTGAACGCATCATGGACAACTGACCTGAAGAAGGTTCAGAAGGTTGCAGGCGCGTGCGAGGCGTGTGAACGGAAGAACTGCTTTACCCCAGCGTCGAACATGGGTGAGATGGTCCCGTACCAACAGATGAAATTGCAGGAGCCGCCACAAGACTCGATAGATAATCCGCGCAAAATCGCTGTCGATGTGTATGACCGAGATATGCACGACCTCATCACACCGGGTGAACGTGGGACTATCATCGGTGTGCTGAAGGAGAACACGGACACGGACACGACGTTGGTTGAACCCTTCGTTGAGGCCATCTCTATGCAAGCGAATGAGAGCGGTCATCTGGACATGGAGTTCTCCAAGAGAGAAGCAAGCCAATTCAAAGAGGTTTCTCAGCACCCTGAACTCGTAGATGCGGGGATTAACACGTTTGCACCTGAGACGGACATCGCTGGATACCGAGATGTTAAGGAGAGCCTCCTGTTGATGGCATTCGGCGGACCATCTCGTTACGACGCACAAGGAAACCTACTCACACGGGGGTTTTCTCATATCCTCCTCATCGGGGACGCAGGCACGGCGAAGTCAGCCCTCACGCGTAAACTCAAGAGCCTTGTCCCACACGGTGTCGGCGTTGACTCTGGAACTTCAACAGCTGTAGGTTTGACTGCTACTGCAGAGAAAGAGGAAATTGGCGGTACGGAAGAGTGGGTTGTGAGGGCAGGCGCTCTCCCGATGGCGGATGAAGGAGTCCTTGCCATCGACGAACTGGACAAGTTCAACAACAAGGAAATCAAGTCACTTGCTGGGGCGATGGCCAACGGGCACATCGAAGTGAAGAAGGCGAGCATCAAGGCAGACCTCCGCACGCACACGTCTGTGGTTGCAACGGCAAACCCCATCGATGGGGACTTCAACTCCTTTGAGTCGTACAACGAGCAGTTTGACCTGCCGACGGAAATTCTCAATCGCTTCGACCTCGTGTGGGTATTCCGTGATGTTGCTGATGAGGAACTTGACTCACGAATCTCCGACGCAGTTCGCTCAGCCCACACCGACTGGGCGGCTAAGGAGGTTGTGGCGGATGGAGAAGGCGACCCAGATACTCTCTTCCTTGACGATGGAAGCATCCGTTACGACTTCTTCACCCGCTACATCGCGTACGCTCGTGAAACGTGTGACCCCGAACTTGTTGAAGGGTCTGCCGCTTACGAAGCCGTCGATGACACGTGGATGCGTATTCGTAATACGGGTGACGCAGACCGGAACGCAATCAATCCCAGAAAATACCACGGCCTTATTCGGCTTGCCGAAGCGAGTGCTCGGATGCACCTGCGAGAGGAAGTCACCGTAGACGACGTGAAGCGTGCGGAACGGCTGATGCTCTCTTCACTCAAGGAAGCGGCCTCTGATGAAGAGGGACGTATCGATATTAGCCGTCTGGAGACCGGCACATCCTCTGTGAAGAGATGGGCGATAAAGAACGTCTTGGGCCACGTCCGAGACCTCCAGAGCGAGTACGACGACGAACCGGGTGCCCCGCTCAAAGAAGTCGTATCGCGTGCGGAACGCGACTACGAAGAGCAAACCATCCAATCGGCCATCAATACCATCACAACTGACGGACGGTTGGTTGAAACTGAGGAAGGCTACGTCATCGCACCGAACTGACGATGTACTCAGCCGTTTAGAGTCTTTTTTCGAGTTCGTCCATCATTTCGGCTGGTGTACACATAACGCGCCACGGGTGACCGCAATCACAGTCCATCCCTGATGACCCGGACTTGATGCGCATCGCGGTTTCACATTCGGCATAGGTCAACCTTCCCTAATGGAGGAGCAGAAATGGCTCTCCTGCGAAAACGACCGCGCGGCTACGTGGCGTATGGGTGAGTCATCCTTATCGGACCCGCCGTAGAACTGGAAAATGAGGACGAAGAGTAGTCATCGGCACAATAGGGTGATTACTTTTGAGTAGTGGCTTCCCATATGTCGTACTGAATGTCGCTCCAGACTGCAACAATTTTTGTAAGTGGGTTTGCCGCTCTCTTTGCGTATTTATCGTGGCGGAAGGCAGTCCTCACCGATGTCTATCGTCGGGAAGAACAACTTCGGGCTCGGTTGTCTGACCCCGGAATGATGTTTGAGACGGAGTATTTCTCCGTTCGTGCAGTTCGTGTCCGGGTTCGTGAACGGGAAGGTCTCCGATACAGCGCGGCTAAATACAATCCGATCGGTGACGTACAGGGTCGGACTCAGGTGACGTTGGAGTTCCCTCGGGGCGATGGACGAGTTCTCTTTGAACACGAAGGGGAACGGGAATATTTCGAAGAGATTGGGGTGTACTACCTCACCGACCACGAATTCAGCACCGATGATGAGAACAACGGACTGGTGACGATGACACTCATTATTGACTCCATCGACCCAGATGAAGTCGAAAACAAACTGGTTCAGTACAAGGTCGCATTAGAGGGTCATTACAAAACGGAGTCAGAGGACGAGTAGTCAGGTAATACGGATTGTAGACGCTCGCGTTCAAGCGAGTCTGTACAGCTCGGGTCGGTCGTCATCTGGGACACATCTTATTCAGAGCTAACAAATGACATTATCATGCGCACGTTTCCGCTGTAAACCCGCGATAGAAGGTTCAACGAAGTTGTTGAGTGAGCCGATGGATAATATTCGATAGAGACCAGCGCCACGGTTTCACGGCGTTCGACCGCACATGGGCGTCTTCTAGAGACGGTTCTACATCATCCTCTTCATCGTTATCAGTCATACGCCCCATCCCCTCCGAGAAGCCAGTAGATATCGATGTATCCGATGACGAGAGCACCGATGATGACGAGTGGGGAAATTACATCCATACCCATGCCGGTAGTGAGGCCGACCATCCCGATGATGAGCGTGCCAAACGAGACGATGGCGTAGAGACGACTAACCTCGTTGCGTAGGATATCGCTCATCGTCATAGTCACACTATTGACTGCAAGAATCAAAAGAGCACCGCGCGGTCAGTCCGTCCGGTGACTCTGTAGTCAGGGGTCGTTCGGTCGCTTGACCGAGACGTTTCGCCGCACGCGTAGGAGCAGGAGTTGAGGGTGAGCGCATTATCTACATCAAGAGCCTGCTTTCGCGCCTCATCGGAGATGTTCTAATATCTGGAGGAAGCGGAACGCTGGTTCACCGTATCCCTTTTTATCTGCTCTTGCTAGTTCCCGAAGCTCGTCAATTCGGTCGGTGTACGACCCGTTGATGACCAGTTCTATCTCTGCTCCAGTCTTGTCCTCAAAGTCACTAGATAGCTTATCGAGGCCTGAGGTTAGGTATCCTCTGGGGACGACTGGTGACCACAGCTGGAACACGTACTCGTCAGCATCGTCAAATACCCGCGTCACATAATCGTAGTCTGAGTTGAACTTCTTCCAGAGCTTTTCTAGCGTGTATTGGTAGTCATCGTTACCGTACTCGTCCCAGCGGTCTGTTGAGGGAGTCCCCGGATAGAGAGTCCCATGAAGGTGGGTGATAACCTCGCAAACATAGATGGTCTGTTTCGTTCCTTGTGAGTCGATGGCCACTATATCAATCTCCATCTGCTCGCCCACCTCCTTGGAGCGTTGGTTGTAGCTAACGATCTCGCAGTCAGTCATGAGCTTATGATATGCGCCGACGAGAAGTTCTCCAAGTTGAGCCTCTGATACCATATTCTTCTGCGTGTCTTGGTGCTGATAATACTTTTCCAAGCCAAGGTACTTATTAGATGAATATGTCGTCAAATGGCTAATGGAGGGGGAGAACTAGGTTGCGACCTCAAAGAAGAGGAAGGCCCTCTGTTAGTCGTTAGGTGATCTGGGCATCCGTTTAGCGGTGATAAGAGGAACAAATATGCAGTAGATGGCCAGTGTCGCGTATCTCTATCGCTCTCGAATCGAGCTGGCTGTTGGAGTAGATCCCTCAGGCTGAGCTCCCTGAGTAGCTCGATTCGTATTCGGCTTGTACGTCAAGGACACGCCGAACACTCTCCTGAAACCCCGCCTCACGGGAATCCCCATGTTGCCGAAGCGATTCTCGAACTGATTCACGGGTTACTTCTCTCTCAGCCAGCAGTAGTTCGACCCATGCACGTGTCTCCTCTACCGTGAGCGAATGGCCGGTTGCGATGATACAATCGTAGGCAGAACGAGCATCATCGGTCTGAGAGAAGATGCGTTGGAGTTCCGCTATCGCCGAGTATGAAAGTCCTCCTTCCTCGTAATCTCGGTCAGGGAACATATCGTAAACCCGCTCTGAGCGTTGAACCTGCAAAGCGCTAGCCCCCTCAACATCGATCGTCTCGGCTATCTCCTCGTGGGAGTAGCCGTACTTGGTTCGTGCCCTACGGAAGAGCCGTCCCCATTCCCATTTCTGCGCAACACCCGTCTGTTCTTCTTTGATTTCTCGGATGTAGCGTTCTAATCGATCGAACGTGATGTCGGAGGATGTTAGCTCGAACGGTGAGTCAGGGGAGTCCGCCGTAAGTGTCGAACGGCGCTTGAGTGTCCGATGATGGTTACATCGCACTCGTTCAGGCCCGGTATCCGTGACGCTACAATTGACGAGTAGGGCATCGTCTGCACTTCCTTCGACGATAACGCGTCGTCCGTCTACGAGGCGTGTCTCTCTGTTTCGTAGGCCACCGATCGTCAGTCGGTCGCCAGTGTTGATGGGGTCGAAGCCGAACAACTTTCGGTGGACCTGCACGAAGCGTACTTCCGGCTCAAGATCGTCTGTACTGGGCTGGACGAGAGAACGATCGCTAAACTGGTGGAAGGACTCATAGCCGTGAGTCGAAGTGGCGTCTGCGACGATGATGCTGTAGTCGTCTCGTAAACTGAGCCACCCAGAGTCGAACCCCCAGTGACAGCGACGGCAGAGGAGTAAACCGTTGGTCTCTCGATCGGGCCCGCCGTGTTGTACGGGGTGGATGTGTGCGGCCTCGGCCTCGGGACGTCCGAATGGAGATTCGCGCTTCTGACCGCATATCGCACAGCGATTCGAGTACAGGTCGTGGAGGTTCTGCTTCGTCTCGGGGGAGAACCCGTTCGAATAACTACTCACCGCCCAATCCCCAGTCATGTTCTTCCTTCGAAGGGGAGCGTTTAGTTGTTGGTGTCAAAGGTCGCGATGGAGTTAACATAGAAAGAGAACACAGGGTACGGAGAGTAATTGGGCTTAAAGAGTTTCTTTGAGCGGGAGCTTCGTCTCCAGCCGATTCCTCACTAAATCCAACCGGCGTTCCACGAACTCCGGGTAGTTCTGATACTCGTGGAGATCCGGGTCCTCGGGTACCCGGTGTTGTTCGAAATACTCGCCCTTGTCGGGGATTGATTCCACCTTCTCATCGTCAATCCGTTCCAGCCAGTCGGTGAGATCTCGGTCGCTCTTCGATTGATTCTCCTTCGGGGTGAGGAGTTGGAGGTTTGCGATGTGGTCTCGGTTATCTTTGAACCAGTCGATACGTTCTGGTTCCACTCCCATCTCCCGCAGGAACGCTTCGTCGCCTAGCTTTCCCCTCGGGAAGATGTGATCCACTTCGTACTCTTTGTGGCCTGCTCTACGGTTCTGGTAGAGGTGAGTGAGGAGCACGTTTCTACGCGCACCCGATCGATAGTCTACTTCCTCAAGTAATTCGTCAAGGACCTCACTGTTCAACTGTACGACTGCGCCGCTCCCGCGAAGGTCGTCCAGAATTTCTGTCGCAGGGAAGCGGCCACTATCGCTCTCTTCGATGTGTCCTCTGGCCGTTTTCAGAACCCGCTCTGTTCCGATGTTCCCGAACACGCCGTTCAGGACTGTAGTGGCAAGCCAGTATCGGATTGCAGAACCACTTGCGCTCGTGGAGGTGTCTGTCTCGTACTGATACTGGCTGATGGGAGCGACGACGTTCTTGCTGGATAGTGCCCCGTTGTGGAAGCCGAACTCGGAAGAGAGTTCAAACGCATCCCGTAACGCCTGCTCGAATTGGTCGTCGTAGAAAATCGTCTCTGCTTCGCGGAGGTCGTCACCATCGTATCGTCCATTCGCTCGAAACGCTGGTCGCTCACCCGAGAACAGGAGGAGAGTACGGAGCACGAAGTTCTTCCCGAAGGTAAACCCCGATTCGGTGAGATCGTCGTCCCTCGACAGTGACTCGGTGAACTGCTCGATCTGCTTCTTCGCGTCGGTCGGTCCTCCGTCCTCATCGATTTTCTTCCAGTAGCCGGTGAGAAGGGCCAGTAGTATGTCTACGCCACTCAACATCTTGCCCGCTTTATTGCGCCGGATGAACAGCTCCCTCGCAGTCTTTTCGTCTGTGAGTGTTCGTTCACAGAGGATTGCTTCTCGTCGATTCACGCCCCACCAGAGTCGTTTTAGATTCGATTCGACGCGCTCGTGTTCCGCACTGTCGACACTCTCCTGTACCTCGGGGATTGTCTCGTCAAGGAACGCGTCCTTTTCGAGGAACGAGTCGGTTGTGAGTTCGCCAGAGTCGTCTACCAGCCGACTAACTGCGAACCAGTAACGGTCACCCGATTCGCTCAGTCCGCCGGACTTCCTGAACCTGAACTCGTAAACGAGGTCACGGTCGTGTTCGCCGGATTGATCTCCTGATAGTAGGTCGAAGTACAGCTTCCGTTGATTCCACGCTCCTCGATTCTTGACCCACCCTCCGTGTCTCCGGGTCGTGAAGGTCCCGGTCAGGCTGAGGAAGAACGAGGTCAGTCGCTGTTGGCCATCAAGTACGAGTGAATAGGACTCGGGGATGTCTCCGAAGTCGTACCGCTGACTGTAACGCCGGATGTGCCCTTCGTCCTCGAACGAGAACGCGCGCGAATCTACGTAGTGCTGGAGGAACGAGTAAGCGGGCTCTCTTCGCGGTCCTTCGCCTTCATCGTCCCAGATCAATAGTGATCCGAGAGGTAGTCCCCGAAGGAGAGAGTCCCACAGCATCTTGATTTGATTCTGATTCCAGCAGTAATCGCGTTGGAGACACGGAATGAACAACGAATCGTTCAATCGAGGAAGTATCTCACTGATTCGTTCCGTCTCCGGGAGGTACTCGTCCATCGTAATACTATCTGGTTGTAAAGAGGTTATAAAACAGTTGGGAATATGAACATTCGTTCCTTAATACAGTGAGGTGAGAAATCGGGAGTCGGATTGATGCCGCCAATCAATCACAGACCCTATTCATGTGATCGCATTCTCGAAGGTAACGAGCAGAGTCGGTGGTAGAGTCCGTCCCGGTTCTTAGATATTCTCGAAGTACCCCCTCCGCTGTTCCATCTTCTTGATGTCGGACATCTGGTTGTAGTGTTTATGGAGAACGTCGGCAGAAACGTCCGCTCGGTCGCTGACCACCGGGACTGATAGCCTCGTTTTTGAGCGCGTGCATGAGACTTGACCGGCGGATGTCGTGTAGACTGACTGAGGAGGGACAGAGGTGGCTGTGTCGTGGCGCTGGGTCGCTTCACTGGTCTTGGGTTCTCGTCCGTAGTCGTCAGAAGCGTTCGGTCGCTGGCCGCAGAGTCAGTCGGTTGAGGACCGTGACGAGGGCGGTCAAGATGGAGACTGGCGCCTATCCACTATACTGCTTCTTTAGGAGTGTCAGTCTCGGGATGGTGGCAGACGTTGAGGCACTGTTCGACTCGCTAAGCAACAATCGCTTATACTTTGGTTGACGCATAATCTATTTATCCAACAGAGTATGATATACTTGAACAGAAGTTATACCGTATAGCGTTCATATTACTAAATCGAGTAGTATGACCGACCAACCCCTCAACGGTGGGCGACGGCGGTTTCTAAAAAACACGGCGACCACAGCCTTCGGTACGGGCCTCGTATCGTCGGCAGGTGTCGGACGGGCGCAGACCGCGCCAGAAGGCGACCTCCTAGGGCATCTGACCAACTCCGTCCACGGACCCGTCGTCAAGCAGTCAGTGTCCGATGAGGGAGCCATCGACACTGATCGCAAGATGGCAGATGCGGATGGGCGGATGCTCAAAATCGGACTGGAAGGCGGCATCAACGGCCCAAACTGTCGCATCGGGATGAGTGCGGAGGCGACGACGGGACTTACGTGGGAAGCACCCGATAATGACCCCCGGAAGGTGACGGTTGCGTTCGACGCAAGCGGGTCGCACGAGACGTGGAATTACGACACCGACGGCGAGGGAACGCTGACAAACACGTACGGCATCGTCATTCGGAATCGCACCCTTCAGCAGGAGGTTGCCTCCGATGTGGAGGTGCTTGGGTCGCAACTGCAGGCGGAACTGGCCGAACGCGCCATCGAGCAGGCAGTGACCACGGTCATCACATGGGTGTTCCTACCGAGTCTTGGTCTTATCGCGAAGTTCATCGCAGGCCGGGGCATCGGTGCCGTCGTCTCAAGGGTCATCGAGGTTGAACCGCGCAGAGCGTCGAACACGAACAGCTTCGGACGTGACACGCGGACGCGTCACATCCCTGATTCGGGAACGGCGACGGCGACCTTCACACCGACAAAGGGACACACTTACGACATCGCGTTCACGGTTGCCGAAGGCTTCGAGGGGCATACGCCTTCCCAGCGCAACGAGTACGACCCCCGAGACGGGTTCTACGGCGAGGCGTCGTCGTGGTTCCTACTTAACGAGTTCAGCCTTGAACCGGCGACTACGTTCGGACTTAACGCGGATGATGAGGATGAAGACGACATCTGGAGATGAATGAGGAGCGGATTATGGCTGTAGTGAAGAATCAGTACAACCGCAGGCTAACCAGATAGAACGTCCGTTGCAGACGCTCGTTCGACATCTACGGTAGCCGAGGACCGCATCAGCGAAGTCGAGACCGAGTTTGCACTCTATTAGATGCAGTGAGCCGTCGTCTGACCGCAAGAGCTGGAATCCCTGTTGCAGGAAGTAGTGTTACTGAGATGAAGGAGAACTTGTTATTTGATTCGCAGGGCAGTCTATCGGATGCCTTGTCTTAGTATTGCATATCTGTGAAAAGATTGGATCTATATTCGGTATTTCAGGTTTTTAACAGTTTGTAGACACCAGCCATAGTTATCATATTATGAGAGTGTAGGAATACTATTTACTTCTATAGGATAGATTCAATATCAAGAATGGCGACGGGGGTCACCGACTTCATAAAAATTAGCGAAGTCAGGAATGAGATAGATGCTACATTTCCCAACCCGGGAGAGGATGTTAGGAGAGACATCGAGGTCAAAAATAACGGTTATGGTCATAGACTAATCGGAAATGCGTTTGAGTTCCTTTGTAAGCTACTCCTGTATCGTCGATGTAACGAGGTTGTCCGACCGCAGTACAGAGCACTGAGAACTTGGTCACAAGATGAGAACACTGAGAGTTGGGAAGGTCTCGGAAACTCGGAAAAGTGCCGCTGGAAAGCAGGCGAAACACCACCGACCCGCGTCCGAAAATTCGATGGGATGCAGTGGGAAGACAGAGAAGGAATTTCTAATCGAACCGAGTGGAAAGAGATGAACGAAGCCCGCCCCGTATGGCGGAGACGCCAGAGTGCAATCAAATGGACGATTGACGAAGATTTGTCAAAACTCGCTCACCAATACGTCCAGACAGGTATGAACACCAAGGGAGTGGTAAAATCTGCACTCATCAACGCTGGGTGGAAGCCAAACGAAACCGTCCACTCATGGATTGACCGGAACGCCTTCGAGGAGGACGTCCTTGACGAGATGAATGATCTGTTTAGCCTACTGCGCGAGAAGGAGTGGACCTGCGGGGAAACTGTATTCGAGAAGCCGTCATTCGGCAATTATCTACATATACTGCGGGGAGAAGGAGACTTCATCGTAGACGATTTACTCATCGATATCAAAACTACGAAGAATCCTACATTCACGAAGGCATTCTGGCGGCAATTATTGATGTACTATGTTGTGAACGACGTACAACGGTTGATCCACGAATCAGAGTGGAGGTCTAGCAAGGAGCCGTTTGAAGGAAAGTACCCAGAGATCAACCGAGTAGGGATATACTTCGCTCGATTTGGTGAACTCAAGACGATCAACATGAGTGATGTAATTAACGACCGAAACCAATACGAAGAGTTCCGAGCGTGGATTGTTGACCGGGCTCTAGAAGAGAATGCACATGCTCAAGTTGATTATTCAGACCTGAGGTCTCTTCTGACGGAACCGTATGACTACAAGCGACAGCGTACCCTATTCGATTTTGAGTAAATCCTCCTAGCGACGTGGTTCATGTCGTGAGAAACAATAGCACACCCATTCTCAAGCGGAGAATCTAATTCTAAGCGAAACCATCAACATTAACATGTCTCATGAATTGACAGAAGCAAGATGAAGTTCAATCGACTGGGAAAGGAGGGGAAGCTGTGACTCATTTAGAAAATTATCGGGCGGAAATAAAAGAAGAAATCGAGAAAACGGTCGGATCGGTACCCGTTCAGCCAATCGTATTTGCAGGATCAGGCCTTTCGATACGATACTTTTCGGGACCGAGTTGGGACCAACTTCTGAGTCAGATGGCATCAAGTTGTCCGAAGCTTGAACACAATTACGGATACTACCGTCAGAGCCGGGATGCTACTGAGATGGGGAGTCTCTTGGCTGATCGGTTTTCGCAGTGGGCATGGGATAAAAATGAGGAGAAATTCTCTGATATAGATCTTAAATATGAGGATACTCCAGACATCTATCTAAAGACTGAAATTTCGAAGTATTTCAAGAGTATCACGCCCGACTCAGCGGAGGATTTAAAAGAAGAGAAGTTGGATGAAGACTTAGGTTTAGACCAAGCACAGAAAGAAATACGGAAACTTCGTGAGATACAGCCTCATGCGGTGGTAACCACTAACTATGACCGCTTCCTTGAAAATATCTTTAATAATGAAGGCAGGGAAGATGAAAAGTATGATGTCGTTGTTGGAGAGGAAATCCTCCGATCACCACATAAAAGCATAGGTGAGATACTGAAAATTCACGGCACAGTAACGGACCCAAGTTCGCTCACTTTAACTTCAGAAGACTATGAGGAGTTCACAAGTCGAAAGCGATATTTAAGCTCTAAGATGCTTACGTATTTTGCTGAGCATCCTCTTTTGATTGTGGGTTATAGTGCGACCGACCCCAACATTCGGTCCATCCTGTCGTGGGTGAATCAACTACTTCCAGAAGACGAAGTAACCGCGAAAGACATCTACTTTCTTGAGTTTGACAGAAACATTAAGGAATACGAGGAATATCCTCGTATGAAACGGATTCAATTAGGAAAAGACCGTTTCATTTCCGTAAATCGAATTATTGCTCGCGATTTCGATTGGGTATTCGATGCCTTTGCTAGTGGGGAGGGTTTCGAAGTTGACGTTAGATACCTTCGCAAGCTTCTTGCTAATACATACGAAGTCGTTCGATCTAAATCATCCGACGAGCGAGTAGTTGATCATAAGCGTATTGAAGACGTTGCTGAGGATAAGGAGGAACTTGCGACTGTGTTAGGGGTCTCTGCGGGAGGGAAGAATCGTGGATTTATTTTTGATCATGATCTCTCTCCGCAAGAAATGTATGAGAAAATTGGTTTATCTTCGGCATATGATTTCAAGCGGAAGGTTCTAAAACCGATCTATGAAGAAACAGGGATGAATATTACTGGGTTCAATAATAAGTATCACATCGCATTTTTCAACCCCTCGGTAACATATCGTCGGTACTCCGACTCTGCAGTTGATCTCTTCAGCGAAATTCTAGCTGGTAATGAATTCCATATCCAAATTCCAAAGAGTAGAGTTGACGAAGAGCACGAGAGTCGTGGGCTTGATATGAGTGATATCCTAGAGTAAATGGCAAATAACTGGCATGGGGTTGTCGTGTAAGGATATTTAGATATTCTCGAAGAAGTCCCTCCGCTGTTCCATCTTTTCGACATCGGTCATCTGGTTATAGTGCTTGTCGAGTACATCAGCAGAAACGTCGGCTCGACCACTTACTGCTGGGACCGGGACTTCGCTCCTAAGCGCGTGGGTGAGACTTGACCGGCGTATGTCGTGCGTGCTGATCGACGAAGGACAGAGATGGGCTGTATCGTGTCGTTGGGTCGCTTCACACGTCTCAGGATTTCGATCGTGAGGGCACTCATCACCGATAGCACAGGGACGGGACCACTGGTAGACGTACTTTTGGAGTGTCTGGCCGTGGGCTCGACCATAATTCGTTGCAAGAAGTGGACGACGGTCATGTTCGTCGGTCACATCGGGACGCTGGTCAGAGAGCCAGTCGTCGATGACCGTCGTGAGGGCAGTGGAGATTGAGACAGGTCGCTCGCCTTCGTACTTGTTTTTCAGCGGTGTGTCCGTCTCGGGACGATGGCATACGTCGAGGTACTGTTCGTCGGGGTAGAAGTCGTCCACATCGAGCGCACGGCCTCCACCACGCCGCATCGAAGTGTGCCAGTAGAGTTCCCACGTTACGTGCGGGAGCGTTGCGTACTCGTATTTTCGGAGATACTCTAGTATCGCTTCAGCGGTTTCACTGTCGATGTGAGTCTCACGCTCGTTCTCGCCGCGCTGAAGCGATGGAGACTGGACCTTGTCAGGGAGTTCCGGGTGAACAGCATCGATGCCTGTCGCCCAGCGAAGGAATACGCGAAGAGTGTCCATGTAACTCTTGAGCGTGACGTTCTTGATGTCTTTCGAGCGCCGGATTTTGTAGCGGTTTGTATCGCGTCCGGTGAGTTCGTTGAGGTTCTCGATGTCGTTCTCTGCGCACCATTCGAGGAAGAGCTTCAGGCGTCCACGATGGGTGCGGTGTGTCTGTTTCGAGAGTTCGCTCTCGCGGTCAGCGAGATATAGCTCTACTGCGGTGTCAGGTTCTATCGGTTCGAGTTGGGGTTCCATTTGTATCGTGTGTTTGGCTTTCTGCTGGTCGTAGTGCGTACTGAGCGCCAATTTCACACGACAGGACCCCCTGAGCCTCGGTTATGGCCCGGGCGACAGTCCGCTTCGCGGGCTGTCGTCAGACGGCAAGTGTGGCACGGAGTGACACACTTGACGGCGTGGTTCAACAATCCCGGCCGGCGCATTATTGTCTCGAACGAACGTGAGAGACATAATCGCCCTGCCGACGATTTGAACTACGCGAGGCGAGCGGAGCGAGTCTCGCCATCGAGTTCAAATCCCGGCCGGCGCTTTCTCTCATCTCATCCTCGCGCGGGGTATTACGAGCGAGAAGTCTCCGCGAGTCGTAGACGGTTCACGTCGGAGTCGGAAAAACCGTGACCGAAACCGCGGGTCAGTTCGCGTTTCCGCCGAGGGTTCCGCTACCGCTCGCCGTCGCTTCCGCGTTGGTTGCGGTGAGCGTCAGTTGCGTGTGAGCGGTCATCACCGCAGGGTGTTCCTCCGCGATGGACCGAAGCCCGGCGTAGCCGACGTTGTTCTCCGGGTACGTGGTCGGGTCCCCGTCGGCGTCGTAGGCGGGGTAGCCGTCTTCGCCGCTCATCGCGAGCGGGTCCGCGCTCTCTCCGTCGTCGGTTCTGAGCGAGACGGTGAAGCGCAGTCCGATCCGCGAACCCGCGGAACTCCCGTCGGTGTCTTCGTCGAGGAGGTCCGTCCCGCCCGCCGGGCCGTAGCTTCCGTTCAGGAAGTTTCCGCCACCGCTGATACTGAATCCGCTCAGGTAGTGGCCGGGCGACTCGTTCACGTCCTCGTCGCTTCCGGGTAGTCCGGCGTAGTCCGGACGGTCGTGATCGTCGGAGAACAGCATGATGGGCGGAATCTCCGAGGACGGGACGGACGTTCCTTTGAAGTACGCGTCACTCCGTCCGGTGAGTTCGGACGCCCGACTGTAGAGGGGCGCTCGACCGCTACCGGGGAAGCGACCGCTCGTGCCGGAATCCGTGAGCGTCTCCGGGTAGTACTCGTCGTTGAACAGCCACGGCGTCTCTCTGAAGACCGGCACGTAGCCGTCGTCGAGAAGCGGATAACCGCCGTAGTCGTTTCCGAGAGCGTCGTAGACGTCCTGTCGAAGGCCGTCCACTTCGTCCGCCCACGCGGGCAGGATGTCGCCCTGTTCGTTCCGTTCGAGGCGGGCCTCGACGAGCACACGCATCTTGCTTACGGATTCGTCGAAGCCGTCCCACTCGACGGCCAGTTCGGGCTTGATGAAGACGTTCGAGATGTCGCCCGTGTCGTTGGTAACCGTGCCCGCGTCCCCGTCTGCGATGTTCAGTTCGGCACTCGCCGCACTCGCGGAGAACGCGCTGAGCCCCAGTCCGGTCGTAGCGATACCAGCCGCACCGATTCCCTTGAGGTAGGTTCGTCGTTCCATGGTGTGAGTTCGCGGATTCAGCACGGAGCCCGCCGAAAGCGGCCGTGTCTGAATCCTACGCGCTCAAATTGGCGAATATGACAATAGTAATGGACGAGCTCACCGGAATTATACGTCTGATTGGGTGTTCTTAGACGGAGATTCAGGAGATACAACCGGCGGTCAAACCCCGCGTAGGGGCGGTATAATCGGACTGAGGAACACAGTTACACGAGAGGGCCGGAGACAGCGGTGACCGACTGCGTCCGCCCGTTCGACACTCTCGGACGGCTGGAGTTCGAAAATCTCAACTCGAACACCAGTTTGTTTGTGTATTATAGGATAGAAGTTGTTTCAAAATTTCGTATATTACCACACTAGCAGCGCCTCTCGCGAGTGGCTATCCATCTACGCACAATCCTCAATCCCGTCACTCCTAATGAGGAGATATGTACACGAAAGGAGAACTCGACGACGAATTCGGTCCCGTAGACGCCGACGAATGCGCCGAGATGCGTTCGGCCTCCGAGTTGGGGTACTCGACGGAATCGCTCGCGACGCACTTCGAGTTCGAGGAGTCCACCGTCCGACACCACCTCGACGAACGCTGTTCGCACGTCTGAATAACCACCGCAGATTCTCGGGCGTCTCTGAACGGCCCGCCGCGCGTTGCCGAGAGATGGGGCGTCGGTGAGTCGCGCCTGCCACGCCCGTCGGGTCGGACGTCAGTTCATTCGTCGCCCGACTCGGCGGCGTCGCCGTCGAGCGATTCCGCGCGCGTCGACTGAGGGTCGGCCCCGACCGATTCGCCCATCGATACCGTGGGTGTGAGCGACTCGCCGTGGACGAGTTCGGGGAGGACGATACGCACGACTTCGAGCATCAAGACGAACAGTATCGGAAGGAGGAAAAAGCCGTACCAGCCGAACAGGGTGGGACCGAGCAGATACGCGAACATCATCACCACCATGTCCAGTTGGCGGCCCGTGATGTACGGTTGGATAAACGTCTGCGGGAGGATATCGAGGACGAGAAAGTAGACGACGAGGAGGCCGCCCACCAACGGCAGTTGGTTTCCGCCGAGACGCACCGCCTGAAAGCCGAGGTAGGCGACCACCGGGAGGTAGATGACCTTCCCGACGACGATGGGCACGAGGCTGGCGACGCCGGTGAGGAACGCGAGCACGAACACCATCGGAATCTGGAGTTCCGGCGGCGCGACGAGGTTCGTTCCCCAGTAGACGGCCGCCGCGATGACCGCCATGACGACGACGAAGAGGAAGTTTCCGAAGAAGACGGACTCTATGTCTTCGTCGACTGCCGCGGCGTACGCGTAGGCCGTGGTGTCGCCGCCGCCGAACAGTTGGCGCAGACCGTCCGAGAGTTCCTCGTCGTTCTTCAAGAGGAAGTACGAGAGCGTCACCGAAAGCCCCAGCAACAACACCGTACTGATGGCGGCCGACACGACTCTCATACCCGTCTGAAGGACCCGCTGGAGCGTCTGTCGAGGGTTCGAGACGACCTGACCGGGGTCTTGGATGAGTTGCGCGAGCGTCTGGCGTTGACCGGCCGGTAGCGTTCCGACTCCGAGATAGTTCTCGAGGAGCGCGAGGGTGCCCGCGGTGTTTCCGAGGGACTGCTGGACCTGCTGGAACAGCTGAAACCCCGCGAAAAACAGGATTGCCGCTACCGGGAGCAGAACCGTCAGAAGCGTCAGCCACGCTGCAATCCCGTCCGAGCCGATGACGGGCTTGAGTCGCTGGTATATCGGTCGGGTCGCGTAGTAGCCGAAGACGCCGAGCACTACCATCCCCACGAACGAGTACGCGACGAACGCCGCCGCCGCCGCGAGTGCGAGAACGAATACCCACCAGCCGATTCGTGCGCGACCGTCCGGGAGTTCGAATCCGGTGTCGGGCATCTTACTGTCGGACACGCCCCGAATATCCAAAGAACTGGGGGCGGCGTCTCCCGACCGGACGGCGCCGTTCTCCGATATCCGCCGAGAACGGCAACGGCCGCTGGTTCGAACCGCACTCGAACGATGGCGGATCGGCCGTGTCGGCGGTGCGTCGATGTACGCCTCGAGAGGCGAACTCCGTCGCTGCGTCGGGTCTCAGTCGTCGCCGTCTTCGCCGTCTTCGCCGTCTTCGCCGTCTTCCGAGTCGAACTGCTCTACGAGCGCCGACACCAAGTCCTCTCGGCTCTGGTTTGCTTTGATGTCTGCCTCTTTGGCCATCGACTGCAGTTCGCGGTAGGAGATGGTTTCGAGCATCTCCGTGTACGTCTCGCGGCGGACTTCGTCCGGGTCGACCGACTCCTCGGAGTCGGCCTGTTCGGCCTCCGCCTCGGCGTCCTCGGCGGCCTCTTCGGCTTCCTCCTCGGTCTCTTCGTCGGCCTCGTCGGCTTGGTCGAGCGTGTCCGTCACCGTATCTGCCGCCTCGGAAACCGCCTCTTTGGCTTCCTCACCGGCGTCGCTTGCCTTGTCGGCCACCTCTTCACCGGCATCGCTCGCTTTGTCGGCCGCTTTCTCACCGGCGTCGCTCGCTTGCTCCGTGGCCGACTCGGCTCCCTCTTTGGCCTCGCTCGCGGCGTCGTCCGTCGAATCTCGGACCGACTGTTGGAACTCCGAGAGCGTCTCTCGAAGGGACTCTTCGTCGCCGAGCGACTCGTGGATGGACGACGAGAGCGTCCGCTTTACGTCGCCGAGGATTTCGCCCGGCTGTTTTCCCTGCTTTGCGCCCTCGCGGACGGCTTCGTCCACCGTCCGACCGAGGCGCGCGCCGAGTTCGCGGCCCGCCTGAGCGCCGAACTCTCGTCCGACTTTCTTGCCCATCTTCTGTTTGTCTATCTGGGACTCGAGTTCGTCGGTGATGACGCTCTTCAGTCCGGAGTCGTCGCCGGACGAGGAGTCGCTGCTCATGCGTTGGCCTCCTGCGTCTCACCGTCGGTCTTTTCGTCGCCGCCGACTTTGTCGAGCATCCCGCCGACGACCAACTCGCCCGCGATCTGGCCGAACAGAGCGCCGAGGGCGCTTCCGAGCCACTCTCCGGCGCGCGCGCCGAGTCGTTCGCCGAGGGCGTCGTCGCCCGCGGTGCCCTCCCACTCGGTGCCCGCCAGCGCCTCCTCGAAATCGACGTCTCGGAGGATCTCCATCACGTCGATGCGGTCGAGGAGCGACCCGCTCATGCTTCGGCCTCTTGCCCCTCTTGTTCCGTCTCCGACTGGTTCTGGCTCTCTTCGGACTCCGACTCCCCCTCGTCTGCCTCCTGGGACTCTTCTTGCTCGCCCTCGGACTGCTCGGCTTCCTGTTGGGTCTCAGATTCGTCGTCGGCTTCGTCGCCCACGTTCGTGCCGAACAGTTGGTTGACGAGACCGACGACGATCTGCGTCAACAGGTCCTGAAGCGGCAGTTCGTCCGCCGCCTTCTTCGCCATGTTCCGTATCTTGTCGCCCATCTCGGGCGCTTCCGGGAGGATGTCGTCGAGCGACGGGAGTATGTCCGAGAGGCCGCCGAGGATGTCGCCGGGTTTGTCCAGTAGTCCGGCGACGGCCGAAAGCAGGTTCCCGACCAAGTTGCCGTCGCCCTTCTGGGCGGCGACGTCGAGGATGACTCGGTTGAGGTCCACCTCCAGTCCCAGAAGGTCGAGGTGGAGCCCTTCGAGGTCCAAAAACAGGATGCCCGTCTCGTCTTCGCCCTCCATGCCTTCCTGTATCTCGTCGGACTCTTCCTCTTGGCTCTGTGCGGTCTGGGAGTCGAGTTCGGGCGACTCCTCGCCTTCTTCGCCGTCGCTCTCGCTTTCTTCCGCTTCGTCTCCCTGCTCGTCCTCTGAGGCGTCCTCTCCGTCGTCCGACCCTTCGTCTTCTCCGTCTTCGGCGGACTCCTCTTCGTCGCCTTCGGCCGCCTGTTCTTCGGCCGACTCGTCTTGGCTCGACTCGTCGTCGGATTCGGCTTCGTCCTCGCCGCCGTCGGTCACGAGGCGTCGTTCGATGTCTGCAATCACTCGCTGCTCGTCGACGTCGGATGAGTCTACTGTCATGTGGTCGGTACAACTCCCGGACTCGGTGTAGGTGATTTGGCCTATACTTGCAAGCCGCAAACCGGTCCGAAAAGCGACCGGTTACCCGCGGAGAAACCGGTGCTACGAGCGACCCGGATTCGAAACCGGCGGAGAGGCGGCATCGAACGGGTAATCGGCCGGCTACAAACAGAGAGAGTCGACGCCGTCCGCCGCGGATTCGACGACTCTCTCCCGGGCGTCGAACTCGATGAGACCCAGGTTCGCAAGTTTCGGAAGGTGAGTGTGGTACAGAGACACCGACACCCGCTCGAACGCCTCCTCGGGGACGTCGGCGTCCGTGACGTCGGTCTCCTCGCGAGCGACTGCCCGCGCGAGGGAACGCAGTTCGATGGGCGTCCCGGCAGTCGCTATCGTCGCGAGAACGGTACGGCGCCGACTCTCTGTGAGGGCCTCGAACAAGTCGTTGCGTGAGACGTCGTCCGTCTCAGCCAGCGAATCGAGTTGTGAATGGGGAATGGAGTTACTCATCTATCTGCTCGGTTACCAGTCACCGATGTCGGTGCTGTTCGTTTGAACAATATCGAAGATAGACAATAGCGTATGGGGTTAAACGAATAGGCTCATCCGAGAGCGCGAGCCGAAAGAAGGCTCTCTAAAAGCTACCGGCCGAGAATGGCTCCGGGATTCGGCGACTCTCGGACGCTCGTGACGCTTCTATACCGCCTTTTCGGCGACTTCTGGGGCTATTTCCTACAACGGAGGTTTATTGTTCCGTCGGCCGGACGACTCCGGTATGGCTCCCGAAGACGTGCAGTCGGATCCTCTCTCGGAGACGCTTGCGGTGTTCGACCGAGCGGAGAGGGCCCGCGAACCGTTGACGACGAGCGAAGTCTCCGAATCGCTCTCGTGCACCCGGCGGACGGCGTACGACCGTCTGACCCGACTCGCCGACCGGGGCGTCGTGGAGACGAAGAAAGTCGGCGCGCGCGGGCGAATCTGGTGGCGCGAACCGCAGTCCTCGGAGACGGGGGCGGAGGCGCAAAGCGCCGTCGTCGAACACGATTCGCTGTTGCTCGACGTCCTCGACGAGGCCGACGTGGGCGTGTTCGTCCTGAACGACGAGTTCGAGGTCGTCTGGGTCAACGACGACATCGAACGATACTTCGGCCTCGACCGGACGGCCGTCGTCGGACGCGACAAGCGCCGTCTCTTGGACGAGGAGATTCTCGACACCGTCGCGAACCCCGGCGAGTTCGCCGAGACGGTGCGCTCTACGTACGACGACAACACCTACGCGGAGGAGTTCGAGTGCCGGGTGACGGCCGGGGAGCACCGACCCGAGCGGTGGTTGGAACACCGAAGTCGGCCCATCGAGTCGGGGCGGTTCGCGGGCGGGCGAGTGGAACTGTACTACGACGTGACGGAGTCGAAACGGCTCTTCCGTCGACTGTCTCGCTCGCACGCCGCCCTCGAACGCGAACTCGACGACGTCTTCGAACGAATCGACGACGCGGTGTTCGCCCTCGACGACGACCACCGGTTCACCTACCTCAACCGGCGCGCCGAACGACTGTTCGACTGTGACGCGTCGGACGTGGTCGGTCGGTCGGTCACGGACGTGTTCGCCGCCGCCGACGACTCGACGGGGTACGACGCCATCCGCCGCGCGTCGGAGACGCAGTCGTCCGTGACCTACGAAGAGTACTTCGAACCGCTCGACGTATGGCTCGAAGGGCGCGTGTACCCCTCCGAGACCGGTGTTTCGGTCTACGTTCGGAACGCCGACGAACGAAAGCAGCGCGAACGCGAGCAGAAGCGATACGAGACGATATTCGAGACCATCGACGACGCGGTGTGCGTCTTCGACGAAGACGGGCGACTCGTCGCGACGAACTCGGCCTTCGAGACGCTGACGGGGCACTCGGCGGGCGATTTCCTCGACGAGACGGGGCGGTTAGCCACCGACGATACGCTCGAAGGCGTTATCGAACGCTACAGAGAGCGCTCTCGCGGGGGGGAAGACACCGTGAGCGTGGAGACGGAAGCGACGACCGACGGCGGCGAACGCGTCGTCATCGAGTCTCGAATCACGCGCTATCGCTCCGCCGAGGGTTCTCTGCGGTGGATTGCGGTCGTCCGGGACGTGACGGAGCGGAAAGAACAGCTACGTCGGCACGAACGCCAACAGGAGCGTCTCACCGCCCTCAACGCCGTCAACGCAGTCGTCCGAGAGATATCCGACGCGATAATCAGTCGCCCGACGCGAGAGGAGATAGAGCGGGAGGTCTGTACGGCGTTCGCGGAGTCGGAGTCGTACCGGTTCGCGTGGATCGCGGGCGTCGACCCGCGGCGCGGAGAACTCACCGCCCGCGTCGAAGTCGGTGTCGAGGGCTACGTCGACGAGATAGACCTCTCGGACGCCCGGTCGTTGAACACGTTAGAGGAGAGCGGTCCCGCCAGCCGGGCCGTGCGGACCGGAGAGATACAGGCCGTCAACGACCCGTTCTCCGACGAGGACTTCGAGCCGTGGCGTCACCTCGCGCGGAAGTACGACTACCAGTCCGTGGCGGCCGTCCCCATCGAGTACGAGGGGACGACGTACGGACTCCTCGGGGTGTACGCCGACCGGGAGAACGCCTTCGAGGAGGAAGAACAGCGAGCGCTCGAACCGGTGGGCGAAATCGTCGGCCACGCCATCGCGGCGAACGAGCGCAAACAGGCGCTGATGGGCGACGAAGCCGTCGAAGTCGAGTTCCGAGTTCCGAACCCGTTCGGCGAGTACGGCGCCACGCTACCGTCCGACGGCACGTTCCGCATCGAACGAACCGTCCCCTTGGAGGACGGGACGTACCTGGAGTACGGCGTCGCCAGCGCGCACGTCCTCGACGTGCTCGAATCGCTCGTCGACGTGATTCCTCACTGGCGGTCGCTCGCGAGGTTCGACTGCGACTCCTCGCCCGCCCGGTTCGAACTCTACCTCTCGGAACAACCCGTCCAGTCGGCTATCGCCTCTCTCGGCGGATACGTCGAGTCGGCCGCGATGGCCGACGGCGACTTCGAGTTGACCGTCCACCTCTCGGTTTCGACGGACATCAGGTCCGTCACGGACCGTCTCCGAGAGACGTACCCGAACGTCGAGTTGGTCGCCCGGCGCTTGGTGTCCGTCGAGGACCCGTTCCGAGAGCGCTTGCAACGACAGTTCTCCGAGATACTGACGGAGCGACAGCGCACCGCAGTGGAGACGGCGTACTACTCGGGCTTCTTCGAGTGGCCGAGAGAGAGCACCGGCGAGGACGTCGCGGAGTCCCTCGGCGTGAGTGCGCCGACGTTCCACCAGCATCTCCGGCGGGCCGAAAAGGAACTGTTCGGGCAGGTGCTCGCAGAGCAACCCGTGACAGATCAGTGACGACGCGGCTCGGTTCGGACGAAACGCACCGAGACGCGCCGTGAGCGGCGATATCGGCCGTATTCCGCCGACGAACTGCGGAGCGCCGCGGCTGACAAGTTGATAACGGCTGAGCCCGTAGGTGGTTCGATGACAGACATACTCGTTCCTCTGTTCCCCGGGATACCCGGCGGACCGGAGATGCTCATAGTGCTTCTCATCATCGTGTTGCTGTTCGGCGCGAACAAACTGCCGAAACTCGCGCGTTCGACCGGTCAAGCGATGGGCGAGTTCAGACGCGGACGCGACGAACTGGAGAACGAAATCAAAGAGGGCGCCGCCGCGGACGACGCCTCGACGGACGACGACGTAGAAGCCGACGCGGAGACGGACGACCCCGACCGAACGACCACCGCGTAAGCGGACGACTGCGGCGGTGCTCAGTTTTACACGGAGGATACGCTCTGTAGCCGACGGCTTCGGGGAGTCGGGCGTTCAGTCGCCCGGCGTCGGCGTCGTCGCCTCCGCGCCTGCAGACCGGTAGTACGTCGCGACGAACACGCCCGTCGCCACGAGGACGAAGCCCGCGGCGGTGAGAAACGCCACCGTCGTGGAGACGAAGTCCTTGATGGTGCCGACGAGCACCGGCCCCGCCACCTGCCCTATCTTCCACGAGATGGAGCGAAGCGACATGCTCGACGCCACGGAGTCGAACCGTTCGCCCTCTTCGACGAAAAGCGCCATACTCGCGGGCAGGCGGATGCTGTCCGCGATTCCGAGGACGCCGTAGGCGAAGAACAGAGCGAAGAACGCGCCGCCGAGTCGCTGTGTGTCGCCGAACGCGGAGAACGTGACGGGGTCTACGACGCCCTCGAAAAACAGCGCGAGCGGGATGAGCGCGGTTCCGACGCCGTAGAGGAGTGCGCCGGCGGCGACGAACCGGTGTTTCCCGCCGAGTCTGTCGGTTAGGTCGCCCATGTACCCCTGTACGAGCGTCTTCGTCACCTTCCCGCCCGCGAGGATCCAGCCGATTGCGAAGGCGTTGATGCCGAACTCCACGCGGGCGAAGATGGGCAGGAAGATGATGACGGCCATCTTACCGACGCTGAACGCGAGGCGGAAGAAGACGAGCGACCGAATCATCGGCCGAGAGAACAGGGCGCGGAGCGTCTCTGCGCCGGTCGCGTCCTCCGGGTCTTTCCTGCCGCCGGGGTTCGTGCGGAGGTAGCGCCACACGAGGACGAACGCGACGACGGTGACGCCGCTGAGAACGGCGTACGTCAGCGCGAAGTCGTACGCGTAGAGCAGGTAGCCGCCCACCACGTCGCCCGCGAGACTGGAGAACGCCGCCACCTGATTGTAAGCGCCCAGCCACCGACCGCTGGCGTCGTCGGGACTAATCTCGCCGACGACCGTAGAGCCGGTAATCCAGAGCATGCTCGCGCCGAGGCCTTGGAGCATCCGGACGAGGACGACGTGCGTCGAGTTCTGGACGAGGGTGAATCCGAAGAAGACGACGACGTTGAGAGCGAGTCCGGCGAGCAGAAACCGCTTTGCGTTGCCCGTGTCCACTTTCCGTCCGAGTGGGAGGACAATGAGCAGTTGAACGACGGCGAAGGCGGTTCCGAACAGTCCCTCGACGAACCCCGTCGTCCCGAACTGCTCGGCGTAGAGGGCGAGAGCGATGAGTATCGTCGAGTACGCTTGACTCCGCGCGAACGCGGTTCCGGCGAGTGCCGCGAACTCTCGGTCGCGAAACAGCCCCGCGGTGCCGCCGACTCCCGAACCCATCGTGGATATTCGAATCGAAACGGTGGTGCTCGGTATAAATCACAGCATCCGGGAAGCCCGTGCGGGGTATCTGCCCGTCGCGAACGCCGTCGCTCGGAGAACGAGTATCGATGAGGTATGAGTGGCGGACGACGGGTTTGCCCGGCGTTCCGGCACGGGTAGTCCCGGTTGCCTCCTCCACCCCGCGATCCCTCGAGCGACGCACGTCCGGCGGTCCGTTGCTCGCTTCCGCGCCTGGCGGGGTATCACCGGTGAACCGCGTGCAACCGACCCTGCGGTCGGCTTCCACGGTCCGCTGTCCCCGAGGGACGAGGCTTCGACGTTGGCTCCCGGGGCCCGTGTCGGTCTGACCGGACGCCCCCGGTTTCGGTCCCCGCTAAAGGCCGAAATTGCGGGTGAAGGGCAGGGCCTGGCTGCCCGACCTAGTCCATCCTTCTTTACCCCATCGTCACATAAGGGGCTTTCGACTCGGGGTCGCGTCAATCGGTGGACGGCGCGGCGGAGACGACGGGGACGGACGGAGAACGGCGGCCGTATCAGTCGAGAACGCTCCACGCGTACGCGCCGCCTGCGACGGCGACGACGGCGGCGACGGCGGCGACGGCCCACCGGTGGTCGGCTATCCACGCGTACTGCGCCGGGAAACTGTAGATCAGGTTCGAGTCGAGAGAGACCACCCAAAGCAGGGCGAACGCGAGCATCGCGACGCCGAGGACGGTGACCAGACCGGCGACGGTGGCGGCGTCGGTTCGTCCCTGTCGCCCCGCGAGGAAGACGACGACGCCGAGAAGTCCGAGGAATCCGACGACCGAGAGGCCGACGGGTCCGGCGGCGTAGTAGGCCGCGACGCCGACGTTCGACTGCGTGACGAGGAGTGCGGGGGCGAAGACGACGGCGGCCAAAAGGAGACAGGCGACGGCCCCGACGGCCGACGCGGCAGACTCTGTGTTCATATCGGCGGTTCCGGACGCCGTTTTGTTAAACCGTTCGACACGCGATTGGAAGGGAAATCGGTAAACGGGTGGCAGGCAGTCTCCGAATATGGAACGTGTAGCAGTCATCGGCGCGTCGATGACCCGGTTCGGGCAACGCGACGCGTGGATACGCGAGTTGCTCGCCGAGGCCGGACAGGCCTGCCTCGAAGACGCGGGCGTCGCGCCCGACGAGGTGGAGCATCTGTACGTCTCGAACATGGCGAGCGGAGAGTTCGAGGGACAGACGGGCGTCCCGAACGCTCTCGCGCAGGACTTGGCGGCGGTCCCGGCGTACACCGCCCGCATCGACCAGACGTCTTCCTCCGGCGGGGCGGGCGTCTACGCGGCGTGGCAGTCCGTCGCCTCCGGCGCCTCGGAGATGACGATGCTCGTCGGCGGCGAGAAGATGACGCACCGGTCGACGGCGGAGGCGACGGACGTCATCGCCTCTCTGACGCACCCCGTAGAGTACAAACACGGCGTGACGCTCCCGTCGTTTGCGGGTCTCACCGCGCGTCTGTACCTCGACGAGTACGACGCCCCTCGGGAGTCTCTCGGGAAGGTGGCCGTCAAGAACCACAAGAACGGTCTGGACAACCCCCACGCCCAGTTCAGAAAGGAGGTGGATTTAGAGACGGTTCTGGAGTCGCCCGTCGTCGCGGACCCCCTCCGCCTCTACGACTTCTGTCCCATCACAGACGGCTCTGCGGCCCTGCTTTTCTGCCCGGAGTCCGTCGCGCGCGAGTACACGGACGACTACGCCGTCGTCTCCGGTATCGGCGGCGCGACGGACACCCACGTCGTCCACGAACGCGCGGACCCGACGACGATGGGCGGCGTCGTCAACTCCTCGGATATCGCCTACGAGATGGCCGGTCTCGGCCCCGACGACGTGGACGTGGCGGAACTGCACGACATGTTCACCATCCTCGAATTCCTCCAGTCCGAGGACCTCGGCTTCTTCGAGAAAGGCGAGGGCTGGAAAGCCGTCGAGGAGGGCGTCACGGACCGCGACGGCGAGTTACCCATCAACACCTCGGGCGGCCTGAAGTCGAAGGGCCACCCCCTCGGCGCGTCGGGCGTCGCGCAGGTGTACGAGATATACCAGCAGTTGATCGGTGAGGCGGGAGACAGACAGGTCGAGGCGGACGTCGGTCTGGCCTGCAACGTCGGCGGGTTCGGAAACTGCGTCACCACGACCATCATGGAGGCCCGACAATGAGCGACGAACGCGAGATGGAGGCGTACCGCTACCCCGACGGCAGCATCACCTACCCCGGCCATCCGGTCGGACCCGACGGCGAGGAACCCGTCGGTACCGTCGATTTGAGCGGCTACACCGCCGAGATAATCACGTGGACCACCTCGACTGCGACGCCGCCGGGCGTCCGCGAACCCAACTCACTCGCGGTCGTCGAGTTCGACGTCGACGGCGAACCCGTCCGCGCCATCGGCCAACTCACCGTCGCGGACGCGACCGAAAGCGAGGTGTCCATCGGCGACGAGGTACGGCCCGTCTACTGCGAGGAACTCCGCGACCCCGACGCGGGAATCCGCGAGAAAGAGAGCCAAGCGTGGGACGGCTACCGGTTCGAGCCGGTCTGAATGGGCGCTCAGCCCCCTCGGGACCGGTCGTCGGACCCCGCCGTCTCGGGCGCTTCGTCGCCTCGCGCGTCGCCGACGGCGTCGGCGCGTCGCCGGAGAGTCTCTCGGACGGCCGCCGCCGAGACGCCGGCGCCGTCGGCCTGGGTGACCAGTCTGTCGAGTCTGTTCTCGAAGGTCTCGGCGTCTCGCACCTCTCTTCCGAACTGCCGCTTTCCCGGCCGCCGCGTCGTCTGGTCGCCGCCCCGCCCCGACAGCGTCGCGTTCACCGACGCCCCCGCGAGCAACACGAGACCGCCGACGTAGAGCCACGTCACGAGGAGCAACACCGTTCCGAGTAACCCGTAGATGTCGGGCTTGCTGGAGGCCGAGGCGTACAGGTGAAAGAGCCACTCCAGACTCGTCCACCCGACCGCTGCGACCACCACGCCGGGGAGAACTTCTCGGACCGAGACGTCGATGTTCGGGAAGACGTAGTACATCGGGAAGAACGCGACCGTCAGTCCGAGGACGGCCACGAGGCCGTCGAGCGCCCACGAGAACGGCATTCCGTCGGGCACGACGACGACCGAGCCGACGAGGACCGCGACGACGGCAGCCCCGCCCACCGCGAGCACCACGATGAGCGCGTCGCTGAACTGCCCCACGAGCGAGAGTTTCCGTTCGGTGTCGTATATCTGTGCGAACGCCGCGTCCATCGCGCGGAATATCTTGCTCGTCCCCCACAGGAGTACGCCGACGCTGACGACCGAGAGACCGACGCTGCCGGTCGCGCCGCCGAGCGCATTGGCCACCACCTGCTGACCCGCCTCCGGGAGGAAGACGCCCGTGAGCCTCACGACGGTTCCGACGAACCGTCCCCGCCCGGTGGCCGACAGAACAAGCGACAAAAGGAGGAAAATCGGTAGCAGCGAGACGAGTGCGTGGTAGGCGATGCTGGCGGCCATGAACGTGATGTCCTCCCGTCGCATCTCGCGAACGGCCGCCCGGACACCCGAACGCGCACGCTCGAACTGACCATCCATAGCCGCCGTACGACCGCGGTGGGGATAAAGCACGGAACTCCCCGCGGCGGTGAATCGCCGTCCGCGCCGACGCGATTCGATAGCGTCTTTCGCCGTACCGAGAGAGACTCCCCATGGACCTCGAAGGACGCTCGCTCCGAGAACGACTGCTGCAATCGCTCGTCGTGTTCGTCGTCCTGTTCGCGTACGGCTACGTGCAGGAGGCGTTCGGTTGGCGAGTGCCGGTCATCGTCGCCGCCTTCTTCTTCGTGATTCAGATAGCGATAGACGGGACGCGAAACCGACTCGACGAGTGACCGCCTCCCGGAACGCTCGACCCCGTCGTCGTCTCCATCGCCGTCCCGACCCGTACCTCGAATCCGGACGTGAGACGACCCGAACAACAGAGTGATATCACCCGAGTATATGTGTCGGAAGCGCGACGGGTGAGTATGAGTGTCAGCGACGACGGGGACGTCCCCGATACCTACGAGGCGTACGCGGAGACGCGCGAGAAGCCCCGATTCACCGACTGGCTCCGCGAACGCGCGGAACCGGCGTGGTCGGACGCGACGGAGCACCGGTTCGCACGCGAACTCGGGAGCGGCGAACTCGACGACGACGCGTTTCGACGGTACGTGGTGCAGGATTACGCCTTCCTCGAAACGCTCGTCGGGGCGTTCGGACACGCCGTCGGAGACGCGCCGACGATGGCGTCGAAAGGGCGACTCGTCGATTTTCTCGGGACGCTCACCGCCGACGAGAACGACTACTTCGAGCGCACCTTCGACGCGTTGGACGTCCCGAGAGCCGAGGACGCCGGCCCGACGCTGACGCCGACGACGCGGGCGTTCGAGAATCTCCTGCGCCGGGCCGCCGCGGAGGGCGGGTACGCGGAGACGCTGGCCGTCCTCGTGCCCGCCGAGTGGGCGTATCTGGAGTGGGCGAGCGCTGTCGACGGTGCGTCGCCCGAGCGGTTCTACCTCGCTGAGTGGGTCGAACTCCACGCGAACGAGGGGTTCGCGGAGTTCGTGGGATGGCTTCGGTCGGAACTGGACCGAGAGGGTGAGTCCATCTCACCGCGTCGTCGGAGGCGGGTCGAACGACTCTTCGAGCAGACGGTCGAACTGGAGGTGGAGTTCTTCGAGTCGGCGTACTAACACTGGTCTCGAAGCGCCGCCGCCGTCGCCCGTTCGTCAACCGTCACGACGGCGCAGTCGTCCTCGCAGGGGTCGCACGGCACGACATCCATCAGCGTCGTCGTGGCCCTAACCGGGTGCTGCGGCGGCTATGACCGTTGCTGACGGACTGACCCTCTCGGCCCTCACCGGTCGTCGTCCGCGTCTGCGTTAGCGTCGTCACTCTCGACGGCGTCGTCGGGCGAATCCTGACTGTTCGCTGCGGTTTGCTCGTCGGCGACGCCCGAACCGCCTCGGCCGTCGTCCGCGTCGTCCGCGTCGCTCGCACCGTCCTCGTCGGATTCGTCCGGGGACGCATCCGACTCCGTGTCCGCCGACGGTTCGGCGTCTCCGCGTATCTCTCGCCGTATCGACTCCAGTTCGGCCTCCACGTCCACTTTCGGTCTGTCGTCCGCCGGGGACTCGTTTTCTTCCTCCTCGCTTTCGTCCGTCGCGCTCTCGTCCGTCACGTCGATACGGACCGACTCGCGCCGTCCGCCCGTCCGGTCGCGTCGGGCGTCGTCGCTTCGTCCTTCCCGGTCTCTCCGGTCGGCGTCGCGCGTCTCCCCTCGCGCGCGTTCGGCCTCGTCGATGCGCGCCTCTATCTCGTCGACCAGTCCTCGCGCCTCTTCGAGGACGGACCGCGACGCCTCGTCTTCGGGTAAGTCGGCCTCCGAGAGCGCGGTTCGCATCTCCGAAAGCGCGCCGTCGAGGCCCGAGAGAGCGTCTCGACCCACTCGACTGCGCGCGAGTCGGTCCACCGCGGTCCGTTCGCCGCCGCGGGCGTCGTCGCCGAACGCCGACCGGCCGGGGTCGGCGAGGCGGAGGACGCGCCGGAGGAGTTCGAGCGACCGGATGGTCGCCTCCAACGCCGCCACGACCGTCGGGATGGTGTACTCCTCCGTGAAGCGCAGTAGTTCGCCGACGCTCGGCGGGCGCGGAAGCGGCGACTCTCCGCGTCGTCCGTCGCCTCGGTCCCGTCCATCGCCTCGGTCCCGTCCATCGCCTCGGTCCCGTCCGTCGCCCCGTTCGGGCGGTCTGTAGCCGTACCGCTCCCGTTCGCGGTCGGTCGGTTCCCCGCTTTTCCGTCCGTCTCGCGCGTCGAGTTCTCGGCGGAGGTCCCCGAGGGTCGATTCGAGGTCCGAGAGGAGAGCCGCGAGTTCGTCGTCGGACTCCGTCCGACGGTTCTCGCGGCCGTCGTCGCGTCGTGGACTCATGCGTCTTCCTTCGGCGCGGACGGAGAAAAAGGGGCGGTCGGTCGAACGCTCTCGAACGCAGTCGGGACGACGCCGCCGGTCAGTCGAACGTCCCGCGGTGGTACTGAACGGGCCACTCCACGTCCTCGCCGAGTTCGTGGGCCGCCTCTAACGTGAAGTACGGGTTGCGGAGATGTTCGCGCCCGACGACGGCCAGATCGGCGCGCCCGTTCCGGACGATGGCGTCGGCGTGTTCGGGTTCCGTGATTCCGCCGACTGCGCCGACGGCGATGTCCGTCGCCTCGTTGACTCGTTCGGCGTAGGGGACCTGATAGCCCGCCCCCGGGTCGGGGACCTGTTGGTCGGGGTGGATGCCGCCGGAACTGACGTCTATGAGGTCAGCGCCCTCTTCGGCGAGGAGGGGTGCGAGACGCGCCGACTGCTCTACGTCCCACGACTCGCGGTCCGGCAACCAGTCGGTCGCCGAGATGCGGACGAAGACGGGTTTCTCCTCGGGCCAGACGTCGCGGACCGCCCGCGTCACCTCGCGGACGAGGCGGGTTCGGTTCTCGAAGGACCCGCCGTACTCGTCGTCGCGGTCGTTCGTCACCGGCGAGAGGAACTCGTGGAGGAGGTAGCCGTGGGCGGCGTGAACCTCGGCTATCTCGAACCCCGCGTCGAGTGCGCGTTCGGCCGCCGCGCGGAACTGATCGATTACGGCGTCTACGTCCTCTCCGGTCATCTCCCGCGTGTCGGGCGCGTCACCGCCCTCGTACGGGTACGGGTCGTCGCTCGGCGCGAGAACCTCCCATCCGCCCTCGTCTTCCGGAACCGGGGTCGACCCCTCCCACGGGGGGTGTTTGCTCGCCTTGCGGCCAGCGTGCGCCAACTGAATCGCCGGAACGCTCCCCTGTGACCGGACGAAATCCGCGATTCCGGCGACGGCGTCGGCGTGGTCGTCCGACCAGATACCGAGGTCGCCGGGCGAGATGCGGCCGCGCGGCGACACCGCAGTCGCTTCCATCATCACGACGCCGGCACCGCCGACGGCGCGACTGCCGAGGTGGACGAGGTGCCAGTCCGTCGCGATGCCGTCCTCCGCGGAGTACTGACACATCGGAGACACCATCACCCGGTTCGGCAGTTCCGTTCGTCGGAGCGTCAACGGCGTAAACAGAGAGTCGGTCATCGTCGGCCGTTCGGACGACGTACTCAAACCCCTATCGGACGCGGAACTTCGTGCGGCATTGACCGTTACACGATATATTTCGAGACAATAACTGAATCAATACTCTCATATCGGCGCGTCTGTATCGCTCTCTCATGGCACCTACGGACGGTCGGGATTCGAGCGCCAGCGGTCCCGACGAATCGAACGCCACCGTCTTCGCGCACCAGACGTCTCCTGACCGAACGGTCTTTTCCGAACGCGGGAACCCGGACGGATGGATAGCGATCTCCGCGGACGTCGTCACCTCTCTGGACCGATAACGGACTCGATGGCGACCAGCGGCGGCGCGCGACGCGACCGAACGGGCGTCTCGCACAGCGGACGCATTCACTCCGTGACTTGTCGATTCACCGACTGAAAACTCGCGGCAGCGTCAAGTACGAACGCGTTCAAGATAGCCCGCTGGCTGTCAGCACAGTACTCACTGCCAGCGGTCGACCGGTTTGTCCGTCGCGGGACCGTGTCATGGCCCGCGACGATGGGTAGGGCGTCGGTCGCAACAGCCTCCGAGCGTTTTTCGCCTTCGGGCGGGAGACGAAACCCGAAGGGAAACGCTCTTTTCGTACACGCACGGATTTCTCGCATATGAGCGACGGGGACGACGAGACGCCCGCCGAAGAATCGTCCGGAGCCGAAGACACCGACGAGTCGGTCGCTATCACGCCCGATTCGCTCGACACGCGCCTGAGCGAGACGCGAGAGGAACTCGACGCCGCCGAAACCGAGTCCGACCTCGACGCCGTGGAGGCGAGACTCGACGACATCGAGACCGACCTCGAAGCCGCCCTGCCGGAGTCCGACGAGGACGACGAAGACGACGAGGACGCCGAGAACCCCCGCGAGGAACTCGAATCGACGCTCTCGGAACTTCGCGACGAACTCGAAGCAAAGCGCGGCCCGTACGCCTCGGACGTGGTCGACGACATCGAGTCCGCGCAGTCGAAGATTTCGGACACTCGCTGGACCGACCGCGGCGAGGGCGAAATCGTCGAGGTGGTCGAGTCGTTCGCCGCGGACGTAACCGAGATTCTCGACGCCTCCGTCTCCGTCGACGGAACCGACGAGTCCGACCTCACTTCGGCGCTCGACGAGGCCATCGCCGCCGTCGAAGCCGCGGCCCTCGACGCCGACGACGACGAGGAGACCATCGCGTCGCTTCTGGACGCGACGGACGACCTGGAGTCCGGACTCGAAGACGCCCAAGAGTGGGACGACTTAGAGACCAACGAGCAACTCCAAGCGCAGGGGTTCTACGACGTGCTCGGCCACTACAAGGACTTCCCGCCGGAGTGGGCCGCACTCAAAGAGTGGGAGAAGCGCGGCCGCGTCGACATGATTCTGCTCGCGAACGACAGCCTCCAGTCGGACTTCATGGAGCGACACTGCATGGAGGCTCTCATCCGACTCGGCGACCCCGAGGCGTTCGACGAGATGCACCAACTCGCCCAGCGCCGGGACAAGCGGGCGATCAAAGCGCTCGGAAAGATGGGTGAGGGCGCCCAAGAGGCAGTCGAGACGCTCGTCGAGTACGTCGACGCCGACTCGGACCCGCAACTCCAGAAGGTGACGCTGAAAGCCCTCGGCGAAATCGGCTCGCCGGACGCGACGCAGGCGATTGCGGACAAACTGGAGATGGAAAACGACGTCGTCCGTCCTCTCGCCGCGCGCGCCCTCGGACTCGTCGGCGACACGCGGGCCGTGAAACCGCTCTCGAACACGCTCGAAGACGACGAGAGCGACAACGTCCGGGCCGCCGCCGCGTGGGCCCTCCGACAGATCGGTACCGACGAGGCCCTCGAAACGGCCGCAGACTACGCCGACGACCGCTCGTTCCTCGTCCAAAACGAGGCCGAAATCGCCTCCGAGTGGCTCTCCTCGGAGGAGTCGGGAGCGACCGGAACCGGGAAGCCGACGGCGTAACCGACGCTCCGTCACCCCGCTTTTTTCCGCCCCGTCTCCGCTCTCCACCCGCGCGGCGCGCCGAACGTTCAAGTAGGATACCGGGACCACCTCCGCCGTGTCGCTCAGTCGCACCGCCTCGATGCTCGCCGTCTGCGTGCTGTGCTGTCTACTCGCGTCTCCCGTCGCCGCCGCGCCCCCGTCCGCGGAGACGGCGACGGACGGGGCGGCGGCCGCCGCGGCGAACGCCTCCGCCCGCCCGCCGTCGATTCTCGGCGCGTACCCGAATCCGCTGACCGACGGCGACGACGGCGAGTACGTCGTCGTCCGCGCGGGCGGGGCGTCGAACCTGACGCTCTCGGACGGCGAATCCACGGTCACTGTTCCGCCCGACGAGGGCGTCGTCGCTCTCTCGGCGGACCCCGCGCGGACGCGGACCCTCACCGACCGCCGCGTCGTCGCCGCGCGTCTCGGCCTGTCGAACGCCGGGGAGAGACTGGTTCTTCGGCGCGACGGCGTCGTCGTAGACGAGACGACGTACGGGCGCGCCCCGGACGCCGAACGCTGGAACGCGACCGAAAAGCGGTGGGTTCCGCGCGGTCTGACCCTCCGAGACGCAGTCTCGACCGGACCCGCGAACGCGACGGCGTTCGTTCTGCCCGACGACCCGAGCGTCGTCCGCGAGACGCTTCGGAGCGCCGACGACCGTCTCCTTCTGGCGGGGTATACGCTCTCCTCGCGGCGCGTCGCCGACGCACTCGTCGCCGCGAACCGCCGCGGCGCGGACGTTCGCGTCCTCGTCGAAGGGGGTCCCGTCGGCGGCGTCTCGACGCGACAGGCGGAGACGCTTGCGAGACTGGCGCGGGCGGGCGTCGCCGTCCGCGTCGTCTCCGGGCCGCGGGCGCGGTTCGACTACCACCACGCCAAATACGCCGTCGTCGACGGCAGAGCCCTCGTCTCGACGGAGAACTGGAAACCGAGCGGAACCGGCGGACGGGAGAACCGAGGGTGGGGCGTCCGCCTCGACGACGCGCGAACCGCGGAGGAACTGGCGGCGGTGTTCGAACACGACTTCGGCGGCGCGGACGCCGTCCCGTGGCGGCGGTACCGGCAGGGGCGGTCGTTCGTCGAGGCGTCGCCCTCCGGCGGCGACTTCCCGAGACGCGTCGCCGCCGAGTCCGTCGCAGTCGAGGAGGTTCGCGTCCTGACCGCACCGGGCAACGCCGGGTCCGAGGTGGTCGAACGGGTCGAGGAGGCAAATCGGAGTATCGACGTCCTCGCGCCGCGCGTGGACACGGACGGGCGGCTTTTCGACGCACTCGCGGGGGCGGCCCGCCGCGGCGTCAGCGTCAGGATACTGCTCTCGAACGCGTGGTACGACGAGGAGGCGAACGCGGCGGTGGTCAACCGGACGCGGACACTCCGCGAACGGGGGTACGACATCGAAGCGCGCGTCGCCCGCCCGGACGGCCGGTTCGGAAAGGTCCACGCGAAGGGCGCAGTCGTGGACGGCGAACGGGCGTTCGTCGGCAGTCTCAACTGGAACGACCACGCCGCGACGGAGAACCGCGAAGTCGTCGTCGAACTCGTCGGCGACGGCCCCGCGTCGTACTACGGGGCGGCGTTCGAGGCGGACTGGCGGGCGAGCGAACTCGGCGGCGACGACGGGTGGTGGGGGTCCGAGACGAAGACGACGGTGACGCTCGCTCTCGGCGCACTCTGTTCGCTGGGACTCGCGGCGTGGGTGACGAAGAAAACGGTTCGGTTCGAGACGTGAGCGGTTCTACGAGAGGTCGGTTTCGACGGACGCCTGCGAGGAGATCTCCTCGTCGATGTCGGCGTCGGCCATCTTCTCGACGAGACTGTCTATGACCTCCTCGCGCATCCCCTTGACGAACTTGATAGAGCCGACGACGAGGTGACCGCCGCCGGAGACGCCGCCGCCGACGACTTCCTCGTCGAGTTCGGCGACCATCCGCGGGATGTCGAGGCGGACGCCGTCCGAACGGAGCACGGCGAAGTCGGGTCCGTAGCCGATGGTGATGACGGGCTGGCCGAGTTCGTTCACCTTTCGGTCGTGGAGTTTGCCGGTGGTCTTGCCCGGCGCGGGGTAGGTAAACCGGTGCGCCCACTCGTCTAAGTCTATCTTGTAGAGGTGCGCACCGCTGTCGAGGCGTTCGTGTTGGAGGTGGGACTCCGCGGCTTCGAGTTGGCGCGTCACGTCGCGTTCGGCGCGGTCCGCGAGGAACGCGACGAGTTCCTCGTGGCGTTCGTCGTCGTCGCAGCCGACGTTCAACACGTCGTTGACGATGCTTTGACCGTCGCTGTAGCGGAGCCAGTGAGCCGCGTAGTCGAGCGCTTCGCCCACGTCAAGCAGTTGTTCGCGGTCGTAGCCCTCGTCTTCCGCGAGGGCGATGAACTCGGGCATCACCTCCGCCTTCGACCGGTCGGAGAGTCCGGCGACGGCGGGGACGTGGCGCAGACTGTCCGTGATGGTCGGGTCTATCATCCGCGCGAGCTCGACGCACATCATGCCGGTGGTGATGCGGTAGTCCTCGTCGTACAGGTACGGGTTGACGTGCGCGTCGAGAAGCGGTTCGACCGCCTCGGGGTCGGGGTGGTGGTGGTCGACGACGGCGATTGGCACGTCGTAGTGCGCGAGATTCTCGTAGGCGGGGACGTCCTCTTCGGTCGACCCGTTGTCGAGCATGAGGAGGAGGGGGAGTTTCTGACCGTGGCGCGCGCGGCCTTCGAGCGCGAAGTTCAGGTCGCGGGTCACGTCCTCCATCTCGTAGAACGGGGCCTTCGAGGGGAGTCGCTTGAACAGGTGCCGCGGCGCGTCGGGGTCGTCGTGAACCTCGGCGATGAGGTTCTCCAGTGCGAGTTGGACCGGAACCGAGGCGCACATGCCGTCGCCGTCCGCGTGGTGGCGGACTCGAATCGGTCGGCCTTCGAGGACGGTCCGGCGGAGCAGACGCGCCACCTCGCGCAGGTCGTCGCGGAGTTTCTCGAAGGCGTCCCACTCCACGAGGGGTTCTACTTCGGCCGGTTCCGCGCGGGACCGAAGCGCCCCGTCGATACGCCGTCGGACGTCCGCCGCGTCCTCGCCGTCGAGTTTCGCGAGCGAATCGACCTCCAACTGGAGGCTCTCCTCGTGGTTCTCGACGCTGCCGCCGAGTCGGACGGCGTCGCCGAGTTCGACGTTCGGGTACGCGCGGACGCCCGCCTCCTCGAACGCGGCGGCCGAGACGATGCCCGACTCGTCGACGATGCGGAAGATGGTCGGTCCGCCGGTCTGTTTTATCTGTGCGACGGTCCCCTCGACGTGGACGCTGTCGCCCGACGAGAGGTCCGCTATCGAGGTGATGTCGTGGTCGTGTTCGACGACGATGGTCCGGTAGTCGTCGGGGTCGACCGAAGAGAAGGCGACGTCGCCGTTCTCTTTGACCTCGTCGAGACTGACGATGAGGCGGTCGCCCACCTCGTATGTGCGGTCGAGGTTCGACTCGTGGACGAGGCCCGACACCTCGTCGGAGACGTCGACGAAGATACCGTACTCGACGACGCCGTTGACGACGGCGTGGTAGCGGGCGTCGACTTCGGTATCGTCGAGAGTGCAGTTCGGTGCGAGATCGTAGACGACAGGTCGCGACTCGGCGTCCGAATCCGGACCCGACTCGCCGCCGGAATCTCCGGCGTTTTCGAGAGTCATAGTCGCACCAAGTGGTCGGGCGGTGTTAAGCTTTACATGATGGGCCGACGAGTGGTGTGGGGTGGTAGCCGATGTCGAACGGCGACGCGTCGGTTCGAGGCGGACCCCCGGCGACGACGGTCAGTACCCCAGACGCGAGAGCGTCTCGTCGAGGTCGGAGAGATATCGGTCGCCGAACACTCGGACGTGTTCTAAAACCGGATAGAGCCGGTAGGCCGGACGCCGTTTCTCGAAGAATCCGGCGTCGATGCCGCGGCGTTCCCGGTAGCGGTCGAAGAACGGGTCCTCGAACGCCTCGGTGCCCGCGACGTACGCGAGTTCGACCTCCGGGTGGCCGTAGTAGAGTGCGGGGTCCAAGAACGCCCGAACGTCGTCGCCGGAGACGACGAGGTTCGCCTCCCAGACGTCGCCGTGGACGAGTGCGGGGGCCGCGGGTTCCGAGAGGACGGCGTCTATCTCCTCGGCGAACGCCTCGATACGCCGTCGGTACGAGGCGGGGAGACTACCCTCGGCGACTGCCTCGTCGGCACAGTGGCGGAGGCGGTGGTCGCGGTAGAACTCGACCCACGAGTCGGTCCACGGGTTCGGTTGGCGGTACGGCCCGCTGAGGGTGTCGCGCGGGAAGCCGAAGGCCTCGGCGGTCACGTCGTGGAGGGCGGCGAGGTGGTCGGCGACGGCCCGTTGGAGTTCGGGCCCGAACGTCGGGTCGTCGTCGCCCTCGACGTAGGCCATCACGAGCAAGTCGTCCTCGGCGTGGAACACCTCCGGGACGGGAAGCGACGACTCGGCGGCGAGATACCGGAGCATCTCGGCTTCGACGGTGAGCGGAGTGGCCCCGACTTTCGCCACCACCGGGTCGCGGCCCGCCACGGAGAGTCGATAGACGGTGCCGACGAACCCGCCGTCGAGTTCCGTGAGGTCTGTCACGGGGGCGTCGAACAGCGGTTCGACGCGACTTCGAATCTCCTCGGGCGGCGGCGTCTCGGAGGCGTCGTCTGCGGCCATACCGCCCGTCGGCTATCGAACGCCGTGAGACTGGCGCTTCCTCGCGGCGGGCGCGCGGAGAGCCACCGCCGCGCCGTCTGTCGATTCGGTGGTCGGCGGGACCGCAACTCTTAGAAGGCGACGCGCCGGAGTTCGTAGCATGCGCCTCTTTCGGTCGGGAGAGATTCTCGGCATCGCCGAGGACGCACTCGAGTTCGCACTCGAGGCCTCCCGCGAAACGCACCCGAACGAGTACATGGGTTTTCTCCGAGGAGAAGACGCGCGGAGTCTCGGACTCGACCGACGGGGAACGGTCGTCACGGACGTCCTCATCATTCCGGGAACGGAGTCCGACCCGACGAGCGCAACCGTGAACTCGAACATGATTCCCAACGACATGCGCGCCGTCGGGTCGATTCACTCGCACCCAAACGGCGTCCTGCAACCGAGCGACGCCGACTTGGACACGTTCGGTAACGGGAAGGTCCACATCATCATCGGCGCGCCGTACGAACGGACCGACTGGCGGGCGTTCGACCAGTACGGCGACCGGCGGAGTCTGGACGTCCTCGACGTGGAGTTAGACGACCCAGAAGAGTTCTTCGACTTCACCGAGGACGACTTGGACGTAGACGACGCATGACGACGGCCATCGCACAGGGGACGTTCGACATCCTCCACCCCGGTCACCTCCACTATCTGCGCGACGCCGCCGCCCTCGGCGACGAACTCCACGTCATCGTCGCCCGCCGAGAGAACGTGACGCACAAGGCCAAGCCGATTCTCCCCGACGCCCAACGGCGGGATATGGTCGACGCGTTGGAGATGGTGACGGAGGCGCACCTCGGCCACCGCGAGGACATCTTCGTCCCCATCGAACGCATCCAACCCGACGTCATCGTCCTCGGCCACGACCAACACCACGACGAGGACGGTATCCGCGCCGCCCTCGCCGAACGCGGCATCGACTGCGACGTGACCCGCGCCTCGCCCTGTGAACCGCGGTACGAGGGCGAACTGCTCTCGACGGGCCGCATCGTGCGGCGCATCCTCGAACGGCGCGGGTGAGGCGTCGGCCACGGGTTTCGCGCCTCGACGTTCGACCGATTCCGAGCCGAGAGGCCGACGACCAGACCGGCGAGAAGAGACGGGACGGACGACTCGGCGCGTGAGTTCGACCGAAAACCGAAACCGCGACGCGTCGGATTACTGCCCTTCGCTGGAACTGTTGTCGCCGCCGTTACCGCCGTCGCCGCCGTCACCGCTCTGTTGTTCGCTCACCCACTGGTCGTACTCGTCCTGCGGGACGACGTCCACGGTGAAGTACATCTGCGAGTGCGCGACGCCGCAGTACTCGGCGCAGTAACCCTGGTACGTCCCCGTCTCGTAGGGAACGGTGCTTATCGTGTTGACCTGTCCGGGCATCGCGTCCTGTTTCAAGCCCATCTCGGGCACGTGGAACGCGTGTACCACGTCCCGACTCGTCACTTGGATTTCGACCGGCCTGTCTTTGGGGACGACGATGTTGGTGCCGGTCGTGAAGTTACCCTGTTCGGGGTAGGACATCTCCCATCCCCACTGGTAGGCTTCCGCGTGGACGACGACGGGGTCCTCTTGTGCCTGCTGCATCTCTTGGTCGGCGGCGCTCTGACCGCTGACGTGCGTCACGTCCGCGAGGACGCCGTAGGAGGCCACACCCACGAAAAGCAGGATGATGGCCGTCGCGATGGTCCAGGTGATTTCGAGACGCCGGTTCTCCCGGGTCGGAAGCGGGTTGCCGGTGTTTCGGAACTTCACCACCGTGTAGAGGAGGATGACCTCTACGAGTATGGTGATGGGTATCGCCACGTACAGGAGCTTCCCGTTGAGCTCGTTTATCAGCTCCGCGCTGGATGACGGCTGCGCCGCGACGGGGAGCGCAACGAGCGCCGTCGCCAGCATCGAGAGCAGGGAAACGAGTGCCAAGCGCGTCTTTCGCATCTTATCGGGGGTTAGGAGCAAGGACCTAAATAATTGCTGACTCCCGTACAGCGGTCCCCACGGCTGAAAGCGCGGGGCCTAAATAGAGTGCGTCCTAACCGTCGAACAGGTGATTACTCGTGGAATCGACTGACACTCACGATACCGTCCACGGCCTCCTCGCCGCCACCGCGATGGGCGTCTATCTTCTGTTGCTCGTCGGGGCGACGACGGCCGTGACCGACGCCGCCGCGGCGTGCACGGCGTGGCCCGCCTGCGGTGACGGGTTCGCCACGCCGACGACGCTCGCGGGGTGGGTGGCGATAGGCCACCGAATCGCGGCGGTGGCCGTCGGACTGCTCGGCGTCGCGACGCTCGTCGCGGCCCTCCGCGCCGACGTCGAACGCCGCGTCCTCGTCCCGATGGTGGTCGCCGGTGCGTTGTACCCGGTGCAGGCCGGACTCGGCGCTCTCGTCGCGACGGACGCGGGCGTCGGCGGGACGCTCTCGGCCGTCCACCTCACCGTCGGGATGGCCATCTTCGGCGGCCTCGTGGCGGCGCTCGCGTGGTCGCTCGAATCGGAGACCGGCGACCCGACGGAATCGCCGTCGGGCCACCCCGAACCGGACCTCCCGCCCGCGAACTCGCACGACCCTGCCGTTCCGACCGACCCCCTCGCCCGCGCGAAGGCGACGGCGAACGCCTACTTCCGAATGATGAAGCCGCGGCTGATGTGGCTGCTCTGTCTCGTCGCCTCCGCCGGGATGGCGCTCGCGAGTGCGACGACCAGCGGTCTCACGCCCGAGATAGTGCTGGCGACGCTCGGCGGCGGCGTCCTCTCTATCGGCGCGTCGGGGACGTTCAACCACGTCTTCGAACGCGACATCGACCGCCGCATGTCCCGGACGAACGACCGACCGCTGGCGACGGACCTGATTCCCGTCCGCAACGCGATGGCGTTCGGCCTCGTCCTCGCCGCGGCGTCGCTCGCGCTGTTCGCGTGGGTGAACGTCCTCGCGGCCGTCCTCGGACTCGCCGCGATTCTGTTTTACAGCGTCGTCTACACGCTCATGCTGAAGCCCAACACGGTTCAGAACACGGTCATCGGCGGCGCGGCGGGCGCGCTCCCGGCGCTCATCGGTTGGGCCGCGGTGACGGGGTCGATAGGCCTCGGCGGCGTCGTCCTCGCGACTGTCATCTTCCTGTGGACGCCCGCGCACTTCTACAACCTCGCGCTGGCGTACAAAGACGACTACGAACGCGGCGGCTTCCCGATGATGCCCGTCGTCCGCGGCGAGACGGTGACGCGAAAGCACATCCTCTGGTATCTCGGCGCGACGCTCGTCGCCGCGGGCGCGCTGGCCGCGACGGAGACGCTCGGTCTGCTGTACGCGCTGACGAGCGTCGCCTTCGGCGGCGTGTTCCTCTACTTCGTCGTCCGCCTGCACTACGAACAGACGGAGGGGGCCGCGTTTCGGGCGTTCCACGCATCGAACGCGTATCTCGGGGCGGTGCTCCTCGTCATCGTCGTCGAAGCGCTGGCGCTATGACCTCCGTCTCGACCACTTTCGCCCGTCCGTCGCGCGACGACGTGCTCCTCGTCGGACTCCTCGTCAACACGCTCGTGGTCGCATCGCTCGTCTACGTCGTGGCGTCCGGCATCTCCGTAACCCGGCCGCGCTACTCGCTGTACGGTCTCGCGTGGATACTCGTCGGCGTCCTCGCCGTCTGGAAAACCGACGTGGCTCCGACGGACCCGACGACCCGGCGACGGGCCGCCGCAGTCGCCGTCGGGTACGCCGTCGTCCTCGCCGCCGCGGGCGGCGTCCTCGTCACCGCGATGGCCCCGGGACAGGGCCAGTGGGGCGTCCGAATCGCGACGCTCGCACCCGGATGGGGCCCCGCACCCGTCGTCTCGACGCCGTACGCCGCCCTCGTTCTCATGCCCGCCCGCGTCGTCGGCTACCTCGCGTTGGCGTATCTCGTCTACGCCACCGTGATAGATGCCTCGGGGTCCGCGGTGTCCGGCGTCCTCGGACTGCTCTCTTGTGTCTCCTGTTCGTGGCCCGTCGTCGCCTCGCTTCTGACCGGCGTCGTCGGCGGCGGGTCCGCCGTCGCCGCGGTGGCGTTCGACTTCTCCTACGACATCTCGACTGCGGTGTTTCTGATCACGGTCGGACTGCTCTACTGGCGGCCGTTCGGCTTTCGAGACGACTGAGTCGCCGCGCCGCCCCGCCGGTCCGTCGTCGCGCGTTGACGCGGGCTTTACCTTGCTTCGTAGCGAACGCCGACGTATGACGACAGTCGAAATCGAGTACTGCGTTCCCTGCGGCTTTCTCGACAGGGCGGAAGCGATTCAACACGCGCTCCTCGAACAGTTCGGCGACAGACTCGACAGCGTCGCGTTGGTGACCGGCGACCACGGCGTCTTGACCGTCGCGGTGGACGGCGAGACGGTGTGGGACAAAGCCGACGACGAGTACGACGTAGACGACATCACCCGTCGCGTCCGCGGGGCGCTTTGAGGCGGTGAAGTCGGCCGAACACGCCGTCGTCGGCGCGGTCGTCGGGAGCGTCGCCGCCCTCGTCCTCGTCGGAACGTCGTCGCTCCCCGTTCTCGCGGGGTTCGTCGCGTACGGTGTGCTGTTGAGCGTCTTCGTCGATTTGGACCACTTTCTCCTCTCGCGGGCGGTGGTCGGCGACTGGCGGCATCTGCGAGTGGCCGTGACGAACCCCCGAATCGGCCTGATAGAACAGGAGAGAGTGTTCGAGGGGTACAACGACGTACTCAGACCTCGCAGGCTCTTCAGTCACCACCTCGTCGGCGGCGTCCTCGTGTTCGGCCTCGGCGCCGCCGGACTCGGTTCGCTCGCGGTGTTCAGCGCCGTCGTCCTCTACGCGCACGTGCTCTGTGACTACCTCCGTGACCTCGGGTACGCCTGAGTTGGTGCGCTCGGACCGCGGGAGGCTACTCGGCGAACGGCGCCGTGAGAACCGCACACGACCGAGTCCGCTACGCCGCTTTTGGAACACATCTATCCGTGTACGGCCCATATCGCTTCCAATGGGAGAGGGGAAGACGTCAGACGTATCCGAGGAAACTACCCCGGCCACCGTCCTCGGGCGGTTCGCCGAACCCGTCTTCGCACTCGACGAGGAGTGGCGGTTCACCTACCTCAACGAACCGGCCGAAGACGCTCTCGGGCGGAACGGCGACGACCTTCTCGGAACGGCCATCTGGGACCTCCTTCCGGATCAGATGGTCCCGACGATCAGAGAGCGGTTCGAACTCGCGGCGGACACCGGAGAGGCCGTGACGGCAGAAGAGTACTACCCCCCGTCGGACGTCTGGTTCGAGATGCAGATATTCCCCGCGGAGTCCGGGTTTTCCGTGTTGCTCTCCGACGTGACCGAGGAGGTCGACCGGCGAACGACGCTCGAATCCCGTGAACGCGCCCTGAAAGACGCCTACGAGATAATCGCCGACCCCGACCGACCGTTCGAAGAGCAGATAGCCGACCTGTTGGAAGTCGTCCGAGAAACGGTCGGAACCGACTACGCGACGCTCTCGCGGATAGAGGGCGGAGAGTACGTCTTCGAGGCGGTCGCCGCACCGGTGGACGCCGACGTGACGAAGGGAGACTCGATACCGTTGTCGGCGACGAACTGCGAACGCGTCGTCGAGACCGAACGAACGCTCGTCCTCGAAGACATCGAATCGGACGCGCCGGAGTTGGCGGGCCGCGCGGGCAACGTCGATTTGGGTATCTCCTGTTACCTCGGCGCGCCGGTGTTCGTCGGAGACGACGTCTACGGGACGTTCTGTTTCTACGGCACGGAGTCGCGGGCCGAAGAGTTCACAGACTGGCAGACCGCGTTCGTCGAACTGCTGAGCGGTTGGGTGAGTTCGGCGCTCGACCGGCGGACGCACGAACGGGAACTGCGCGACGCGAACTCGCAGTTGGAGGCCGCGACAGAGGCCGGGGCAGTCGGCACGTGGGAGTGGGACGTCTCCACCGACGAAATCGTCGCGAACCCGTCGTTCGCAGAGCAGTTCGGCATCGACCCCGACGTGGCCCGCGACGGGGCGGCACTCGAAGCGTTCGTCTCGGCCATCCACGAGAACGACCGAGAGCGGGTCGAAGCGAAAATCCAGGCGGCGGTCGAATCCTGCGGGGAGTACGAAGCCGAGTACCGGGTCAGAAACTCGGACGGCGAGTTCCGGTGGGTGGTCGCCCGCGGGCACGTCGACTGCGACGACGACGGCACGCCGCGTACGTTCCCCGGCGCACTCACCGACGTGACGGAGCGGAAACGCACCGAAAAGGAACTGCAAGCGTCGAACGAGCGGTTAGAGCAGTTCGCGTACGCCGCTTCCCACGACTTACAGGAGCCGTTGCGGATGGTATCGAGCTATCTCCGCCTCGTCGAACGTCGGTACGCCGACGCACTCGACGAGGAGGGCGAGGAGTTCATCGACTTCGCCGTCGACGGGGCAGAGCGGATGCGCGAGATGATAGAGAGTCTGCTCGCGTACTCGCGCGTCGAGACGCGGGGCAACCCGCTCGAACCCGTGGACGTCGGCGAAGTGCTCGCGGACGTGCGGGTGGACCTCCAGTTTCGGATAGAGGAGACGGACGCCGATATCACGACCGGCGACCTCCCTCGCGTCGTCGGCGACCCGGACCAACTGCGCCAGTTGTTCCAGAACCTGCTCGACAACGCCATGGAGTATCGGAGCGGCGAGGCACCGCAGGTCACCGTGTCGGCGGACCGGTCCGGCGGGGAGTGGGTCATCTCCGTCAGCGACGAGGGTATCGGCATCGACCCCGAGGACCAAAGACGGATCTTCGAGGTGTTTCAGCGCCTCCACACACAGAACGAACACGCCGGAACCGGAATCGGACTGGCGCTCTGTGAACGCATCGTCGAACGGCACGGCGGCGACATCTGGGTCGATTCCGAACCCGGCGAGGGGGCGACGCTCTCGTTTACCCTCCCGGCGGCGAACGACTCCGAGACGTGAGTTGCGGTTACTGTCCCCAGACCTTGCCGTCTTCGGCGTAGCGGGCGTTCATGATTCGCTCCCACTGGTCGTCCGAGAGGTCGACCTCAGCCGCGCCGACGTTCTCGTCGAGTTGGTCGGTGGTGCGCGCGCCGACGATGGGGACGACGGTGGCGTCGGGATAGTCCATCAACCACCGAAGCGACACCTGCGCGGGCGTGGCGTCTTCTTCCTCTGCGACGTCGGTCACGGCGTCTAAGACGTGCCATCCGCGCTCGGAGAGGTAGAACTGGTCGAACCGTTCGTCGAAGTCGGCGCGGGATCCGTCGGGCGCTTTCACCATCGTCGGGTCGTCGGGGTCGGCGCGTTCGTACTTCCCGGTGAGAAAGCCGCCCGCGAGCGGCGAGTACGGACAGACCGCGAGTCCCTGGTCGCCGCAGACGTCGAGATAGTCGGCGACGTCCTCGTAGTAGCCCGCGTGGAACAGCGGTTGGGTCACCTCGAATCGCTCGTACCCTTCGACGTCGGACTTCCAGAGCGCTTTGGTCAGTTGCCACGCCGCCATCGTCGACGCGCCGAGGTAGTTCACCTTCCCCTCTTCGACGATGCGGTCGAGCGTCGAGAGCGTCTCCTCTATCGGCGTGTTCTCGTCCCAGCGGTGGATGTAGTAGAGGTCGAGGTAGTCGGTTCCGAGGCGGTCGAGCGTCCCCTCTATCTGGTTTCGGATGTGCGTCCGCGAGAGGCCCGACCCGTTGGGGTTGTCGTCGTCGAAGCCGAAGTACACCTTCGAGGCGAGGACGAAATCCTCCCTGTCGTAGTCAGAGAGCCAATCGCCGATCCAGTCTTCGCTCGTCCCGTTGGGGTCGCCGTAGACGTTCGCGGTGTCGATGAAGTTCCCGCCGCGGTCGGCGTAGGCGTCGAGGAGTTCGTGGGCCTCCTCTTTCGACGTCTCCAACACGCCGCCGGTCTTGCGTCCGAACCGCCACGTGCCGAAGCAGAGTTCGGAGACGGTCGTCCCGGTCGTACCGAGTCGTCGGTAGTCGAGGCTCATACCGAACGTCTCTCCCGCGTCGGTGAAAAGCGTGACAGTTGCGGCGAGAGCCTCGACCCCGGACGCTTCGCTCTCTCACTGAACTCCCGGCTCGGCCGGCCAGTCACCCGATTTCGCCTCCGAACGCGGAACCGACGACGACGGAACCGGTCGAATACGTCGTGTCTCACTCTCGATAGAAATTCGGCATCTCCGGAGGGTTTTTGACCCCCCGTCCCTCCTGTGACGCCATGACACATCTGTCGGTAGTCGCCATCGGTCTCGGCTCTCTGGGCCGACTGGAGAGCCACATCGCGAACTCGATCGACGGCGTCGATATCGTCGGCGGGGCGGATCCCGCAGAAGACGCCCGTGCGACGTTCGAGTCCGAACTGCACGCGCCCGCGTACGGCTCTCACGAGGAATTACTGGACGACGTCGACGCCGACGCCGCCATCATCTCCTCGCCGCACACGCTCCACTTCGAACACGCGATGTCGTGTCTCGAACGCGGCGTCCACGTCCACTTGGAGAAGCCGATGGTGACCGACCTCGGCGACGCCCGCGCCCTCGCCCGCGAGGCGGAGGCGCGCGACTGCGTCCTGGCGGTCGGCTACCAGCGACATTTCGACGACCGGTTCCGCGAGATGCGACGGATAATCGACGAGGGCCGCATCGGCACGCCCCACATGGCGACCTGTCACCTCGAACAGGTGTGGATAGACGCCGTCGGCGACGGGTGGCGCGGGAACCCCGCGCTCTCGGGCGGCGGCCAACTGTACGACTCGGGGTCGCACCTCCTCGATTCGCTCCTGTGGACGACGCGGAGTACGCCCGTCTCCGTCGCCGCGACGGTGGACTCCCGCGGCGCGGACGTGGACGTAAACTCCGCGCTCGCCGTGACACTCGAACGCGGCGACGACCGGATGACCGCGAGCGTCGGCGTCTCCGGCGCGGGGGAAAGCGGGCCCGCGCCCGGCGAGATGCTCTCTATCTGGGGCACCGAAGGTTCGGTCTCCTTCGACGGCGAGATAATTCGCGTCACCGAGGACGGGGCGACTCACGAATCGACGCCCGCGGAACCGTCGTTCGAGGACCTGACAGAGCGCAAACTCGGCAACTTCTTCGACGCGGCTCGCGGCGACGCGGAGTCGGAGATTCCGCCCGCGGACGCGGTGAAAGTGACGGCGCTCACGGAGGCGGCGTACGAGTCCGCGGAGTCGGGTCGCCGCCTCGCGGTGGACGCCGGTCTCGAAGCGAGCGTCGAGACTCCCGCCGACGCCGTGCAGAACGACTGAGCGGCGAGACCCGACTTCTCACGGCGCGACGAGGCGGGAGAGCGCGCCCGACGACCCGGAGACGCCGCCGTCCTCGTCGGTGAGCGCGTACAACTCACCGTCGCCGCCGCGGCCGAACGAGAGGACGTTCGAACCGAGCGACTGCGCCCCGGCGACGGACACCGCGGAAACCGGCCACGGCGTCGTCTCGGCGTCGGGGTCGGCCGCGAACAGGCGACCCTCGGACTGCCAGTCGGCGAAGACGTACGCGCCCGAGAGGTCCGGTATCGCGTCGCCGCGGTAGACGTACCCGCCGACGACGGCGACTCCCGAGACGCCGTCCCCGGAGTGTGAGTACTCGATTACCGGGTCCACGAGAGAGTCGCCGTCGGACGTCTCGGTCGGGCAGTCGTCCGCGTCGAAGCAGTGTGCGCCCTCGCGGACGTTCCACCCGTAGTTTCCGCCCGCGGTCACTCGATTCACCTCTTCGTACGCGCTTTGTCCCACGTCCGCGACGTAGAGGTCCTCGCCGTCGAAACTCATGCGCCACGGGTTGCGAAAGCCCCACGCGTACTGGTCGTCGAACCCCTCGCGCCCGACGAGTGGATTGTCGTCCGGGACCCCGTACGGTTCGTCGTCCGGCCGGGAGTCGACGTCTATCCGCAGGACGCTCCCGAGGCGGTTCTCCGTCACGTCCTGTCCGTTCCCACCGGAGACGGCGTCGTACCAGTCCTCGACGTGTCCCCGCCCCTCGTCTCCGCCGCCGCCGCCGTCGCCGACGCCGACGTAGAGGTAGCCGTCCGGTCCGAACGTCACCGACCCGGCGTTGTGGTTCGACTGCGGTTCGGGAATCTCCAACAGCGTTCGCTCCTCGGCCGAGGGCGCGTCCGAATCGGGGTCTACGGTCAGTTCGCTCAGGACGAACGTGTGGCTGTAGTTCGACGGCGTCCCCGCCCGGTTCGGTGCGCTGTATCTGACGAACAACCGACCGTTCTCGGCGAACTCCGGGTGCGCCGCCACGCCGAGAAGTCCGCGTTCGGTGTAGCCAGACACGCTCACGACGCGGTCTCTCAGGTCGAGATACGGCGTCTCCGCGGCCGTCGTGAACGGAGGGTCGCCGGACTCGTCCGACGGCGTCCCCGCGCGGCCCTCGTCGGGCATCTCCCAGACGACGCCCGGTTGGTCGACGACGAACCGGCGGCCGGTTCCGGCGGGCGCGAAGAAGTCGACGGGCGACGCGAACCCCTCGGCGACCCGTTCGAGTCCGACCGTCGCCCCGGACAGAGAGTCGGTGCCGGAGGAAGTACCGTCTCCGGTCGCAGTCCCGGCGTCGGCGTCGGGGGACCGACCACCGCACCCGGAGAGTGCGCCCGCGAGTGCGGCGGCGGACCCGGCGAGAAACCGCCGTCTATCCACGAAATCCATGGACGGACCTGCGGGCCGTGTCGGATTAAAGCCTCGTCCGTCGCGGGTCCGCGGTCGATTCCGAATCGCTTACCACCGGACGAGACGGAGGGAGACACATGGACAAGGTACTCGTCGCCGAGAGCGTCCGCAAGTCCTACGGCGACGTAGACGCGCTTTCGGGCGTCTCGCTCTCCGTCGCCGAGGGAGAGGTGTTCGGACTCATCGGCCCGAACGGCGCGGGGAAGACGACGCTGGTCCGGGCGTTGACCGGAACGACCGACGTCGAGGGGACGGTCAGCATCCTGGGGTCGCCGCCGGAGTCGGCGGACGAATCGCGCGTCGGCCTCCTCCCGCAGTCGTTCTCGCCCGCCAGTCGCCTCACGGCCCGCGAACTCGTCTCCTACTACGCGGGCCTCTACGACGAGGCGCGCGACCCGGAGGCCGTCTTGGCGGACGTCGGAATCAAGGGCGACGACGCCGATGCGTGGTACGAGAACCTCTCGGGCGGCCAGAAGCGTCGGACCTGCGTCGCGGCGGCCCTCGTCAACGACCCCGACGTCCTCTTTTTGGACGAACCGACGACGGGCATCGACCCCGCGGGGCGACGCTCCCTCTGGGAACTCCTCGAATCGCTCGCCGACGGCGGGACGACGGTGTTTCTGACCAGTCACTCGATGGCGGAGGTCGAACGCCTCTCGGACCGCGTCGGCCTGCTCGCAGACGGCGAACTCGTCGCCGTCGGAACGCCAGCAGAACTCGTCGACGCCCACGGCGGCGACAGTAGACTCCTCGTCGAGACGGCCGCCGACCCGGACCCCGCCGCCCTCGCGGACAGTCGGTTCCGCGTCTCGACCCGCGGCGTCGGACTCGTCTTCGAGGGCCTGACGCCCCGCGACATCGGCGACGCCGTTCGCGCGTTGGACGACGCGGGCGTGTCGTTCGACTCGTTGACGTGGACGCAACCCGACCTCGAAGACGTCTACCTCTCGCTTACCGGCGAGTCGTTCGAGGCGCGCGGGCGGTCGGACGCCGGGTCGGTCGCGGAGGCCGACTCCGACGCGGACTCGGATGCTCACGTCGCCGAGGCGGGTGGTCGCCGATGACCGCCGTCGGGCGCGTCCGCGCCACGTTCCTCGCCTCGTGGCACTCCTTTCTCCGCCGCCGGACGGCGGTGTTTTTCACCTTCTTTTTCCCCGTCATCATCGTCCTCATCTTCGGGGCGTTGGTGCAGACGCAACCGACCGGCGGCGGCCTGTTCGCCGAACCGCCGGGCTACTACGTGCCGGGCTATCTCGCCGTCGTCGTCCTCTTTACCCCCCTCTCGCGTATCGGGTCGAGCATCGCCCGGCACCGCGAGGGGAATCGCTTCGAGAAACTGGCGACGACGCCCCTCACGCGCGTGGAGTGGTTGCTCGCACAGACGCTCGTGAACGTCGTCGTCATCGGACTCGCCGCGCTCGCGCTTCTGGTCCTCACGGTTCTCGTGACGGGCCTGTCGCTGCCGCTCTCCGCGGAGACGCTTCTGGTCGTCCCGTTCGTCGTCCTCGGCGTGACGCTGTTTTGCGGCCTCGGAGCGATTATCGGGCGCGTCGCCGACTCCCAAGACGGCGTCATCGCGGCGTCGAACACCATCGCGTTGCCGCTTTTGTTCCTCTCCGAGACGTTCGTCACGCCGTCTCTCCTGCCCGCGTGGTTCCGACCCGCGGTGGACCTCTCTCCGTTGACCTACTTCGCCCGCGGCGTCCGCGCGGTGACGTACGCCGACGCCTCGGGGGGCGCGCTGTCGAATCTTGCGGTGCTCGCGGCTCTCGCGGCCGTCTTCTTCGCCGCGGGCGCGTACGCGATTCCGCGGACGGACTGAGGCGACGCCGAGAGAGCGAACGTCGGCACCGACTCTCGTCTGGGGGATGGCCGACGCGCCGACGTACAACGAGACGGCGGACGGAATGACGTCGCGGTACAGTCTCTCGTAATCGATGTCTTCGAACGTGGTGGGCGACCGTTCCGGACCGCTTACGTCAGGGAAGGGTCGGTAGCATATGTACTTGTCACGCGCCCACATACGTCACGGAGGCGGCATCTCCGGGTACCGACCGCGCGCCGCAGTACTCCCGTCCCGCGGGGCTTTAATATCGAACGTGGCGCAGGTGGAGACGACATGGTCGCACTCGACGTACACGAGGATATGGACCGACTCGCCGAGAGCGGCGTCGTCGCGGTGATGCGCGGGGCCGACGCCGACACCGTCATCGAAGTCGCACAGGCCCTCAACGAGGGCGGCGTCACGGCGTACGAGATAACCGCCGACAACCCCGACGCGATGGAACTCATCCGCGAGTTGTCCGGATCGTTCACGGACGACGAGGCCATCGTCGGGGCCGGAACCGTCCTCGACGGGGAGACGGCCGGACAGGCAATTAGAGCGGGCGCGGAGTTCGTCGTCAGCCCGAGTTTCCACGAGGACGTCGTCGAGACGAGCAACCGCCACGGAACCCTCGTCGCGCCGGGTATCTTCACACCGACGGAGGCGATACGCGCCTTCGAGACCGGTGCGGACTTCGTCAAACTGTTCCCGGCCTCGACGGCGGGTCCGAAGCATCTCTCCAGCATCCAAGGACCGCTTCCGCAGATTCCCATCATGCCGACGGGCGGCATCGACATCGACAACGCTCCGGCGTTCATCGAGGCGGGCGCAGTCGTCGTCGGCGCGGGAAGCGCCATCATGGACGCGGACGCCATCGAGGCGGGCGACTACGAGTCCATCACGGAGACGGCCCGCGAGTTCACCGACGCGATAGAGGCCGCCCGCAGTTAGAGCAGCGAACGGACCCGGTCGCCGTACTCGTCCGGAACTCGCTCTCGAAGCGCGTCCCCGTCCGTCTCGCCGTCGACGCTGACGAGGTACGCCGCGCCGTCGTCGTCGCCGTACGCCCGTTGGAAGTCGTAGACGAACCCCGAGACGGTCACGTCGTCGGGGACGTCGTCGCTCTCGACGAGGAACCGCACCTGCACGCGGACGGCGTATTCGACGAGACGGTTGACCGCCTCTCCGGCCGCCGTCTCCTCGTCGTACGCGCCCTCCTCTCGCGCGTCCTCTACGACCGGCACGAGCCGAGAAATCGCCTGCTGGACGCCCGGAAGAGCGTCGCCCCCCTCGCCGTTAACCGCGTCGTAGGCGGCCGTGACCGCTCCGCACCCGGTGTGTCCGAGGACGACGACGTCGTCGACGCCCAACGATTCGACGGCGTAACCGACGGCGTCGTTCGCGACGAGTTCGTCGTCCACGTCGGTCCACGCTTGGTTACCGACGTTGACCGAGGTGAACAGTTCGCCCGCCGCCGCCACGTCCCACGCGCCCTCGGCCGGGACGCGCGAATCAGAGCAACTCACCGTGACGATGTCGGGGTACTGTGCCTCTCTGAGTCCCGAGAAACGGTCCGGGGGGGTGTCTCGTACGTGACGTTCGTTGCCTTCGAGAAGACGGTCGAGTCCGGTCGAACTCATACGTGTAGGTCGGGTGGCGACCCGAAAAATGGTTTCTCGTCGAGCGAATCCTCGGAACGGTGCGACCGGTGTCCTCGACGCACAGGCGATATACGCCGAGGCTCTCTCACTGCGAACCCCTACGCCGCCCACCTCCTAACACGCTACCCGCGCGAGATAGCCCTCTCGGGCAGGCGAAAATAGAGAACTCGGTGACGTGCCCGAGCAACGTACAAAGGTAAAGTGCCTTTGTCGCAGATATACGCGTATGGCCGAGGAAGAGATCGACGACGTGGACAGAGCGGTTCTGTACGCATTACAGGAAGATGCCCGAAACATGTCGTCCGGAGACATCGCAGAGCGAACCGGTACCTCGGACAGTACCGTCCGCAAGCGCATCCAGCGTCTCGAATCCGACGGCGTAATCAAAGGATACAGCGCCAGTGTCGATTATCAGAAATCGGGCTATCCGCTCCGCATGTTGCTCTACTGCACCGCTTCGATACCCGAACGCGGTGAGCTCATCCCCGAGATTCTGAACATCGACGGCGTCGTGTCGGTCCAAGAACTGGTCACCGGTGAACAGAACCTCCTCGTGACGGCTATCGTCGAGTCGGATGGCGATATCACGCCCGTGGCGCAGGAACTCCTCGACATGGGACTCACCGTCGCCGACGAAGTCCTCGTTCGGAGCCACGAGACGACGCCCTTCGGCAAGTTCGACCCCGAGAACCGTACAGAGGACGGTCGCTAAACGACGACGCGTTCGACGCCCAGCGCAGTCGCGCGCCGGACGACCGACCGACCGACGAGAACGTTTCCTCCGACTTCGAGACAGCCATTCCGAACCAGAGAACGACCTGGTCTTTCTGACCGAGACATCGAACGCTTCGGTAATATCACCTCACCTCGGGAGCGGATTTCTCGTAGAGATCGAATCGATACCGGCGCGTGCGTACGGAGGTGAACTGCCCGTCGAACGGGACAGTATCGAATCTGCTATCGAATCGGTCTAGGACCGGGTATCTCGGAGGTTCGGTCCACGTTGCGAGCCTCCCGACTCTCACTGTCGAGGCCGCTCGACGGCACGGCACCCGAAACCATAATGTTCTATAATGGCTTTTCTTGCGAACGTTTTGTGAATATAGGAACGCTTAATAGACAAACTGTTCTCAAATGCAGGTGAACGCGACCAATAACGGCCCTCCGAGTCCGTCTCGGTTGCCGGAACGGTTCGTAAAACGGACTGAACGATGTCAGGACGCACCTCAAAAACCCCGGTCGGAGCACTGCCGGAGACGACGGTGGAGTCGCCGTTCGTTCCCGTCGCACTAACGTGGCTCGTGTGGGTACTGTTCTCCGCGAGTATCGTCCTCCTTGCCGCCCGAGTCCGGTTCGGTGGCGTCTGGGAGATTCCCGGCGTGGTCGCCGTGGACGGATTGACCGTCCTGATGTGGGTGGTCGTCACGTTCTTCAGTGGCATCGTCCACAGCTACTCGCGCCGCTACATGGCGGGTAGCTCCTACGAAACGGGCTTCTTCCTCACCGTGTTCGGTTTCACCGTGTCCGTGATGGGACTCGTCGCGGCCGACCACATCGCCTCGTTCGGACTCCTGTGGTTGACGATGGGCCTGTTGATGGCGAAACTCATCGGTATCGTCGGCGACTGGGAACAGGCGCAGGCGGCCGCGACGGTCGCCCGCAGGTACTTCTTCGCCAGCAGCGCGCTCCTCGGTGTCGCGCTGACGGCGCTTTGGTGGGCGACCGGAGCGACGACGGTCTCCGGTATCGCCGCGGCGACCGAGACGCTCGGAGGACCGGTGTGGTTCGTCGCCGCCGGGGCCCTCATCCTCGCGGCGATGATTCAATCCGCGCTCGTCCCGTTTCACAACTGGCTCCTCTCCTCGATGACGGCACCGACGCCGGCGTCGGCAGTGATGCACGCCGGGTTCGTCAACGCGGGGGGTATCCTCCTGACCCGTTTCGCCCCGGTCGTCACCGTCGACGCAACGCTCATGCTCGCGGTCGTCGTCGTCGGTGCGGCCAGCGCGTTGCTCGGGAAACTCCTCAAATCCGTCCAGCCGGACGTCAAGAGCAAGCTGGCCTGTTCGACCGTGGGACAGATGGGCTTCATGATCATGCAGGCCGGCCTCGGATTCTTCGGGGCCGCTATCACCCACCTCATCCTGCACGGCTTCTACAAAGCCTACCGGTTCCTCAGCGCGGGCGGGCAGGTCGAACGCACCAGCCCGACAAAGACGACGTTGCAGGAGACGGGCGTCGCGGGTGCCGCAGTGATACTCCTGACCGGACTGACCGGAGGCGCGCTGTTCGCAGTGTTGACGGGGGAAGGAACGAGCCTCGACAGCGGCCTCCTGTTGGCCTTCTTCGTAGTGCTCACCACGCTCCACGCGGCCCGCAGTGCGGTCCGTCACACGTCGCTTCCGGCGATGGTCCGCTACGGGGCGGTTCCGTTGGTGTTCCTTCCGGCCATCACCGTCTATGCTCTCGTCTACACGGCTATCTCGAATCTCCTGACCGGACTCCCGGTCGTCACGGCGCCGACCGAACTGAGCGTGTTCCACGTCGTCGTCGCCGCCGTCTTTCTCGCCGTCTACGTCGCGATGGAAGCCGGCGTCCACGAACGCAGCAAGCGTCTCTACGTGATGCTAGTGAACACGAGCCAACCATCGTCCAGCACCGCCCTGACCGCCAGAGAGGATTACAATGACTACTGAATCCACTATCGAGGACAGCATCGACAAAGCAGCGACCGTCGTCGGAGCGGTCTGGCCGATCCACTCGTTCGTGACGGCCAACCCCCTCTCGGGATTCGAAGACCTGCCGTTCGGCGAGGCGGTGACGCAGGCGGCCGACCTGCTCGGTGGTCGCGGCTACCCCAGTCCGGAGACGTTCCAAGCAGCGCTCGACGGCGGCCAGATCGACCACGAACTGCTCGAATCTGAACTCGCCGAACGCGGCTACGAGGCCGACCCGAAGATGCTGCTCGAGCGCATGGACACCGCCGTCGATCCGGAGACGAAAGACGCCGACACCGAGCGTGTCGACCACGTACTGACGAAGTGGCTGTCGGGCTTTCTCGACGAGGGCTCCGCCGAGTGGTCGATGCCGAACCGCGACGCCGGGTTCTACACTGCCTTCCGTGAGGTGGCCGAGTACGACAGCGAAATCCCCGACGAAGGGGCCGTCGCTGCTCTGCCCGAAACGCCAATCGAGGCCATCGAGGCCGTTCTGGAGCCGTATCCGGAGAGTCAGTGGGTGCCTGTCTTCGAGGAGCAACTGGCCGCGCTCCCCGGCTGGACCGGCTTCATCAAGCAGCGCGCCGACGGCGAGGGCGCGTGGCAGTCGGCCCACCCCATCACGCTTGCGGGCTATCTCGCGGCCCGCCTCTCGTTGCTCGACAGCTTCGGCGTCGCGATCGAACCCTCGACCAGCCACGACAGAACCGAGGTTGACACGGCCGACGAACTCGCCGAAGCGTTCCTGAACGCCTGGGAGGCGAGTTACCGCACCGAAGTCGTCGAGAGCGTCGCCGCCGAGAGCCGGTCGCTCGCCGAGAGCGAGCCGTCGGGTCGCTCGGACGCACAACTGGTCTTCTGTATCGACACTCGTTCGGAGCTCGTCCGCCGCCACATCGAAGCCACGGGCGATTACGAAACCCACGGCTACGCCGGTTTCTTCGGTGTTCCGATGGAGTACCAGGGATACGATGCTGAGGTGTCGGTCGATGCCTGCCCGCCGATACTCGACCCACAGCACCGCGTAACCGAGATTCCGACCGATAAGCACACGCAGGCGAGACACGATCGTTGGTCGAGCATCCGCGAAGCCGCGAGCGAGGTCGTCAAGACGCTGAGAAAGAACCCTGCCACCGCCTTCGGCTTCGTCGAGAACGCCGGCAGCGGGTACGGCCTGGCGCTTGCGGCCCGCACGCTCGTCCCCGGCCGCGTCCACGACCTGTTCGACACCGCCGGTGACGCGGTGCCCGACGACCACGAGTTCTGCGAGCAGGTTGTCCACTACCAGAACTCCTACGCCGGTGATCTCCCGGTGGGACTGACCCACGAGGAGAAAGTCGAGTACGCCGCTACCGCCTTCGAGTTGATGGGCTGGCAAGAGTTCAGTCGTCTCGTCGTTTTCACCGGCCACGCGAGCGAGACGGCGAACAACCCCTACGACTCGAGTTTGGACTGTGGTGCCTGCGCCGGCAACCCCGGCGGCCCGAACGCCCGCGTCCTCGCGACGATTTGCAACGACACCGAGGTCAAGACGGCGCTGCGCGAACGCGGTTTCGACATCCCCGACGACACCGTCTTCCTCGCCGGCGAACACAACACGACGACTGACGAGATCGAACTATACGACGGCGACGTACCCGAGAGCCACGCCGGAGAAATCGACCAGTTGCGCGCGGACCTCGCCACCGCTCGCGAGAACGCGACTGCCGAGCGCGCCGAGTCGATGGGCGCCGAGGGATCGGTGGGCGTGAGTGAGACGGAACGTCGCGCCGCCGACTGGGCCGAGACACGTCCCGAGTGGGGACTGGCCGGTAACGCCAGCTTCGTCGTCGGCCCCCGCGAACTCACGAGCGACCTCGACCTCGACGGGCGCGCCTTCCTCCACTCGTACGACTGGTCGACCGACCCCGACGGCGACGCGCTGGAAGCCATCCTCACGGGCCCCATGGTCGTCACCCAGTGGATCAACACCCAGTACTACTTCTCGACGGTCGACAACGCCGTCTACGGCGGCGGGTCGAAGGTGACCCAAAACCCCGTCGGTAACATCGGCGTCCATCAGGGCAACGGCGGCGACCTGATGACCGGTCTCCCTCTTCAGTCGCTGATGGTCGACGACGACGAACCGTACCATCAGCCGCTTCGTCTCTCGACGGTCGTCCACGCGCCGGTCCAGCGCGTCACCGGCGTCTTGGCCGACCACGAGGAGTTGACCACACTGCTGGACAACGACTGGCTCTCGCTGACGGTCGTCGACCCGACCCAGGACCACCGCGCGTTCCACTACGAGGACGGCCTGGAGTGGACGCCGACGTCCGTTCGGCCCGGAGTCCGCCCGGAGGCGACGAGCGTTCCCACGGTCGCGGACGACTGACCCGAGCGAATCCGCCTCGAACTCGTCGGGCCGTCCCGACGCCTCGTCCGGAGCCACGGATTCCACTTTCTCGGATCCTCTTTCGGTTGCGACGACACGGACACCGACTGACGAAGAGAGGTACTTCGGCGCGCTGCCTACCTGTCGTCCCGCGTCTCACTCGGGGCGACCGAGGAACCCTCGTCGTCGGTCGCCGTTGTACCGTCTCCGCGGCCGTCACCGGCGTCTCGGCGGGGCGTCTCGCTCTGCGCCTCTGACGCGCGGCGGCGACGGTCGGAACGTCTCGCGGCGCGCGCGGCCAGCAATCGCTGGTCGAGTTCGTCGCGGAGGCGGTCCGCCGCGGCGGCGTCTATATCGACTGCGGCGGCGTCGCTCCCGCCGATAGAGAGCGACCCCGCGGTGTCGATAGTGACCGTCGCGAGGCGGAGGCGACGCTGAAACACCGTCCGGCTGTCGATGACCGTCTGGATGCGGTAGTAGGGGACCACCTTGGTCTCGCGCTTCAAAACGCCGTTTCGGGTGACGACGTGGTCCGGTCCGAGCCAGACGCCCCGGTGTTTCCACTTGTAGTGTGCGGCGACGGGAATCGCCGGCAGGACGATGGCGGTCCAGTACCACGGAACCCCGCCGAGGACGGCGTTCGCGGCGTACAGCGCGCCCGTGACGATAGAGAACGCGATGAGATACCGCGCGGCGTAGCGCCGCCGGGTTCGCTTCGGCGGGCGTTCGAACTCCGGGGACCCGACGTGTTCGATGTCGTTGACGAGCGATTCGATTCGGTCGCGGCTCGCGAAGGGGACAGCCGCCTCGGACCCCTGCCCGTTCTCGTTGCCGCCCGGGCCGTGGCCCGCCGTCTCGATGAGGAGCGTCGCGTAGCCCGCCCACCGCTTCAGCGGGTTGTCCGTTATCGTCAGCGTCTGTACCTTGTCGAACGGTATCGACCCGTCGTATCGCTGGAGCAACCCGCGTTCGTACTGGAGTTCCTCTCCGGACCGCACGAGGCGGAAACCGTAGTAGTTCACCACGGCCACAGTCGCTCCGGCGAGCCACGAGACGAGAACCGCGGCGACGACGAGGACGACCATCCCGACGATTGCGGTGGGAAATCCGAACGAGTCGGGGAGAAGCGACGTGACGAACGGCACCGACCCGGAGGCGAAGATGAACACCGCACCGGGGAGGCGGAAGTCGAACGAGAGTGCTCCCAAAAGCGCCAGCTCCCGGTCGTCGAGGGCGAACATCTCCTCGGAGGGCGTCTGCGTCTCCTCCGCGACGTCGTCGCCGCGCTTGAGGCGCGGGAGTTCTCGCTGGAGGCGCTTTGCCTCCTCGAAGGAGACGAACCTGAGCTGTGCTTCCGTTCCGCTTCCGCCCGCCGTCTCGAAGTTCACCACCGCGATACCGACCGCTCTCTGGACGACGTTCCGCGCGATATCGACGTTCTGAACGCGCCGGAGCGGTATCTCGCGCGTCCGTCGCGAAACGACGCCGGAGTGGATATCGAGCGTGTCGGGCGTCAGTTCGTACCTGAACAGTCGGTAGTACGCCACCTCGTAGGCCAACAGCACGGCGACGCCGACGCCCGCGAAGAGAACCAGCGCGGCGGGCCCCGCGAGTCCGACGAACGGGAGGCTCATCCCGCCGCCGGTGGCGAGCATGAACGCGAGAAACGCGAGGATGCTCCCGCCCCTCTGGACGACGCGGTACGGCACCGAGAGCGGCGAGAGTCGGTGTTCGGGCATCTCAGACCGCGTCCTCGCCTTCAGATCGGATGGCGAGTCGCTTCAATCGCTCTTGGAGTTCCTCTGCGCCCTCTAAGGTGAGGCCCGGAACCGTCACGTCCGCGCCGCGAGAGCCCGCGGTGTAGACGACGGTTCGCGCCAGCCCGACGAACCGTTCGGTGGGGTTCCGCGCCGAATCGACGTGTTGGATGCGGACGAACGGCACCACCGTCCGGACGCGGGTGAACACGCCCCGTTCGAGGTACAGCGAGTCGTCTCTGACCTCGTAGGACCACGACCGGTAGCGCGCGACGGCGAGGACGACGCCGAGAGCGAGGATGACCCCGCCGACGGCGAACGGCGTCCACTCGGGGAGGAACGGCGGGGCCAGAAAGCGGACGACGGCGAAGGCGATACCGCCGAGTATCGCCGCGGTGATCGCCGCGCGGCTAGCCCACAGCAGTTGGACGCGCGGGTGCAGTCGCGTCATCGTTCGTCGCGGACGGCGGTTGACTGTCGGAACGCGGGCGAGGCGACGGTGGCGTTCATGGGCGATGATATCTCCTCGCGGAATAAATAGGTGTGGCTACGACCGAACGCCCGCGTCGGGTTAGCCCGTCGTCGCGATACGCCGGTCGACGCGGGAGAGCGCCGTCTCCACGAGGCGACGCGCCGAGGCCAGTGCGTCCAGTCCGGGGTACTCGCAGTCGATGTCGTAGTAGAGATAATCGGTCACGCTCGGGACGAGGCCCGAGAGAGTCCTGCGGTGGGCCACGAGCGTCCGCTGACGCTCTCGCGCGCGTTCGTCGAGTTCGTCTCGCAGGGCGCGAACGTCGCCTCGGAGAGCGACGAGTTCGTCGAACGACCGGGACGAGAGCGGTCTATCGTCGAGGGACGACAGGTCGGTCACGGTCCGTTCGATACCGTCCTCGACGGCGTCGAGCGACTCGAACTCCGCGTCCAACAGGTCGAGAAACTCCCGCCGTTCGCGGGCGGCGCTCTCGCCCGCGGCCACGACGGCGCGGCGGAGTTCCGGCGAGAACGCCGACGCGGAGGTCACTCCGGCAGCGATGTCGTCGCCGAACTCCGCTCTGAGGCTCTCTTCGTACGTGTCGCCGTACTCCTCCTCGTAGTGCGGCACCTCCATGACCGTTCGCTCGTACGCCCTCCGAACGGCAGAGAGAGGCGGCGATGCCGCCATTCTACCGACGGTCTTCACCGCGAGCGGTCCGGCCGACGACCCCGCGGACGCCGACGGTTGCACGTCCGCGACGGCGGCGCAGAACGACCGAAACGCGGCGTTCTCGTCGACGCACCGCCGCCGTTCCGCGCGGAGCGCCGTTCTCGCATCGCCGAGAGACGTCTCTATCGGCGTTCTCCGCCCGTTCCCGGCCGAGTGGCCGTCGGAACTCATCGGTCGACGGTCCGTTCGTACGTTCCGAGTGCGGTGTCGCGGCGAACGACGATGCGCCCGTCCGACTCGCGGAGTTCGATGGTCACCGGGGCGTCGGTCGGAAGGTGCTGGCTGGTGTCGTCCCCTGGCATCTCGTCGTGTGATACAGACGCACGGAGGTTAAAAATATCGGCTTGGTTATATATTATCCTCGATAGTCGTATGTTCTCTCTATATCGACGGGTACGGTCAGTAGATGGCTACGCCGGACGCCAACAGACCGGCGTCGACGAGGAGGAGGACGCCGACGACCGCCGCCGCGCGGAAGACGCCGATAGCCTCGCGGGCGGGCCCTCGGACGCGCTTTTCTCTGAGTCCGTCCGAGAGGCGGCCGTTGCCGACTTCGACGAGTGCCGCGAGGACGAACCACAGACCGAGCATCGCGAGGACGAGGTGGCCTCGCCCAGTTCCTGTCAGCGTCTCGATAGTATATCTCGTCCCCGCCATGTGACCGCCGGTGAGGAACGTGACGACGGACGCGCCGCGGGACCACATCACCAGTTTTCCGGAGAGCGATTCGAGGGGTGCGGCGTCCAACGCGCCGTCGACGGCGGCGGGGAGAATCGCGCCCGCGACGAAGACGACGCTTCCGACCCACAACGCGCCGGTGAGAACGTGCAGTACTGTGACGGCGGTATCGACTACCATATCGACGCCTCCGTCCGCCGACGCCTGAACGTTGTCGGTTTTCGACGGGTTTCGACTCGCCCCGTCAGGTTTTGTGTCCGGGGTCGGTACGGGTGGCGTATGGCAGACGAAGCCGACGGAGACGAGTTCGAGCAGGTTCGAGAACGAGCGATTGCGGCGCTCGAACGAGGGGACTCGGTCTCGATATACCTCGGATTGGTCCACGACGACGGCGCAAACGAGTACTACTTCGGAAACGACGTCGAGGAACGAGAACTCAGAGAGGCGGCCACGGAGCAACTCGGGATGTTGACGCGGGTGCTCGCAGACCAGTCGGGCGCGAGCGTAGAGGAGATAGCGAACCTCGCCGCAGAACGGGCCGAGGCGATGAACCTCCAGCCGTAATCGGCCGCCTCGTCCCCTCCGCGGGCGATATCAGCGGACGGAGTCGACCGCTTCGACCAGTTCCGACAGCGTCGCGTCGTCGCCCGCGCCGACGTACAGGCCCTCGTCGCCGCTTCCCCGCGAACGAACGCCGCTCTCGGCGGCGAGGAGTTCGCCCGCGTACTGTTCGTAGATGTCGGGGCGGAGACAGACGATTCCCTCGATGCCGCCGCGGGCCAAGAGACCCCAGTCCACGCAGGGCGACCACGTCTCGACGACGCGCTTGCACCGGTCTTCGAGGGCCGCCTCGATTCGGTCGCCGAGCGCGGATAGTTCCGGGTCCCGAACCGCAGAGAGGCCGAGGACCAAAGAGACGGTGCCGCGTTCGAGCGGTACGTCGCTCCCGGCGAGGAGGCGTTCGCCGTCGACCGTCGCGCCCTCGCCGCGGCGGGCGACGTACAGCGAGTCCGGCAGCGGTTCGTAGATGGCGGAGACGACCGGGTCGCCGTCTCTGAGGAGGCAGACGGCGGTGGCGAAAGCGGGCAGTCCCGCGGCGAAGTTGTTCGTCCCGTCGAGGGGGTCGACGACCCACCGATACCGGTGTTCACCGTCGCGTCCGGACTCCTCGCCGTGAAACGCGTGGTCTGCGAACGACTCCCGGAGGACGGCCCGGACGCGTTCTTCGGCGTTCCGGTCCGCGACGGCTTTCACGTCGTCTCTCTCGTACTCCGCGTCGAGTGCGCCGTCGCGAAAGGCGTCTCGGAGATAGTCGCCGCCCGCGCGGACGGCCCGCGTCGCCACCGCCGCGAGGTCGTCGAGCGTCGGTTCGGCGTCGCGTCCGGCCGCGTCCGCGGGTGGTTCGGAGTCGCCGTGGTCGTCCATAGAGGTGGCCGGGCGTGCGACGGCAAGAACCGTTCGGTCGGTCGGACCGTCCCGACGGCATCGGACCTCGAACTACACCGACATTTTTCGTCCGTCGGTTCGTACACCCGCTATGGATTTCACCGTCGTCCACGGAGACATCACCCAGCAGTCGGCGGACGCGCTAGTCAACGCCGCGGGGACGAGCCTTCGGATGGGGTCGGGCGTCGCGGGCGCTCTCCGCCGGGAGGGCGGCGAGGCGTTGAACGACGCGGCGGTTCGGAACGGTCCCGTGGAACTCGGGGAGGTAGCCGTCACGAAACCGTACGAGTTGGACGCCGAACACGTCATCCACGCCGCCGCGATGCCGCACTACGGCGACGGCGAAGCGACCGAAGAGAGCATCCGCGACGCCACCCGAAACAGCCTCGAACGCGCCGACGAACTCGGCTGTTCGTCGCTCGCGCTCCCGGCACTCGGATGCGGCGTCGCCGGTTTTCCGCTCGAAGAGGGCGCGCGCGTCATCGCCCGAGAGATAGCCGACTACGAACCGTCGTCGCTGTCGGACGTGCGGTTCGTCGCCTACCGCGACGACGAGTACGAGACGATTCGGCGCGTCGCGGCGGAGGTTCGCGAGAGCGCGGAGTGAACGCCCCGCTCCGTAACGTCGAACAAAAATAGACGTAGTTTCCGTAATAGTACCTTATATCGTGACGATATGCTAGTTGGAAAGAGTAATACGACTCATACGTCTTCGAGGTGGCGTGAGAGCGTTCGAAACCAAAGATCCTTTTCGGGCACCGCCCGCGACGACTTCCACTCGTCTCCCGAACGGGTCGCGAGAGGCGTCCGTCGCCGACCGGCGGGTGACCCGTTCGGAGGAACTGGGTTGTGAGACTCGCGTCGGGGCGGGGAGATGACCGCCTCGAACGGACGCGTCGGAGCGGTCACCCGGCGTCCGTTACTGCGTCGTCTGCTCCGACCGGTCGTGGCGTTCGCGGCCGTCGTCGCCGCGGGCGTCGCCGGATTCAGCACTCTCGGCGGCGTCGGCGTCGTAGACGCGTTGTTTTGGCTCCTCGACCCCACCAGTATCGAACTCCACTTTCGGGCCCACGACGGACCGGCGACGCTCGTGAAATCGTACGCCATCGTGGTTCTCTCCGGACTCGTCGTGACCGGACTGTGGACCGGCGAGACGGTGTTCTCGGCGGCGTTCGGCGGGCGGATTCGAGAGGAACTCGGATATATGCACGTAGAACAACGAATCGACGAGTTGGACGGGCACGTGATCATCTGCGGCTACGGAACCTTCGGGAAGACAATCGCCAACCGCCTCCGCGCGAGGGGCAGGGACGTGGTAATCGTCGAACGACAGGAGTCGCAGTACCAGCGAGCACTCGACGACGGGACACTCGCACTCACCGGCGACGCGCGTCGGGAGAACACCCTCTCGGACGCGGGCGTCGGGCGGGCGGCCACCGTCGTCGGGGCCATAGACGACACGAGCGCGAACGTCCAAATCGCCGTCACGGCGAGTCAACTCGCGCCCACGGTCGAAATCGTCGTCCGCGCGGGCGACGAGATGGACGAAGCCCTCGCCCGGCGAGTCGGTGCGGACGAAGTCGTCGTCCCCGAAGTGGTGAGCGGAGAACGGGTGTGCGAGGGGCTCTGAACCCGGCCGTCAGGTCCGCGCGCGTCTCCGCGGCCGATACCGACGAGATGGTCCGTCGGATATCCGGGGGCGACGACGGCTCTCTCCGGCAGAACCCCCCATAATCCGGCGGGTCGAGAACTACGTTTCGTCGTCAGAGAGAGCCGAGAAACGGAGCCAACGCGGCGTCGCGACGGGATCGATATCCCCGACCGTTAATATCCTCGGCTGACGACGCCCACTTAATGGCACGCGAGCAGTCCGCGGCCGAACCGACCGAACTCGGTTCCATCCTCGATGCGTTGGACGACGCGGACGCCAGAGACATCATCAGAACGCTGGACGAACCCATGACGGCGAGCGAGATATCCGACACCTGCGAGATCCCCCTCTCGACTACGTATCGTAAGTTAGACCTCCTCACCGACGCCGACCTGCTGCTCGAAGGGACGGAGATTCGGTCGGACGGCCACCACGCCACCACGTACGAGGTGGCGTTCGAGGAGGTCAAAATACTGCTCACGGAGGAGCGACGCCTCTCGGTCGACATCGCGCGGACCGAGCGTTCCCCGGACAAAAACCTCGCGGATATCTGGACCGCCGTCAGAAAGGAGACATAATGCCACACACCACCGCATCCCCCACCGTTACGACCGCCCTCATCATCGTCAAGACGGGTATCCTCGTCCTCGGAGGGCTCATCACCTACTTCAGCTACAAGGCGTACCGCAGTACGAACTCACCGGCGCTCCGAGCGTTGACCGTCGGGTTCAGCATCGTCACGTTCGGCGCGTTGCTCGCCGGCGTCTTCGACACGTTCCTCGACATCCCGCTGGCGTTGGGCGTCCTCATCGACGCCACCCTGACGTTCATCGGGTTCGCGGTCATCACCTACTCGCTGTACGTCGAGTGAGGAATCGACGGAAATCGACCGTACGCGGCGCGCCGAACGTCGCCGTCGCGCGGGAAGTGGTCGGGAAAATCGGAGCAGTTCGTTTTCGTTGGTCGAGTACCGCAAAAGAGAGGTTACCCACCACTCTCGGCGGCCGTCTCAGCCGAGGACGTAGTCGAGAGCGGGGTACTTCTCGATCAGGGTCTGTCCGCCGACGTCGTAGTTCTCGACGAGGGTGTCGAGGCCGAGGATGCGGCCCGCGCCGAACGCCGCGACGGCGAGGAAGACGAGCATGTACGCGAAGTCCCCGTTGATGACGCCGTGGGTGATGTCCCAGTTTCCGAGGTAGAACATGAACATCATGAACGCACCCCAGAACGCCGCGAGGCGGGTCATGAGGCCCACGATCAGTCCGAGGCCGATGAACAGTTCACCCCACGGGACGGCGACGTTCAGGAAGCCGACGAACCAGGGAGTGTTGCCCATCGCGACGAACAGGTCCGCGGCGGGGCTTCCGTTGGCCGCGGTGGCGCCGACGAGGTAGCCCTGCGCGTTGAACGGGTTGATGATCTTCTCTACGCCCGCCCAGGTGAACGCGACACCCATCATGAGGCGGAGGGCGAGGACGAACCACGCGCTGAGCGAGTGGGCGCGTCCGCGAACCGTCACGCCGCCGAGGGTGCTCTCGAAGGTGTTGCTGAGTTGAGTGGTGGTTGAAGTTGCCATAATATTGTCCCTCTTACAACTGTACTGACGCTCGGTATTAGCTTATAAACAGACGGTGATTCTCACGGCGTTAGAAACGCTACCGTCCGGTTTATCTCGGCATTATCTCTCAGGACGAGCGTCGAGCAGGGGCGTTCAGAGTCGCGACCGAACGTCGCGGAACACGGTCAGGTCGGCGTCCACGACGCTCGCGACGGCGTCCGCGGCCCCGAGAAGCCACTCGGCGCGTTCGACGCGCGATTCTACGTCGCCCGGCCCGATGCGGTAGTTCTCGACGATGGCCTCGACGGACTCGCCGTCGACCCACTCGCGGAGGATGCGCGCGAGTTTGACCGCGCTCAACCACTGCTCGAAGTCGTCCGTCCCGTTCATGTCCGTGGTGAACTCCGCGGCGTGGCGGGTGGCAAAGCGGTACATCGCCGCGCGCTCTCTGTTGCCGAGGTACGTCCCGTACATGTCCGGCGTGTCGCAGACGATTTCGAGCGCCGTCAGAGCCGTCACGTGGTCGTCGGCCATCTGCTCTGCGGCGCGGATGCCCGCGACGAGGCGCGCACCCGTCTCCGGGCGGACGTACTGGCGGGACACCTGTTCGCCGAGCGTCGTCGCCGCGAGCGCGTCTCCTTCGACGCTCAGCATCGCCATCTCGGCGAGTTCGGTCGCCACCCCGTCGACGACTCCCGAGAGGTCCACGTCGGGCGACTGGTGGGCGAAAAAGGAGGCGTCCAGCAGGTCCAACACGCCGGATTTCGAGTCGGCGAAGCCCGACGCGACGACGGAGAGAACGTGCGTGCGAAGCGCGTCGGGGGCGGCGAGTTTCGACTCCACCGCCTCCGGTCCCGCCTCGACGTACCGGTCCCACAGTTCCGCTTCGGACCGGTCGTTTCCGACGAGAACCGCCTCGCCGTACGGGTCGAGGTGGGGACGCCCCGCCCGCCCGCACATCTGGTGGACTTCGAGGACGGGGAGCCACGCCATCTCCTCGCCGGTGTAGCGCTTTTGGTCGCGAACGACGACGCGCCGCGCGGGGACGTTGACGCCCGCCGCCAGCGTCGGCGTCGCGCAGATGACCTTCAGTTTCCGGTCGCGGAACGCCGACTCGACGAGTGCGCGGTGACCCGTCCGGAGTCCGGCGTGGTGGAACGCCACGCCGTTTTCGACGCACTCTGCGAGTCTCTCGCCCGTCTCCGTTCCGTCCAACTCGGCGACGGCGTCGGCCGTCTCCGGGCGGGAGACGAGTTCCTCCCGCGCGAGGCGTTCGGCGAGCGATTCGGCCTCGCGGCGCGACCGGACGAACGCGAGGCTCTGCCCACCGTTCTCGACGGCGTCGGCGACGAGTGCGGCGGTGGCCTCCGTGTCCTCGTCGTCGTTCGGCCCGGCGTCTTCGGGCGGACAGTCGAGCGTCGAGCCGTCGTCGAACTCGACGGAACCGTCGGCGTAGACGCCGGTCCGAAGCGAGACGGGCCGCCACGTCGTCTCGACGAGTTCGGCGTCCAACCACGCCGCGATGTCTTCCGGGTTGGCCACCGTCGCGGAGAGCGCGACTATCTGGACGCCGGGCGCGCGCCGTTGCAGGGTGGCGAGAGTCACTTCGAGCGTCGGCCCGCGCCCGTCGGACCCGAGGAGGTGCACCTCGTCGACGACGACGCAGGCCAACTTCGACACCCACGACGCGCCGTTTCGGATGGCCGAGTCCACCTTCTCGGAGGTGGCGACGACGACGTCGTTTTCGCCCAGGTCCTCGGCCGGCGAATCGAAGTCGCCCGTCGAGATGCCGACGCTGACGCCGGGCAGTTCGTCGAACGTCTCGTACTTCTCGCGGGCGAGTGCGCGCAGGGGGACGATGTACAACGCGGGGCCGTCGGCGGTGAGCATCGCCAGTTCGGCGATGAACGTCTTCCCCGAGGCGGTGGGAATGGCGGCGACGAGACGGGCACCCTCGGTGACGCCCGCCTCCACCGCGGCGGCCTGCGGAGGGTAGAGTTTCTCGATGCCGTTCGACTCGTAGTGGGCCCGTATTCGGTCCGGCAGGGGGAGGTCCCGGACGTGCATCGTCCGTGTCTGGTCCCGCGGTGGCATAAAAACTCGCGCGTACGCACGCACCGAGAACCGAAGACGGGGCGACGGCTCGCCGGAGCGAGGGCGCTACAGTCTATGGATTACGACGGTACTCTTTTCACCCATCCTGTGGAAGTTTGAGTGAGATTACATGAAGCGAGCCCTCCTTTTGACGGCAGTCGTCCTCGCCTCGGCGGTGGCGGGCGTCGGACTGGCGGACGGTGCTCCGGCGAACGCCTTCGTCACGAACGTCACGGTGTCGCCCGACCAACCGGCTCCCGGCGAGCGGTTCACTATCTCGACGACGGTCCGAAACAGCGACCAAAACGGGACGTCGTTCGAGATTACCGACGTCTACGTCCGTCCCCGCGGCGGAACGAACGACGTCGCCCGCGTCGAGAACCTCGGCACCCTCCCGGCGGGGTCGGAGATGACCGTTCCGCTGACGGCGTCGTTCGACGACCCCGGGACGCGCGAACTCCGCGTGTTCGTGGTCGCTCGGAGCGACGGCGAGTTCGTCCGCCTCCAGTACCCCGTCGTCGTCACCGTCAGAGAGGGCGGACCGCAGGTCGGCATCGACGCCGGAGACGGCGTCGTCGGAGCGACGAAGACGGTCGAAGTGACCGCCGCCAACGGCGAGGACGCGCCGGTTCGAAACCTCAGGCTGTCGCTGAACGGCACCGACGCCGCCGTCGAGAACACGACGCGCGTCCTCCCGACGCTCGCGAGCGGCGAGTCGCGCACGTTCAACTTCTCGGTCACGCCCTCGGCCGAGCGGTCACGACTCGAAGCGCGCCTCCAGTACACGACGCAGGGCGGAAACACGCGCTCCGTTTCCGAGACGCGGACCCTCCGCTCTGACCCCCTCCGCGACGACGTCCGGGTCGACGCGAGCGTCGTCGGGTCCGGGTCGTCCCCGCCCATCGCCGTCGACGTGTCGAACGTCGGCAACGCCCGCGCGGAGGACGCCGTCGTCGAGGGTGTCCGAAACGGGACTGTCCTCTTCAGACGCCCCCTCGGGACCGTCGGTGCGGGGTCGTCCACGACGACGCAGTTCAACGTCTCGAACGTCTCCGGCGGCCCCCTCGACGTGCGCGTCAGATACGAGACGGGCGGGCGAGAGAGCGAGACGACGACGAGGCTCGACTACGCCTCGAACCCAGGCGCGGTCGAACTCACGGGCATCGACTACGAGATGGAGGACGGCCGACTCCACATCTCCGGCAGCACGAGCAACGTCGGCCTCTCGCAGGTCGATAGCGTCGTCGTCCGCGTCGTCCCCGCGGAGAACGTCACACCCGCGCGGCCCAACCGCGAGTACTTCGTCGGGTCGATACCGCCGAGCGACTTCGTCTCGTTCGACCTCTACGCGGACATCGGCGAGAGCGTGAGTTCGGTTCCGATAGAGGTGACCTATCTCTCGGACGGCCAACGCCGGACGGAACGCACCGAGGTAGACGTGCGCGACCTCCAACCCGCCGGGACGACCGACGAGAGTTCCTCGCTCGGGACGCCGCTTCTCGTCGCCGGTGTCGTCGCGTTGCTCGTCATCGTCGGCCTCGGAACGTACGCGTACAGACGGCGGTGAACCGATGCCGATAATCGAACTCGAAGACGTCTGGAAGCGCTACGAGAGCGGGACCGAAACCGTCGAAGCGCTGAAAGCGGTCGATTTCGCGGCCGAACCCGGCGAGTTCGTCGCCGTGATGGGACCGTCCGGGAGCGGGAAGTCCACGATGCTCAACGTCTTGGGCCTGCTCGACGTGCCCACCGAGGGCGTCGTCAGCCTCGACGGGCGAGACGTGACCGACCTCTCGGACGAGGAGATGACGCGCGAACGGAAGCGCTCTATCGGCTTCATCTTCCAGAACTTCCATCTGATTCCGACGCTTTCGGCCGTCGAGAACGTCGAAGTGCCCACCCTGTTCGGAAACGACCCGACGGCCAGACAGCGGGCGTCGGAGCTGCTCGAACGGGTCGGCCTCGGCGAACGACTCCACCACCGGCCCGACCAGCTCTCGGGCGGCCAAAAGCAACGCGTCGCCGTCGCGCGCGCTCTCATCAACGAACCGCGCATCCTGCTTGCGGACGAACCGACGGGGAACTTAGACCGCGACACCGGGCGCGACGTGCTCGAACTGTTCACCGAACTCAAAGTCGAAGCGGACGTGGCCGTCATCGCCGTCACGCACGACGACCAACTCCGGCAGTACGCCGACCGGGTGGTGAACTTGGTGGACGGACGCCTCACCGAGGAGGCGACGGAGGAGTTCACGACATGAGCCGGATAGACGAACTCTACCGTCGGTTCCCCGCGCTGTTGATGGCTCGGCGCAACCTCTCTCGAAACCGGCTCCGGTCGGGGCTCGCGGCGTTGGGTATCATCATCGGCGTCCTCGCCATCGCTTCGCTCGGCATGTTCGGCACGACGCTTCGCGCGGGGGCGACACAGGAACTCGGCGACATCGGCAACGAGATTTCCATCTCGCCGAACACCCAAGAGGGGTTCGACGAACTCACCGACCGCGACGTGACCGAGATACGCCGCGTCGCCGACGACGACGCGGCGGTGGTCCCTGTCCGACAGCGGAGCAGTACGGTCTCTCGCGGGCGCGAACAGTCGATAGTGACGACGTACGGCATATCGAACCCGGGGTCGCTCTACGCGGCGTCGGACGGGCGCGTCCCCGACCGTCTCAGACAGGGCGCGCTCGTCGGGTCGTCGCTCGCAGAGCGGTTCGACCTCGAAGCCGGGAACAGCATCACCGTCGACGACCGGACGTACCGCGTCACGGCCGTCCTCGAAGAGCAGGGCGGCATCTCGCTTTTGAGCCCGAACAACGCGATTATCGTCCCCGCCGAGGACTTCGAGGGGTCGGGCTACTCGCAGGTCGTCGTCAAGTCGCCGTCGGGGGCCGCCGCGAACCAGACGGCGGTGGCCGTCCGCGAGACGCTGAACGAACGCGAAGAGAAGGTTTCGGTGTTCGAGTTACAGAGCATCACCGAGGGAATCGGCCAGTTCTTCGGCATCCTCAACGCCTTCCTCATCGGTATCGGCTCTATCTCCCTCGTCGTCGCGGGGGTCAGCATCCTCAACGTCATGCTCATGAGCACCGTCGAACGGAGACAGGAAATCGGCGTCCTCCGGGCCGTCGGCGTCCAGAAACTCGACGTGGTCCGCATGATTCTCGCCGAGGCGGCTCTGCTCGGGGGCGTCGGCGGCGTCCTCGGGGCGATTCTCGCCGTCGGGGCCGGACTCGTGTTGAATCAGGTCGTCCTCTCTAACCCCCTGTTGACGTTCGACCCGACGAACCTGCTGTACATCGTCCTCGCGGTGGTGTTCGCCCTCGTGACGAGCGTTCTCAGCGGTCTGTACCCCGCGTGGAAGGCCGCAAACGAGACGCCCGTCGAGGCGTTACGGAAGTGACGCTCTGCGGTCCCGCGCTCCCCCGTTCGCCGTCAGAACTCGACCACGGGGATGCCGGTCGTCCCGAAGTCCGTCATCGAGTCGAGCGTCTCCGGGACCTCTTCGAGAGAGACCCGCTCTGAGACCACCGCCGCCGGGTCGAGTTTCCCGTGTTCTATCATCCGGAAGATTTCGTCGTAGCGGGGGCGCGGCATCCCGACCGCGCCGAGGAAGTCTATCTCGCCGAGAACCATCCTGTCTGTCGGAAGCGGCACCTCGCCGCCCTCGTCGCTCGACGTGAGACCGATCTGGACGTGTTGACCGTGGTTTCGGAGACAGCGCACCGAGTTCCGGCAGGTCTCCGCGATGCCGAGTGCGTCCACGGAGACGTCCGCGCCGCCGTTCGTTATCGCGGCCACCTCGTCGGGAACGTCCGCGACCGCCTCCGCGTTCACGGTCTCGACGGCACCTAGCTCCTCGGCGAACGCCAGTTTCTCGTCGAACAGGTCGACGGCGACGACGTTCGCGCCGAGGGCGTCGGCGACGTGGACCGCTGAGAGTCCGACGCCGCCGCATCCGTGGACCGCGACCCAGTCGCCCGCGGTGACGTCGGCCCGATGGACGAGTCCGTGAAAGGAGGTCATGAACCGACAGCCCATGCCCGCCATCTCTACCTGCGAGACGCCGTCGGGGAGGGGAACGACGTTGAAGTCGGCCCACGGGACGTGAAACTGCTCGGCGAACGCGCCCTTCGATTCGGGGGCGAGTCCGAGCGGAATCCGGTTGTCGCAGGTGTTCGAGTGGGCGTTTCGACAGGAGGGGCAGGTCCCGTCGGCGAGGTTGAACGGGACGGTGACCCGGTCGCCCTCGCGGACGTGTTCGACCTCCTCGCCGACGTCCACGACGACGCCCGCGGGTTCGTGACCGAGAACGTGCCCCTCCGGTAACCCCCGCGACTTCCAGACCGGGTCGCCCTGCCACGCGTGCCAGTCGCTCCGGCAGATGCCGCAGACGTCGGTCTCTACCACCACCCCCGTCGGGTCGGGGCGCGGTTCCGCGACGTCTCTGATTTCGAGCGGTTCTCCGTGGTCGGTGAACACTGCTGCGCGCATCGTACCGCGCTAATCGATGGCACGCGGCATAATTCAGGGGGTCGGAGACGAGAAGAGAGCCGAAAGACCCCCGACGTCGTCGAGTTAGATGTAGCCGTGCGTCGCGAGTCGGTCCACCGCCTCGCGGAGGCGTTCCTCGCTGGCCGCGTAGGAGATGCGGGCGTAGCCGGGCGACCCGAACGCGCTTCCGGGGACGGTGGCGACGTGGGCGTCCTCTATCGCGCCCTCGCACCAGGCTTGGTCGTCCTCGTCGACGGGAATCATCATGTAGAACGCGCCGTCGCCGACGGGCACGTCCACGTCGTGTTCGGCGAAGAGGTCGACGAGCATGTCGCGGCGTTCGCGGAAGGCGTCGCGCATCTCGGTGACGGCGTCGTCGGTGTCGGTGATGGCCTCGATACCCGCGCGCTGGACGAAGTTGACCGCACAGGAGACCGAGTGCGAGTGGAGTTTCGCGGCTTGGGAGACGAGTTCCTCGGGCGCACAGAGGTAGCCGAGACGCCATCCGGTCATCGAGTACGCCTTCGAGAAGCCGTTTATCGTTATCGTGCGGTCTCCCATCCCGTCGAGCGACGCGAGACTCGTCTGTTCGACGCCGTACGTTATCTGCTCGTATATCTCGTCGGAGATGACTTTGATGTCGTGTTCGACGGCGAGGTCACGGACGCCTTCGAGTGCCTCGTCCGAGTAGACCGCACCCGTCGGGTTCGACGGGGAGTTGACGACGAGCAGTTCGGTGTCGTCGGAGACGGCCTCGCTCAGGTCGTCTAAGGCGGGTTCGAGTTGGAAGTCGTAGGGCGCGAGGTCCACGCGGTTCAGAGAGCCTCCCGAGAGCTTGACCATCGCCTCGTAGGACACCCACGCGGGGTCCAAGAGAGCGACTTCGTCGCCGTCGTCGATGAGCGACTGGAACGTCTCGAAGAGGGCCTGCTTGCCGCCCGGCGTGACGATGACGTTGTCCGACGTGCAGTCGATGCCGTCGCCGCGGAGTTTCTCGGCGATGGCCTCGCGGAGTTCGGGGACGCCGTTCGAGGAGGTGTAGCCGGTGTGTCCGGACGCCATCGCGTCCTGACCGGCCTCGACGACGTTCTGCGGGGTGGGGAAGTCGGGTTCGCCGACCGAGAGGTCGACGACGTCGATACCGTCGGCTTCCAGTTCGCTCGCGAGGTTGCTTATCGCGAGCGTCGCGCTCGGTTCGACACGTTCTACGCGGTCGGCGAAGTCGAAGTCGCTCATGCTAACACCTCCACCATATCGACCGCGGCGTTTACCGCTTCCGCACCTTTCCCGACGCGTTCTCTGGCTTCGGCGCCGCTCTGTCCGGGGCCGGAGACGCCGAACGTGACGGGTACGTCGCGGTCTACGCTGACGTCCGTGAGTCCCTGCGCCGCCGCGTCGGCGATGACCCTATCGTGGTCCGTGTCGCCGGTGACGATAGCGCCGACGACGGCGACGGCTTCGACGTCCTGTCTCCGGGCGAGTCTGTCCGCGGCCAACGGCGAGTCGTACGCGCCGGGAACGTAGAGCACGTCCACGACGTCGGCGTCTCGTTCCGCGGCCGCGTCCCGCGCGGCCTGTTCCATCTGTTCGGTGACCGAGGAGTTGAACTGGGCCACCACCAGTCCGAGTGCGACCATACGCGTTCGGTTCCCTCCGGCGATAAAAGAACTACCGAAGCGGGTAGAAAGCGTCGCCGAGCGAAGCGAGGCAACAGAAAACGAGCGGGGAACGTAGTGGCCCGCGAGCAGAACGCGCGGCCGAGCGTAAAGGGGCCGGAGACGCGCCTCCGGGACGGGGCAGTCGCGCGGCTACGGTTTGACGAGTATCTTCACTTGGTCGCTCTCGTCGTCTAACAGCGACCGGAACCCAGAGTCGATGTCGTCGAGACCGATTCGGTCCGTGACGAGGGGTTCGACCGACATCTCCCCGCGCGAGAGCATCTCGATGACCGCGCCGAAGTCCTCGTCGGAGCGCGGACCGCTCTGGTAGGCGAGCGTTCCCGTGACGGTTCGCTCGCTCATCACCACGTCGTTCGGGTTCACCGGCACCGCCCCCTCCCAGATGCTCACGATGGTGCAGTTTCCCTGCACCGAGAGCGACTGCAACGCGGCCGAGAGCGTCGCTTCGAGGCCCGCAACCTCGAAAGAGCAGTCCGCCATCGCGCCGTCAGTTTCGTCGGCCACGGCGTCGATGAAGTCGCGTTCCATCGGGTTCACGAGAACGTCCGCCCCGCAGTCGGCGGCGCGCGCCCGCCGCGACTGCCGCGGTTCGGAGACGAGAATCTTCCCCGCCCCCGCCGCGCGGGCCGCTTGGATGACCGAGAGTCCGATGGGACCGCTCCCGACGACGGTGACGGTGTCGCCCGCGCGGAGGCCGGACCGCCGAACCGCGTGGAGACCGACCGCCAGCGGTTCGACTACCGCGCCCTCTTCGAGCGAGATGTCGCCGAGTCGAACGGCCTGATTTTCGTCTACGACGACGCGCTCCGAGAATCCGCCGCCGCCGCCCGAGAGGCCGACGAACCCGCCGTTGACGCAGAGGTGGTAGCGGCCGCGTTCGCACTGCCGACAGTCGCCGCACCATATCGTCGGGTTGACCGCCACCTCGTCGCCGACTGCGACCGATTCGACCTCCGGGCCAACCTCCGCGACGGTTCCGCTGAACTCGTGACCCATCGTTATCGGCATCCGCTCGCGAGTCACCGGATGGGGTTCGTCGTCCGGCACGAATATCGGACCCGCGGTGTACTCGTGAAGGTCCGTCCCGCAGATTCCGCAGGAGTCCACGTCCAAGAGGACGCCCCGCGGACCGACTTCGTCTTCGTCTATCGATTCGACCCGTACGTCCTGTTGTCCGTGGTACCGTGCCGCTTGCATGGCACGTTAACAATTGTCATGCGGACTAATCAAGATGGCAGTGAGGTTTCCTGAATATCTCGGTTTACGACTACATCGGCGGCTACGAACCGGTCGCAGCGCCCACGAGTAAACACAAGAGTTGTAATCTCGGAGTGGAGATGAAAGTCCATGAGTTCGGACGAGGCGTCGTCTCCGTCCGCACCCGCGTCTTCGTCTGCGACGGTCGAAGAGTCCGCTTCGACCCCGACGGAGGCGAAGGCGGGAGCGGAGCGTCGCCACCGCTACGATCACTCTCGCGTCCTCCTCGGCGTCCTCGCCATCACCGCCGCCGCACTCGCCCTCCGACTCGTCGCTCTCGGCGGCCGCATCATGCACTGGGACGAGGGGCGCGTCGGCTACTGGATACTGCGCTATCACGACAGCGGCTACCACGTCTACCGCCCTATCGTCCACGGCCCGTTTCTCCCCGTCGTCAACGACTGGCTCTTCGCCGTCGTCCCGCCCTCCGATTTCGCCGTCCGACTTCCGGTCGCAGTCGTCGGCGGGTTGCTCCCCCTCGCGGCGTGGCTGTTCCGCGAACGCCTCACTCGGACGGAAGTGGTCGCGCTAGCCGCCGTCCTCGCGTTGAACCCGCTTTTGGTCTACTACTCGCGGTTCATGCGCAACGACGTCCTCGTCGCGGCGTTCTCGCTTTTCGCGCTCGGATTCGCCGTCCGCGGCTTCGACACCGGAAGGCTCCGATACGCCTTCCCGGCGGCCGCCTCGATGGGCCTGGCCTTCACGACCAAGGAGAACGCGCTCATCTACGTGCTCTGTTTCGGCGGCGCGGCGTTCCTCCTTTTGGACCACCGGTTGCTCGCCGCGACGGCCCGCGGGGAGTCCACGCGCGACGTCGTCGGCGGTCGGTGGCCGCGCGCCCTCGCCGCGCGACTCCGCGGGCACGGACGGACCACCCGACGGGGTCTCCTCCGCGTCGGCGGGACGTTCGCCGCCTCGCTACTCGTGTTTCTCGCGGTCGTCTTCTTCTTTTACGCCCCGCGCCCGGACCTCTGGCAGGTGCTCGGCACCCCTTCGACGCTTCCGACCGTCGTCGAGGCCGGAACGGTCGGCGCGGCCGAGAAGTTCACCGACACGTGGGCGTCGGGCGGCCACCAAGACCACGCGTACCTCCCCTTCCTCCACGACTTCTTGGAGACGATGGTGTACGGCGCGCCCGGCGTCATCGCGTTCGCCCTCGTCGGCACCGTCATCGACCGCTACGGCTTCCGCGGCGGCCGGTACCGCGAGTTCGTCGCCTTCGCGACGTACTGGGGGTTCGTCTCCATTCTCGGCTACCCCATCGCCACCGACATCGAAGCGCCGTGGGCCGTCGTCCACGCCGTCGTCCCGTTGGCCGTCCCGGCGGCGGTGGGTCTCGCGTTCGTCTTCGAGTCCGGCCGGGACGCCCTCTCTTCGGACGACGCCGTCGGCGTCGGACTCGCGGCACTCGTCGTCCTCGCGTCTCTCGGCGGGGCCGTCGCCGCCAACGCGACGTACTTCAACAGCGCGTCCGAGGAGGACAAACAGGTCCTCCAGTGGGCGCAACCCGAGAACGACCTGAAGCCGACGATGGAGACGGTCGGTGCCGTCGCGCAGTCGAACGAGGGCACCGACGTGTTGTTCTACGGGACGACGGCTCCCGGAAGCGACGAGGAGATGTTCTACGTCGAAAACGAGTCGTCGCTGCGGACGCCGCCGCCCGGGGGTCCGGCGTGGCACGACAGACTGCCGCTTCCGTGGTATCTCGAACTCCACGGCGCGAACGTCACGAGTAGTTCGCCGTCGCTGTCGCCCGCCGAGGCGTTGGCCGACGCCCCGCCCGTCGTCATCGCGAAAGATTACAGCCGCGACGAAGTCGAACCGGAACTCGACGGCTACGAGGCGTACGAACACGAGTTCCGCCTCTGGAACGACGGCGTCGTGGTGTTCATCGACCGGGAGGCTCTCGACGCCGTGAACGGTCCCGACACGAACGCGGACGCGCCCGAAAGCCTGCGCTCGGCGGACGGGCCGAGCGGAACTCCGGCGAGCGCTTCGGTCGCGGTCTGACGGAGCGACGGCCTCTGCTTGGCCACGAACGTGCATACTCACTCGCTCGTTTCGGCAACGTTTATGCAGTTTTGTCCACAACCGAGCGACTGTGACCGTCACCGTACCCGGTCCGACCCTCGGCGTCGTCGGAGGCGGCCAACTCGGGCGCATGCTCGCGGAGGCCGCGGCCCCACTCGGCGTCGACGTGGTCGTCTTAGACCCCACTCCTGACTGTCCCGCCGCGCCGGTCGCGCGAGAACAGGTCGTCGGCGGTTTCGACGACCCCGAGGCGTTTCGCGAACTCGCCTCGCGGGTCGACGCACTGACGTTCGAGATAGAACTCGCCGATTCGGACCTTCTGGAGGAGGTAGCAGAGGAGTTCGGTCTCACCGTCCATCCCTCGCCGGAGACGCTCCGAACCATCGAAGACAAACTCGTGCAAAAGCGCGCCCTCGAAGACGCGGGGGTCCCCGTTCCGCCGTTCCGCGCCGTGGACGACGAGGCGGACCTTCGAGACGCCGTCTCGGAGTTCGGGAGCGTCATGCTGAAAGCTCGAACCGGGGGCTACGACGGGCGCGGGAACGTCCCCGTCCGCGACGAGTCGGAGGCGGCGGACGCTCTGGACGAACTCGACGGCCCCGCGATGGCCGAGGCGTTCGTCGACTTCGAACGGGAACTGTCCGTCATCGCCGTCCAAGGCGACGGCGAGGTGCGGACGCTCCCGCCCGGAGAGAACGTCCACGAAGCCGAGATTCTCCGCGAAACCGTCGTCCCCGCCCGGACCACGGCCGAGGTGCGCGAACGCGCAAACGAGGTGGCGAACGACGTCCTCTCGATGCTCTCGGGTCGCGGCGTCTTCGGCATCGAACTGTTCGAGACGCGAGACGGCGAGATTCTGGTCAACGAGATAGCCCCGCGCCCGCACAACTCCGGCCACTGGAGCATCGAGGGCGCGCGCACCTCGCAGTTCGAACAGCACGTCCGCGCCGTCCTCGGGTGGCCCCTCGGTTCGACCGCCCTCCGGTCACCCACCGTCTCCGCGAACGTCCTCGGCACCGTCGAAGAGACGCGGGCGGCCCGCCTCGGCAACGTCGAGTCGGTTCTCTCCGCCGAGGAGGCGTCGCTTCACTGGTACGGCAAAGACGACGTGCGCCCACTCCGGAAGATGGGGCATCTCACCCTCACCGGAGCGAACGACGCCGACGTGACCGACCTGCTCTCGCGCGCGCGAGACCTGCGAGACGGACTGACCTTCGAGTGAGATTCGACCGAGACCATGACCGAGAACACAGACGCAGACGTGGACGTACAGGACCTCATCGACCGACTCCGCGCGGAGGCAGACGCCGACGCCGACCCGGAGATGACGCCCGACGTGGGTATCATCATGGGGTCGGACTCTGACCTCGACGTGATGTCGGGGGCGCACGACGCCCTCTCGCGTCTGGGCTTTGCAGAACAGACCGACTTCCACGACGCGCCCGACGCGCGCTTTACCTACGAGACGTACGTCGTCTCCGCGCACCGGACGCCCGAACTCATGTACGCCTACGGCGAGACGGCCGCAGAGAGGGGTCTCGACGTGATAGTCGCCGGTGCGGGCGGGAAGTCCGCGGACCTACCGAACATGACCGCGTCGCTGGCGTATCCGCTTCCGGTCGTGGGCGTGCCGGTCCAAGAGAAATCGGTCGACTCCGTCATCGGGATGCCGACGGGCGCGCCCATCGTCGCCGTCGACGCGGGCAAGTCGTTCAACGCGGCGCTCTCTGCGGCGCAGATACTCGCTCGAAGCCACGAGGAGATAGAACGGCGACTCCTCGACTACCACGAAGAGCTGGTTTCCGGCGTCGCAGCGGTGTCTCGCGATATCCACGACTTCGGCGTCGATTCGTTCCGCGCGTCAAGAGAGTAGCCGGCCGGAGAATCTCCCGAGACGCGGTTACTCTTGTTTTTGGGTCATCGGGCGCGTCAGCCCCCCGAAACCGCGAGAGGAACCAAAATCAACGCTTATAGGGGGCGCCTTCTAACCCACGAACGTCAGGGAGACTACCGTATGAGCGAATGGATCGCAATCGGTGCGTTGGGCCTCGTCGGCGTCGGCATCCCGCTTGGGATGATGGCGGTGTCGGCGCTGCTACGTCCGACCGTACCGGAACAAGGGAAGAGCGCCACCTACGAGAGCGGAGAGATACCGACGGGTGCGGCTCGCGTCCAGTTCAATATTCAGTACTACATGGTCGCGTTGCTGTTTCTCGTCTTCGACATCGAAACCGTTCTCCTATTTCCGTGGACCCTCATCTACCGGTCCGCGCTGTCCCAGGGCGCCAGTCTGACGCAGGTGTTGCTGCCGATGCTCGTTTTCATCGGCATCCTCGTCGTCGGCCTGGTCTGGGCGTGGCGTAACGGCGCAGTCGAGTGGGTCAAAAGCCCGCTTGCCAACCGTCGAAAGACAGAGAGACAAACATGAGTAGCGAACACAACCGACCTTTCGTCACGGACGACACCAGAGTACAGACCGAGACGCAGGACGCCCGCCTCACGGGTGCGGACGACCGGTTCAACTCGAAACTTCGCGAGGCGTTCGGCTCGTCGCCGTTCATCCTCACGAAGTTCGACAAGTTCATGAACTGGGTCCGCGGGTCCTCGATGTTCATGCTGCAGTTCGGTATCGCCTGCTGCAGCATCGAAATGATGCACACCTACGCCGTGAAACACGACCTGGACCGATTCGGGTCCGGCGTCCCGCGCGCGTCGCCGCGACAGGCGGACGTCATCATCGTGCCGGGGACCATCGTCTCGAAGTTCGCCCCGCGCATGAAGCGCGTCTACGACCAGATGCCCGAACCGAAGTTCGTCGTCGGCATGGGGTCGTGCACCATCTCGGGCGGTCCGTTCCAAGAGGGGTACAACGTCATCAAGGGCGCAGAGGAGGTCATTCCGGTGGACATCCACGTTCCGGGCTGCCCGCCGCGCCCCGAAGCACTCGTCTACGGCGTCGTCAAACTCCAAGAGCGCATCGCGAAAGGCGAGTCCTCGCCCGTGACGGTCAAGCCGTACGAACTCGAACAGTTCGGCGACCTCTCGCGCGACGAAATCGTCGACAAACTCGCACAGGAGATAGACGAAGACGAACTCGTCATGCGGTACAACTGGGCTGATTCACCATGAGTCTGGAACGGAAGCGAGACGCGGAATCCGTCGAGACGGTCCCGACCACCGGCGACGAAATCGCCGACCTGCTCGGGGACCTCGTCGTCGACCGGGAGGAACACGTCAACGCGCCGGGCTTCGTCATCCGGCCCGACGACGTACAGGAGGTCCTGTTCAAACTCCGCGACGAGGCCGGGTTCGACCACCTCTCTTCTCTCACCGCCGAGGAATACGAGGACCGCTACGAGTCTATCTACCACCTCACGAGCTACGACGACCGGATGCGAGAGGTCAGCGTCGTCGTTCCCGCCTCGAAGGACGACCCGCGGAGCCAGACCGCCTCGCCGGTGTTCGACACCGCGAACTGGCACGAACGAGAGGCGTACGACCTCGTCGGTATCCAGTACGACGGGCATCCCGACATGCGGCGCATCCTCCTGCCCGAGACGTGGCAGGGTCACCCGCTGTCGATGGACTACGACCAAGACCGCCCGCAGATAGTCACGCTCAAAGAACACGCGAACCCCCTCGAAGAGGACCACCGCGGCGAGGACGGCAACACGATGTATCTCAACATCGGGCCGCACCACCCGGCGACCCACGGCGTCCTCCACGTCAAGACGGTTCTGGACGGCGAGCAGATAGCCGACGTCGAACCCGACATCGGCTACCTCCACCGCTGCGAGGAGCAGCTCTGTCAGAACGGGACCTACCGGCACCAGATCATGCCGTACCCCGACCGCTGGGACTACGCGTCGGCCGGACTGCTCAACGAGTGGGCGTACGCGCGCGTCGCGGAGGATATGGCGGACATCGACGTGCCGGAGTACGCGCAGGTCATCCGAACGATGAGCGCGGAACTCTGCCGAATCGCCTCTCACATGCTCGCGGTGGGGACGTTCGCGCTGGACATCTACGGCGACTTCACCGCCATCTTCATGTACGCCATGCGGGACCGCGAGAAGGTGCAGAACATCTTAGAGGACCTCACCGGTCAGCGGATGATGTTCAACTACTTCCGCCTCGGCGGCGTCGTCTGGGACCTTCCGGAACCCCGCGACGAGTTCTTCGAGAACATCCGCGACTTCCTCGACGACCTGCCGACGGCCCTCGAGGAGTACCACGACCTGATCTCCTCGAACGAGATTCTGCAGATGCGCACCGTCGGGACGGGCGTCCTCCCCGAAGAGGTCGCAAAGTCCTACGGCGCGACCGGTCCGGTCGCCCGCGGGTCGGGCGTCGACTACGACCTGCGACGCGACGACCCCTACGGCTACTACGAGGAACTCGACTGGAACGTCGTCACGGAGGACGGCGGCGACAACTACTCGCGCCTCCTCGTGCGCATGCGCGAAGTCGAAGAGTCCGCGAAGATAATCGAGCAGTGCGTCGACCTGCTCGAAGACTGGCCCGAAGAAGAGCGCGACATCCAAGCGAACGTCCCGCGGACGCTCCGCCCGGACGACGACAAGGAGATATACCGGGCCGTCGAGGGCGCGAAGGGCGAACTCGGCATCTACATGCGCTCCGACGGCACGGAAAAGCCCGCTCGGTTCAAGATTCGCAGTCCGTGCTTCTCGAACCTCCAGACGCTACCGGAGATGTCCACCGGCGAGTACATCCCGGACATGGTCGCCAGCCTCGGTAGCCTCGACATCATCCTCGGCGAGGTGGACCGCTGATGTCGGCGACGGTGCTACTCCAGAGCGGAGGCGGAGGTGGAGGCGGCGGGAACGGCCCCGTTCTCCTCCCCGAGACGATAGCGAACGCGCTCGGACTGTCGGGTCTGCTCGGCGACGTCGTCGGCGGACTCATCGGGGCGTTCCTCATCGCGAACATCATGCTCGCGATGACGGCCGTCGCCGGCCCGTGGGCGAAGCGGAAGATAACCGCCGCCTTCACCGACCGCATCGCGGTCGACCGCATCGGTCCGTTCGGCCTCCTCATCATCGTGGCCGACGCCGTCCGATTGCTCTCGAAAGAGCTCATCGTCCCCGAGGGCGTCGACCGCCCGGCGTGGGACATGGCACCGATAATCGTTCCGTTCTCGGCGCTCTTGGGCTTCGCCGTCATCCCGATGGGCAACGGCATCCAACTGGCCGACCCGGAGACGGGGCTGGTGTTCGCCTTCGCGGCGTCCTCTATCGCGTCGCTCGGTCTCGTGATGGGTGGCTACGCGTCGAACAACAAGTACTCGCTTCTCGGCGGTCTCCGCGCCGTCGCACAGAACATCGCGTACGAGATTCCGCTCATCGTCACGGCGGCGTCCGTGGTCATCTTCACCGGCACGCTCCGGACGAGCGAAATCGTCGCCGTCCAGACGGAGCCGCTTTTGACCGTCGCGGGCGTGACGATTCCGCAGTGGTTCGCGTTCGTCAACCCGTTCGCCTTTGCGCTGTTCATGCTCGCGAACCTCGCGGAAATCGGGCGGAACCCGTTCGACATCCCGGAGGCACCGACGGAGATTGTCGCCGGATACCAGACCGAGTACTCCTCGGTCTACTTCGTGCTGTTCTACCTCGGGGAGTTCATCCACATCTTCCTCGGCGGCGCACTCGTCGCCTTGCTGTTCCTCGGCGGTCCCGCGGGACCGGTCCTGCCGGGCATCGTCTGGTTCATCATCAAGATATGGGCGTTCTTCCTGTTCACGCAGTGGGCGCGGTCGGCGATTCCGCGCCTCCGAATCGACCAACTCATGGAAATCGGCTGGAAGGGGATGCTCGTACTCGCCTTCGCTAACCTGGTTCTCACGGCCATCATCGTGGGGGTGCTCGCATGATCGGAATTCTGAAAGGCATGGCAACGACGATGAAGCACGCATTGGACGGACAAACGTTCACGGTCGAGTATCCGGACGTCGCCCCCGAGGTGAGTCCGCGATTCCGCGGCGTGCACAAGTTCAGCCAAGAGCGCTGTATCTGGTGCCGCCAGTGCGAGAACGTCTGTCCGAACGACACGATTCAGATCGTTCAAGACGAACAGCGAAACGGCGAACAGTACAACCTCCACATCGGGCAGTGCATCTACTGCCGCCTGTGCGAGGAGGTCTGTCCCGTCGACGCGATACTGCTCACGCAGAACTTCGAGTTCACAGCCGACACGAAAGACGACTTCGTGTACAACAAAGAGCAGTTGAAGAACGTGCCGTGGTACAAAGACATCGACCCACTCAACTCCCGGAATCCCGACCGCGACGCGTGGATCGGCGAGGGAGAGGGCGAAGTCGACTACCAGTGAGGTGACCGGAGGGTCGCCTCACCGAACGTAGACGTCCGCGGACGAACCGGTTCGGTTCGGCGCTCGGGCGTTCTCGAAATCTACAAAAGGATTCCTCAAGGAGACACAAACAATGGTTTATGAAACCATCGCGTTCGCGCTGTTCGCCCTCGTCACCGTGGGCTGCAGCCTGGGCGTCGTCCTCGTGCGGGACATCTGGCACTCCGCACTCTTGCTCGGGGGCGCGCTCTTGAGCGTCGCGGTGCATTACGTGATGCTGCAGGCCGAGTTCCTCGCAGCCATGCAGATTCTCGTCTACGTGGGCGGGGTCCTCATTCTCATCACGTTCGCCGTGATGCTGACGCGAACCGAAGCGGAGGTGAGTCGTACATGACAACTAAACCCGAACTGAAACTGGGCTCGCATCTGGTGCCCGGTCTGGCCGCTGTTGCACTGTTCGTCGTGATGGCTGCCGTGTTCGTCACGGCCGCGTTCCCCGACCCGCAGGGCTTTGCGGACGGGGCGAACATCACGGCCAGCATCGGCTACGCGATGTTCAACCTCGGATTCGGAGACGTGGCCGGTGAGAGCTTCCTCGTCGCGTTCATCCTCATGGGGATAACGCTCGACGTGGCTCTCGACGGCGCTCTCCACCTCGCGAAACACGAGGGAGACGAGGGACAGACGGAGACGGTTCTCTTGGCCGACGGCGGTCGCAGACTGAAGAACAAGCTGTTCGACGAGGGGGGAGACGACTGATGGTTCCGCCGCAGTACTACCTGCTCTTGTCGGCCGCGCTCTTCTGTATCGGCCTGTTCGGCATCCTGACGCGGCGCAACGCGCTGCTGTTACTGATGTCGGTCGAACTGATGTTGAACGCCGCGAACATCAACCTCGTCGCGTTCTCCTTCGTCTGGGGGAACGTCACGGGACAGACGTTCGCGCTGTTCACGATGGCGCTCGCCGCCGCCGAAGTCGCGATCGGGCTGGGCATCGTCCTCGTCCTCTATCGCAACTTCGACGGCGTCGACGTCACCGACGCGACGACGATGAGGTGGTAACATGGCAGGAATACTCGATTTCACTCCGGCAATCGTCTTGTTGCCGTTCGTCTCGTTCCTCGTCGCCCTCTTCGTAGGCAATCGGTTGCCCAAGGGCGGCGCGCTGGCGGGCATCGCGGCGACCGCGGGTTCGCTCGTGCTGTCGCTCGCGACGTTCTTCGCCGTCAGTCAGGGACAGACGATCGACACGACCATCTACACGTGGGCCACCGGCGCGCAGGACGCGCTGACGCTCACGTTCGGCATCCTCATCGACCCGCTCTCGGCGATGATGCTCGTCATCGTGACGCTCATCGCCTTTTTGGTCCACGTCTTCAGTCTCGGATACATGAACGACGAGGGCGAGACGGGCCTCCCGCGCTACTACGCCGGGCTCGGCCTGTTCACCGCATCCATGCTCGGGTTCGTCGTCGCCGACAACCTGCTCATGGCGTTCATGTTCTTCGAGCTGGTGGGGCTGTGTTCGTTCCTGCTCATCGGCTTTTGGTTCCGCGAGCCGGGACCGCCGAGCGCCGCGAAGAAGGCGTTCTTGGTCACCCGCTTCGGTGACTACTTCTTCCTCGTCGGCGTCGTCGCGGTGTTCGCGACGTTCGGTACCGCGCAGTTCGCGGGCGAGGGCGCGTTCCCCGTGCTCGCAGAGGAAGTACTCGCCGGCAACGCCGAGGCCAACACGTTCGGCTTCGCGCCGCAGACGTGGTTCACCATCGTCGGACTGCTGGTTCTCGGCGGCGTCGTCGGGAAGTCCGCGCAGTTCCCCCTCCACACGTGGCTTCCGGACGCCATGGAGGGTCCGACGCCCGTCTCCGCGCTCATCCACGCCGCGACGATGGTGGCGGCCGGCGTCTACCTCGTCGCGCGGATGTACGGCTTCTACGCGGTTTCACCGACGGCACTCGCGATAATCGCGCTCGTCGGCGGCTTCACCGCGCTGTTCGCGGCGACGATGGCCGTCGTCAAACGCGAGATAAAGCAGGTGCTCGCGTACTCGACCATCTCGCAGTACGGATACATGATGCTCGGACTCGGGGCGGGCGGCTACGTCGCCGCGACGTTCCACCTCATGACCCACGCCTTCTTCAAGGCGCTCTTGTTCCTCGGCGCGGGGTCGGTCATCATCGCGATGCACCACAACGAGGACATGTGGGACATGGGCGGTCTGAAAGACCGAATGCCCGTCACGTACTACACGTTCCTCGCCGGTTCGCTGGCTCTGGCGGGCATCTTCCCGTTCGCCGGCTTCTGGTCGAAAGACGAGGTGCTGTACGAGACGCTCATCCACGGACTGGGCGGCAGTCCGATACTTTTGGCCGCGTACGCGATGGGCCTGCTCGCCGTCTTCTTCACCGGGTTCTACACGTTCCGGATGGTGTTTCTCACCTTCCACGGCGAACCCCGGACGGAAACGGCTCGCAACCCGCACGGCGTCCACTGGAACGTGAAGGGACCGCTCGCCGTACTCGGCGTCCTCGCCGCGACGGCCGGCGTCGTCAACATGGTCCCGGTCGAGAAACTGCTCGGCATCCACGGAATCGACTTCCTCCACCAGTGGCTCGACGGGAGCTATAGCGCGCTGAACGCGCACCACTACGGAGAGATACTCCCGTACAGTTCCTCGTACATCGGCGGCGAGACGACGACGGTGGCGCTCGGCGCTGCCGTCTCGCTCGGACTCGCCCTCGCGGGTGCTGGTCTGGCGTACGCGCTGTACAACGTCCCCGAGCCGGTCGAACACACCGACAAGCTCGGCGGCATCAAGACCGTGCTGTTCAACAACTACTACCAAGACGAGTACCAAGTCTGGCTGGCCACCGGCGTGACGCAACCCGTCTCGCGCGCTGCGGACAAGTTCGACAACGGCGTCGTCGACGGCGTCGTAAACGGCGTCTCCAGCGTCAGCCTGTTTTCGGGTAGTCGCGTCCGGCGGGTCCAGACGGGGGTCGTGAGCAACTACGCCGCGCTCATCACCCTCGCTCTGACGGCGTTACTTCTCGGATTCGGTATCCTCGGAGGGTGGTTCGTATGATAATCGAAGCGCTCATCGCAGTCACGTTCGTCGCCGCGTTGGTCGTGTTCGTCGCACCGCGACAACACGCCGGCGAGTTGGCGGCCGTGCTCAGTCTGCTCCCCGTCGTCGGGAGCCTCTACATGTGGTCACAGTTCGACGCGACCGGAAACGCCTTACTCGGCGGCTCCGCCGCGTTCGAGACGCAGGTCACCTGGCTCACGCTGGGCGGACTCGACTTGAACTGGTACGTCGGCGTCGACGGCATCAGTCTCCCGCTCATCGTCCTCACGACGGTGCTCACGACGCTGGCGATAATCAGCGCGTGGACGCCCATCACGTCCCGGCAGTCCCAGTTCTACGGACTGATGCTGTTCATGGAAGCGAACCTGCTCGGCGTGTTCACCGCGCTCGACTTCTTCGTGTGGTTCGTCTTCTGGGAGGCCGTGTTGGTCCCGATGTACTTCCTCATCGGCGTCTGGGGCGGCCCGCGCCGGAAGTACGCCGCGATCAAGTTCTTCGTCTACACGAACATCGCGTCGCTCGTGATGTTCATCGGCTTCATCGCTCTGGTGTTCGGGCTGGGCGACTCCGTCAGTTCGCTCGGCTTGCCCGAGATATCACAGGCGTTACGCGCCGGCGAACTCGGCGGCTACGGCACGTTGGACGCCGCGACGCTGAAACTCGTCGCCTTCGTGGCGATGTTCCTCGGCTTCGCGGTGAAGGTGCCCGTCGCACCGCTTCACACGTGGCTTCCGGACGCTCACGTCGAAGCGCCGACGCCGGTGTCGGTGATGCTCGCGGGCGTCCTCCTGAAGATGGGGACGTACGCGCTGCTTCGGTTCAACTTCACGATGATGCCCGACGTGGCGCAGGCACTCGTCGTGCCAATCGCGGTCATCGCCGTCGTCAGCGTCATCTACGGCGCGATACTGGCGCTGGCTCAGCAGGACCTAAAGCGCATCGTCGCGTACTCCTCCGTCTCGTCGATGGGGTACGTCATCCTCGGACTCGTCGCGTACACGACGTACGGCGTCGGCGGCGCGACGTTCCAGATGGTCGCACACGGCCTCATCTCGGGGCTGATGTTCATGACCGTCGGCGTCATCTACAACACCACGCACACGCGCATGGTGGGCGACATGTCCGGCATCGCAGACCGGATGCCCGTCACCTCGGGTATCTTCGTGGCCGGCGCGTTCGGCTACATGGGACTGCCGCTGATGGCTGGCTTCGCCGCGGAGTTCTTCATCTTCCAGGGCTCCTTCCAGTCGACGGTCCACTCCGCGATGCCGCTCTTTACGGCGGCGGCGATGTTCGGCATCGTCATCGTCGCGGGCTACCTGCTGTTTGCGATGCAGCGGACGCTGTTCGGCCCGTTCCGGTTCGACGGCGACTACGAGATAACGGAGGCTGCGTTCCACGACGTGGCTCCGCTCGCGGTGCTTCTCGTCCTCGTCATCGTCCTGGGCGTGGCCCCCGACATCTTCTTCGAGATGATTCAAAAAGCAGTTAATCCGATCCTCGAGACGGGAGGTGGCGTCTGATGTCCGCAAGTGCGCTCGCGCTTCAGAGCTCGCTTCCGGACTGGGCGGCGACCGCTCCGGCGATCATACTGGCGCTCGCGGGACTCGCGTTGCTCCTCGTCGATAGCCTCAGGTCCAGCCGAGAGGGCGGCGTGAGCAACGCGCTCCTGGCCGGCATCGCGACGGCGGGGTCGCTTTCGGCGTTCGCCGTCGCGGGCTGGTTCCTCCTCTCGGGGACGGGACAGCCCCAGACGGGCGGCGCGATAACGCTGTACGGCGACGCTATCGTCGTCGACGGGATGAGCCTCTTTTTCACGCTCATCTTCACCGTCGTCGCCGCGATGGTCTCCGTCGCGAGTTACGACTACATCGGCGACAAGTCGACCCGCGGCGAGTACTACTCGCTCGTGATGTTCGCCGCCACCGGCATGACGCTCATGTCGATGGCGAACTCGCTCGCGACGGTGTTCGTCAGCCTCGAACTCGCCTCGCTCCCCTCGTTCGCCCTCGTGGCGTTCCTGAAGACGGACCGCGGGAGCATCGAGGCGGGGCTGAAGTACTTCCTCATCGGCGCGCTCTCGTCTGCGGTGTTCGCGTTCGGCATCAGTCTCGTCTACGCGGCGACGGGGTCGCTCCTCTTGGGCGATATCGCCTCTTCGGTCGGTGACACGCCGTTCGTCGGCGTCCTCGGCATCGGCGTGCTGATGCTCATCGGCGGGTTCTCGTACAAGACGGCCTCCGTGCCCTTCCACTTCTGGGCACCCGAGGCGTACGAGGGTGCGCCCGCGCCCATCTCGGCGTTCCTCTCGTCGGCGTCGAAGGCGGCCGGTTTCGCCGTCGCCTTCCGCGTCTTCGTAGAGGCGTTCCCGCTGGGACAGATTCCCGCGGGCGTCGATTGGGTGCTCGCGTTCCAGGTTCTCGCCGTCGTCACGATGACGCTCGGGAACTTCGCCGCGGCGACCCAAGAGAACGTAAAGCGGATGCTCGCGTACTCCTCTATCGGGCACGCGGGCTACGCGCTTATCGGCCTCGCCGCGCTTTCCGTCGGCGGGCCGAACGCGAACGTCCTCGGTGCGTCGATGGCGCACCTGATGGTCTACGGCTTCATGAACACCGGCGCGTTCCTGTTCATCGCGATGGTCGAACATTGGGGCGTCGGCCGCACGTTCGAGGATTACAACGGCCTCTCGACGCGCGCGCCGATGGCCTGCCTCGCGATGACCGTGTTCATGTTCAGCCTCGCGGGCCTCCCGCCGTTCGGCGGCTTCCTCTCGAAGTACGCCCTGTTCCTGTCGGCCATAGAGGCCGGGTTCTGGTGGCTCGCCGCCTTCGGCGCGGTAAACAGCGCACTGTCGCTGTACTACTACAGTCGCGTCGTCAAGGCGATGTGGATAGAAGACCCGAAGGAGGGGCTCGAACTCGGAACGAAGCCCGTCGGCCTGTACGCGGCCGTCATCTTCGCCGCCGTCGGTACCCTCCTGCTTTTGCCGGCGTTCGCACCCGTCATCGAGACGGCACAGACCGTCGCCGCGGCTCTCTTCTGAGAGTCCGCGCCCGTTTTTCTTTCGACCGCTCGACGCGTCGAGAGCCGTCACTGTACTCGCTTCGTTCGTCTACGCTCTCTGGGGGACCTCCCGTTCCGACAACACCGTCTGTAGCGCCGACGCCACGTCCTCGGACCGTCGCATCGTCAGTCCGTCCGTCGTGACGAACACGCCGTGTCCGTCGACGGTCACGCGGGTCAGGTAGCCGTTTTCGAACGCCCGGATCGTGAACGCGTAGTCGCCGAGTTCGGAACCGCGGTACGCTCGCTTCGCCCGAAAGCCGTCTGTTTCGTGTTCGACGAACCCCGCCAGGTCGGCGTCCGAATCGAGGTCCGAGCGGAGGTACACCTGCGCGAACGATTCGGGTGTAAAGTAGGTGATGCTGCGGAGACTGTCGCCGACTGTCGTCCGACAGGCTGCTTCCAGAGACTCTGCGAACTCGTTTCCGACGATGTCAGGGTCGGCCTCCATGACAGATAGTGACACAGGCGGCTGAGGCATAACTCCATCGCCGGACCGGGGCGACCCGTGACGGTAGGGTTTTCCGGCCAGAGACCGACTTTCCGGCAATGACACGGCGGTTGGTCCTCGGGTGCGGGACGGCCGCGCGCCGGTCCATAGAGCGGATGGCCGAGTGGCCGGGCGAACTCGTCGTCCTCTCGCAACGCGGCGGCGTCGTCGAGTCCTTCCGCGAGGACGGCGTCGTCGTCGACAGGCGCGCGCCCGACGACGCAGAGGCCTACCCCGACCACGCGGACGTCGTCTTCGTCGCGAGCGACGACGCCGAGACGAACGTCGAGGCGGCGCGTCTCGTCCGCGAGAACTACCCCGACGCGTACGTCGTCGGCTATCTCGGACAGGACGCCGCCCACGACGTCCAACGGACGCTCACTTCGCTCGTCGACCGGACGGTGGACGGGCGGGCGGTGCTTTTCGACCGACTCATGAACCTCGCCGGCGGCCAGTCTGCGGACCGCCTCCACCGACTCTATCGCGTCCTCCGGAGCATCGAGGGCCGCCTCGCGGTGGTGATGCACGACAATCCGGACCCCGACGCCATCGCGAGCGCTATCGCGCTTTGCCGCATCGCAGAGACCGTAGGCGTGCCCGCGGACCCCTGTTACTTCGGCGAGATATCGCACCAGGAGAACCGGGCGTTCGTCAACCTGCTCGACCTCGATTTGACGCAACTCGACCCCGGTGCGACGGTCAGCGCGTACGACGGTATCGCCCTCGTCGATCACTCCCGTCCGGGGGTGAACGACGGACTCTCGCCCGACGTCGACGTCGACATCGTCATCGACCACCACCCGCCGCGCGCGCCGGTCGAAGGGCGGTTCCTCGATTTACGTCGGGCTATGGGGTCGACGAGTACGCTCCTCGTGGACTACCTCGAACGTCTGAACGTCGACCCCGACGAGACGGTCGCGACGGCGCTTCTGTTCGGCATCCGAGTCGACACGAGAGACTTCACCCGCGAGGTGTCGCCCGCAGACTTCGAGGCGGCGGCGTTCTGTCTCCCCGCGGCGGACCTGTCCTTGCTGCAACGCGTCGAATCGCCGAGCATGAGTTCGGAGGTGTTAGAGACCGTCGCCCGCGCCGTCCGCAACCGCGACGTGCGGGGCGAGGCGTTGGCGACGAACGTCGGCGAGATACGGGACCGAGACGCACTCGCGCAGGCCGCAGACCGCCTTCTCGGGATGGACGGCGTGAAGATAGTCGTCGTCTACGGATTCAAGGACGGGACCGTCTTCGTCTCGGCGCGCGCGAGGGGAACGGAGGTGGACCTCGGCGAGACGCTCAGAGACGCGCTCGGCCCCATCGGAAGCGCGGGCGGGCACGCCGACATGGCGGGCGCGCAGATTCCGCTCGGCATCCTCGCGGACGTGGGCGAAGACTCCCGCGAGTCGCTCGAACGGGTCGTCTCGGACGTCATCGCGGGGCGGTTCTTCGAGACGTTGGAGGACGCGACGATGATGCTCACCCACGACGAGGACGGGACGGACCTCACGTTCGAGTTCCCGATGGACGAGTGGTGAGTCGGGCGAACGCCGACCGGCGACGGAGTCACCCTTTTGTCTCGGACGCCCGTACCTCCGCCAATGATCGGTAAGGCGACCGTCCAAGAGTACATGACGCGCGAAGTACAGACCGTGTCGCCGACGGATTCGGTCGCCGACGTCGCCCGCCGAATCATCGAGAGCGACGGACACAACGGCTTTCCCGTCTGCGAGGGGCGGCGCGTCGAGGGGTTCGTCACCGCCCGCGACATCCTGTTGGAGGACGACGAAGCGCCCATCTTCACCGCCATGACGGAGAACATCATCGTCGCGCACCCGGAGATGAACGTGACGGACGCCGCGCGCGTCATCCTCCGTTCGGGCATCCAGAAACTCCCCGTCGTCGACGACGCGGGCAACCTCGTCGGCATCATCTCGAACACGGACGTCATCCGCTCACAGATAGAGCGCGCGACGCCGGAGAAGGTGGGGAAACTGATGCGGACGCTCGAACAGATACACGACATCGACATCCACGAGGAGCGCCAGACGGTCGAACTGTCGAAACTCATCCCGACGCAGGGCCGCGTGTACGCCGACGAACTCGAAGGGCGCAAGTACGAACTCGAACGCGGACTCGCGGAACCGCTCGTCGTCATCGAGAACCAAGGGACGTTGGTGCTCGCGGACGGACACCACCGCGTGATGGCCGCAGACCGAGTCGGCGTCGAGGAGATGGAGGCCTACGTCATCGTCCTCGACGACCCCATCGAACTCGGCATGCAGCGAACCGCACAAAAGGAAGGGTTAGAGTCCATCTCGGACATCGAAGTGGTCGATTACGCGCGACACCCGTTGGTCGAGACGACAGAACGCCTCCAGTCGTAACCGTTCAGTCCTCCCCGTCGTCGAACTCCGCCATCCACGCCTCCGCCAGCGAACGCGCCTCCGTCTCGGTATCGACCCGTTCGCGCTCGTACCGCCGTTCCGTGGAGTCTTGATACAGTTGGTCCACTCTGACGACCCACGTCTCGTCGCCTCGCCGACGGAGGCGAACCGTCACGTGCCCGTCGTCTCGTTCCCACTCGGTGATTCGCTCGTCGGCTCTGACTTCGCGCCAACTCATACGCTCGGCTCCGTTCTCCCGCTACAAGTGCTTCCCTTCTCGGAGGCGACGCGCGGTGTCACTCGACGGCTTCGACAGAGTCGGTATCGACCTCCGCGGACGCCAGCGGTCCGCCTCGCTCTCCGCAGAGCGGACACACCGAGTACCCGAGCGAGTCGTATTCGACAGCGTCCGCCCGCGCGAGTTCGCCGCACGTCGCACACTCGAAGTACGAAACCCATTGGAACGACATACAGTCTCGAACGAGAGCATGTACCATAGTTACGCGGCGCTTACCGGCCCGTCGGCCGCCGTCGCGACGGTCGGTACGAGGCGCGTGACCGCGTTCAGACGCCGTCAGGACACGGTACGGACAGGGCCGTCGTCAGACCGCGGCGTCGCCAGCACCCGCGTCTCGCGCGTCGTCCGTCGGTTCGTCGGGTCGACCGACCACGTCGAGTCCGGAGTCGACGCCGGCGAGAAGCAAAAGCGAGTAGTACCGAAAGTAGACCGCGACCGGAACGCTGACGAACAGGCCCGCGACTGCGAGGGCGACGACGTAGAGGAAAACGACGGCACCGAGGAGGACAGACCCGACCGACAGGGCGCCCGAGAGCGGTGAGAACGCGAGGAAGAGAGCGCCGCCGAGGAGGACGAACGGAACCGCGACGACGAGAGCGACGAGGGCGAGCGCAACCGCCATGACCGCGCCCACGAGGATTCCGAGTCCGAAGCGGACGACGACGTACAGCGCGAACTCCTCCCACTCTGCGCGCATCGTCGGGAGGACGCGCCGCCATCCGGCGAGGACGCCGCAGTCCTCGACGAGCATCGCCGGGACGACGAAGTCCCGAGTCAACCCGAGTACGAGTGCGACGAGGAGAGCGACGACGACGCCGACGAGAAAGACGGGGATGACGACGAGGAACAGTTCGGGTCCGAGGGAGACGGCTCCGAGAAGCGCCGCCGCAACCGGCACGGCGAACAGCGAGAACGCGGCGACTCCGAGGAGCAGTCTGAACGCGAACAGTCGCGCTCCGTCGCCGAGGTGAGACCGGAACGGACCGCGGATGCGGACGTCTCGGTCCGCCACCCCGACGACGAAGACGAACTCGAACACGGCCGCCAGAAACGAGTGAAGCACGAAGAGGAGGGCAAAGATGAGGGCGATTCCCGCGGCGATTCGAAGCGCCGAGACGCCGCCGAGCGCAGAGAGCACCTCGTTCGGCGAGAACGCCCCGAGGTCGACATCCGACCCGAACGGGACCCCGGACCCCCCTGTACCGGATGAGGCGGACCCGGACCCGTTGGTCGTCACCGAGGCGTTGGTCCCGGTTCCGACGAAGAAGACGACGAGCGCCAACTTCGCCCACGTCCGGGCGTCGAACGGGAGGAGGAGCGACTCCGTCGCGGTGCGGGCGTCCGAGAGGGCGTCGACTGCGTTCCACGACATAGTCGTGAGTTGCACCTCCGAGCGGGATAAACTCCACTGTCGAGATGGAGACCAGACGACGGCGGCGACGCCTCTACTGGCTCGCGTCCCCGCAGATATTTGTCCGCCGACACGGAAGCGGATGCTATGCCCGCCGCCTTCGAGCGACGAACACGCGACGCTCAGACTGCGCTCTCGGACGCCGGTGCCGACGCGCTCGTCTGTTTCCCGAGCCAGAACCTGTTTTACCTCACCGGGTTCGACGAAGACCCCGGAGAGAGACATCTGCTCTGTCTTCTCCCCGCCGAGGGGGACCCGACGTTTCTCGTCCCCGAACTGTACGAAAAACAGGTCCGAGAGGCGTCGTGGATCGACGACGTGCGGACGTGGGCCGACGGCGACGACCCCCTCGCAGCGGTCGAATCTGTCGTTTCTGACCTCGGCCTCCCGGAGTCGCCGCACGTTCTCGTCGACGACACCATGTGGGCGCGCTTCACGCACGACTTGCGGGCGGCGCTTCCGGACGCGACGTTCGGACTCGCGAGCGAGGTGCTCTCCGCCATCCGGGTTCGGAAGGACGAGGCGGAACTGGACGCGATGAGACGGGCGGCCGCCGCCGCGGACGAGGCGATGGACGCCGTCCGCGCGATGGGCGCCGACGCCGTGGGACTGTCCGAACGCGAACTCGCACAGGAGATAGAGCGACGGTTGGCCGAGGCGGGCGGCGACGGCGTCTCTTTCGAGACCATCGTCGGGGCGGGACCGAACGGCGCGATGCCGCACCACCACCACGGGGACAGAGAGGTGCGCGCGGGCGAACCCGTCGTCCTCGACTTCGGGACGCGCGTGGACGGTTATCCCAGCGACCAGACCCGGACTGTCGTCTTCGACGGCGACCCCTCGGAGACGTTCGAGGACGTCCACGCCGTCGTGCGGGACGCGGTGGCGGCGGGCGTGGACGCAGTCGAACCCGGCGTCACGGCGGAGTCGGTGGACCGCGCCGCGCGAGAGGTCATAGAGGAGGCGGGCTACGGCGACCGGTTCGTCCACCGGACGGGTCACGGCGTCGGACTCGACGTCCACGAGGAGCCGTACATCGTCACCGGAAACGACCGCGAACTGGAGGCTGGGATGGTGTTCAGCGTCGAACCCGGCGTCTACCTGCCCGAGGAGTTCGGCGTCCGGATAGAGGACCTGGTCGCCGTCACGGCGGACGGTTGCGAACGGTTGAACCGCACCGACCGCGGATGGGAGTGCTGACCGCGGCGTCTCACGGCGAGTCGGTGGTAGCGTCCATCTCCCTCGCACCGTTCGTTCGCTCGCCGGCCCCCGACGACCCGCGGGGGAGCGTCACGCGAGAGACGGTGCCCGACTCGCCCGTGGACAGAGAGACGCAACCGCCCGAGTGGGTCACGAACCACTGTACCAACCAGAGACCGAACCCGCTCGCGTGCTGAAGCGGCGTCTCGCCGTCACCGCGTACCGCCTCCAGTTCGTGGTCGGGGATTCCGGGTCCGTCGTCGCTGACCGTGACGACCGTCTCGTCGCCGAGTTCGGCGCGAACCTCGACCGTCGGAGAATCGCCGCCGTGTCTGACAGCGTTCTCGACGAGGTTCTCGAAGGCGACGCCGACGAGCGGTATCGCCTCTACCGGAACCACGTCCGGTCCGACGTACTCTACCGTCGCGTCGGGAGCGTCCCGTTCGGCGTCTGCGACCGTCTCGCGGAGTTTCGGGCCGAGGTCGAACGACTCTCGCGGTCGCATCTCGCTGTCTAACGCGCGTTCGACGGAGCGAGCCTTGTCGGCCAGTTCGGTCATCGAATCGACGCGCCGGACGATAGTTTCGGCGGCGGCGCGGCGGTCGGCCTCGTCTTCTTCGTCGTCGGCGACGAGCGACGCGTAGCCGGAGACGACGTTGAGGTCGTTCCGGAGGTCGTGGCGGAGAACGCGGTTCATCACGCTCAACCGCTGTTCGCGTTGCCGCCGTTCGGTCACGTCCCGCAGCGTCAACACCTCTCCTTCGACCCGTCCCGTCATCGACGTGAAGGAGGAGACGCGCACGTCGTAGATGGCCTCCGAATCCTCCGGCGCGTACTCGAACGTTCGTTCACCGGCTTCGAGGCGGGCCGCCAGTTCCGGCGCGACGGCGGCCAGCGGTTCTCCGCCGATGCCGCCCGCGGTCGGTCCGAGCATCCGCTCTGCGGCGGGGTTGATGTCCGAGATATCGCCCTCGGCGGCGACGACGACTCCGTCGCGCAAATCGTCGATGACGTGGTCTCTGACCGCCTCGCGCGCCGCCGGAAGCACGTCGAACAGGTCGAACTCGACGGTGGCGAGAGCGAACAGGCCGCCCGAAACGGTGAACGCAAGCGGCGTCGGGTCGAAGCGTATGGGGAGCAAGCCGAGAAAGTGAAACACGTTCGTCAGCCACGTCGTCGCCAATCCGGTGAGAAGCAACAGGCTCTGGTCCCGATACTCCCGCCGCGAGACCAGCGCGAGACGGCCCAGAAAGACCGACCCGAGGACGACGAGCGAGTACGCGAAGACGATAAACAGGTAGAAGACCGGACCTTTCTCCGTGGCGATGTAGCTGACGCCGTTTACCGATTCGGTCGTCGCGGCGGTCCACAGGAGCCCCGACGCCGGAGACGTCCACGCCGCGGCCACGACGACGACCGGAACCGACCCGAGACCGGCCCACATCCACGGCCGGAACGCCCACTGGTCCGTGTACGCCGTCGCGAACACGAACCACGCGATGCTCGTGGTCCCGACGAACCCGTACGAGATGCGCGCGAACAGGAGTTTCTGTTCGATGCCGACGCTCGAAAGCTCGCCGAGCGACATCGTCGCCCAGCCCGCGAGTCCGAAAAACAGCAACGAGAGTTCCCGCGCACCGGGTCTGTCGCGCCGGTGCAGAAACGAGAGAGCGAGCGCGACCGAGACTCCCGCAGAGAGAACGAAGAGCGGACTGGCGAGAGTCGTCTGCCAAGCCATTTCATGTTGGTAACCAGTAAGTACAATCATACGTTTCTCATTGAGTATCCGCGACGGTATTCGGACTCGTCACCCTCGCCCGGCGACCGCACGCGGCGAGGACGGGACCCTCGGAGACGGAAGAACGAAGACGGTGGCCGGTTCGCATCGCCGCCACGCTATCCGTGACGGCGAAATCGCGGATCCGAGACGACTTACTCGCCGTCGGCGTCGGCGTCGGAGGTGTCGGACGGGTCGTTCGCGGGACCGACGAGCGAGTCCACGTCGGTGTGTTCGAAGAGCAGGTCGCGCATCCGGTTCACCGTCCGTTCGTCGCGCGTGCGGCCCGACCGGATGACGTCCTCCGCGCGATCGACGACGGTCAGCGTGTCGCCGTTGACCATCATGACCGGTACGCCCTTCGATTCGGCCTTGCCGAGGACGGCCCCCGAGGGCCGGTGGCCGCCGGTGAGGATGATGGTCTTGACGCCGGGGGCTTCGAGTGCGGCGGTGATTATCTCCGACCGGTCGCCACCGGTGATGACCGCGGCGTCCTTCGTGCGCCGGAAGTAGCGCAGGGCGGCGTCGCCGCCCATCGCGCCGACGAGGAAGCGTTCGACGTACGCCTCGGTCTCGCCGCCGGTGACGAGGTCAGCGCCGAGTTCGTCCGCGAGTCCCTCGACGGTGACGCCCGCCAGTTCCTGTTCTCGCGGGACGACGCCGAGGACGGGGATGCCGCGGCCTTCGAGGAACGGCACGACCTCCTGTTCGAGTTCGTCGAACGCGGCGTCGGTGACGCCGTTGAAGAGGACGCCCGTCAGTCGGTCGCCGAACTGCTCTGCGGCCGCGATGACGTCGTCTACGTCCGCCGTCTTCTGGTAGTTGGCGACGAGGACGACGCCCGCGTCGAGTCGGTTCGCGACGTCTACGTCGGTCAGGTCGACGATGCCGCCGGTGGACCAGACGCCGCCGCCCTCGACGAGCATGAGGTCTTTGCCCTCCGCGAGTTGGCCGAAGTATTCGTCGACTATCTCGCCGAGTTCCTCGCCGTCTTCTTGGCCGCGAATCGCGCCGTCGATGAACGTCGGCGAGTAGACGACGGGTTCCATCTGGTGCATCTCGGCGTCGAGTCCGAGCACTTCGCGCGCCAACATCGGGTCTCGGTCGAGGGTCTTGCCGACGTTCGACTGCAGGCGCGTGCCCTTGGGCTTCATGTAGCCCACGTCGAGGCCGCGTTCTTTCGCGAGTTGGCCGAGTGCGAGGGCGACGGCCGTCTTTCCGGTACTTTCGTGGGTCGAGGTGACGAGTAGCGAGTTCATGGGTCTACAGTTGGTCTGGGTCGACGGTGAGTCGCACGTCCACGGCTTTGACGCCGTCGGGCGTGGCGACGAGCGGGTTGATGTCCAGTTCGAGGATGGCCGGGAAGTCCGTGACGAGTTGCGAGAGGCGTTGGATGGTCTCCGAGACGCCCTCGACGTCCACTGGCTCCCGGCCCCGCGCGCCGCGCAGCAACGGCGCTGAGTCTATCTCTTCTGTCATCTCCGTGGCTTCGGACTCGGAGACGGGCGCGACGCGGAACGTCGTGTCCTCCAGCACTTCGACGAAGATGCCGCCGAGGCCGAACATGAGTAGCGGTCCGAACTGCGGGTCTTTGTTCGTGCCGACGATGGTCTCGACGCCGCTGTCTAAGTCCACCATCTCTTGGACCTGCACGCCGATGATGTTGGCGTCGGGTTGGTAGTTCCGCGCCCGCGTGATCAGGTCCTCGTAAGCGTCGTAGACGTTCTCGTTTTCGACGCCGACTTTGACGCCGCCGATGTCGGATTTGTGGAGGATGTCGGGGCTGACTATCTTCATCACCACGTCGCCGTCTATCTCCTCTGCGACTTCGAGGGCGGCGGCGGGCGCGTCCACGATGTCGCCCGTCGGCGTGTCGATACCGTACGCGTCCAACAGGTCCATCGCCTCGACGCCGAGGCGGGTGTCGTCGCGGTCCTCGACGCTCGCGAGGATGTCGCGGGCGCGTTCTCGGTCCACGTCGAACTCGACCGGGTCGTCGTACTGCCGCCGACTGATGTCGCGGTACCGCGCGAGCGAGTCGAGTCCGCCCACGGCCCGGGCGGGGTCGAAGTAGTTCGGGATGCCCGCGTCGGTGAGCACCTCGGCGGCGGACGTGACGCGTTCCCCGCCCATGAAGCAGGCCGCGACGGGTTTGTCGTGTTTCTCTTGGAGTTCGACGGTGTCCTCGGCGAGTTGCGCGTAGTCGAGGACGGCGGTCGGACAACTCAACACGAGGGCCGCTCCGACGTTCTCGTCCGCGAGAGCCACGTCCAACGCCTCGCGGAAGCGTTCGTTGTCGGCGTCGCCGACGATGTCGACGGGGTTGAATATGTTGCCCTCCTCGGGGAGCGTCTCGGAGAACGTGTCGAGCGTCTCGTCGGTGAACTCCGCCATAGAGAGCCGAGAGTCGCCGACGGCGTCGGTTGTCATCACGCCGGGGCCGCCCGCGTTCGTGATGACGGCGATGTCGTCGTTCTCGGGGAGCGGTTGGTTCTCCAGGACCCGGGCGGCGTCGAACAGTCCCTGCACGGACTCGGCGCGGATGACGCCCGCCTGTTCCAGACCGGCCTCGTACGCCTTGTCGGACCCCGCGATGGTCCCCGTGTGACTGGAGGCGGCCTGCGCACCGGCGTCCGTCCGGCCGGACTTGACGAGGACGATGGGGGTGTCTTTCGTCACGTCGCGCGCCGTGTCGATGAACTCCCGCCCGGCGTCTATGCCTTCGAGGTAGCCGATGATGACGTCGGTGTCCTCGTCGTCGCCCCACGTGTCCACGAAGTCCGCCTCGTCCAAGACGGCCTTGTTTCCGAGCGAGACGACGTCTTTGAAGCCGATGCCTTGGTCGTTGGCCCAATCGAGCACCGCGGTGATGAACGCCCCCGACTGGCTCATGAAGGACATAGAGCCCTCCGTCGCGTTCTCGGGACCGAACGTGGCGTTCATCCCCTTCGGCGTGGACATGATGCCGAGGCTGTTCGGACCGACGAGGTTCATGTCGTACTCCTCCGCGACGGCGGTCAGTTCCTGTTCTCGCGTCGCGCCCTCGGTTCCGGTCTCTCCGAACCCGGCGGTGATGACGACGACGTTCGAGATACCGGCCTCGCCCGCGTTCTCGACGACGTCCACCGCGATGTGCGGCGGGACGACGACGACAGCGAGGTCGGCGTCGGAGTCGCCGACGCCCGACACCGCCGGGAGGCCGAACACCTCGTCGTACTTCGGGTTGACGGGGACGACGTCCCCCTCGAAGTCGTCGACGAGGTTCTCCATGATGGCGCGACCGACGGAGCCTTCGCGCTCTGTCGCACCCACCACGGCGATGCGTTCGGGTACGAACAACTCAGATAACTCTCCCATCGCCCGACGGTACTCGCTCTCGCCGCATAAATCCGGGTATGTTATGAATCACATGGACCGTGCGGACAGTTACCGTTCACGGTTTTCGATAAATGTGTTCGAATTATTGTCGGAGTGTACGATTCGAGCGCCGGAACCGAGGGCCGGTCTCCTCGTGTCCCCGCCGGGCTATATCGCCTCGTCGGGTGCGTACTGCTCGCGCGTTCGCTCGACTTCCGCGGCGTACTGTTCGCGTCGTTCGTCGTCGTCCACCGTTCCGAGGCTTCCGGCTTTCGCGTCCACCGCCGCCGTCGTGTCGCGCACGTCGCCGAAACTCGTCAGCGACCGCTCTTTTCTGAGGTACTTCGACCCGTCCGGCGTCGCGTAGACGAGGATGATGATGTTCTGTTCGTCGTCGGAGTACGTCCGCTCGACGAGCCACACGCGCTCGGTTTCGACGGGGTCGTCGCTCTCACTCACGGAATATCACTCGGGTGAATCGACGCCCCGAGCGCGGATAAATCGCCCGCGGGTCGTAGATTGGGACGCTCGCGTTCATCCGAGGACACCGAACCCGAACTGCGGGAGGCCGAAGACGGCCGTCCACGTCAGGTGGATGGCGACGCCGACGAACAGGGCGGGTATCGTCGTGTAGATGCTCGCGACCACGGCGGCCGTCTTGTCGATGGCGATGAGCGGAAACAGGGCGTCGCCGTCCTGACTGATGGCGTTGGCCACCAGCGCGGAGAAGGGGATGGCACCCTCGGCGTAGGCCGCAGAGAGGACGATCTGCGGACCGCACCCGGGGATGAGACCGAGGGCCGCACCCCCTATCGGGGCGAGAATCCCCGCGGCGGCGGCGACGGCGGCGATGTCGACGCCCGAGAAGACGAGAGCGTACTCGTAGAGGAGGTAGGCGGCGACGACCCAGACGGTGACGAACGACGTCTCCATCGCCGCGTGCGTCCCCGTCTCGGCGAGGCTCTCGAAGGTGTCGCGGCCCCCGCCGACGCGTCCGTGCCCGATGTAGTTTCGGCCGACGAAGTAGAGAAACGCCGACAGCGCCGTCCCGGCGACGCCGACGGCGGTGAAGACGCCGGCGTAAGAGAGACCGACCGCGAGCGGAACCTCCGGCGCGCCGCGAACCAAGTAGAGGACGCCCACGACGAGAGCGACGGCCGCCGAAAGCCACCACGCGCCGAGTGCGACGCGACTGACCCATCGTCCGAACGCCGAGTCGCGCGCCGGTCCGTCGTCTGCGGCACACCCCTCCGCGTCCGCGTAGTGGTGGGCTTGGTTGCCCACCGCGGGCGCGGCCACACCACCGTCGGAGAGGGCCGGGCGGAGACTCGCCACCGCGGCGTCGACGCGCCCGACGCCCAGTCCGAACCGGTCTATCGCGTACCCGAAGCAGACGGCGGCGACGAGGGCGATGCCGTAGGCGTACAGCGCCGCCTCCGGAGCGAGTGCGAGCAGGACGAACGCCGAGTCGCCCGCGGTGGCGATGAGTGTCGCGACGACGGTGCCGAACGAGACGGAACCGCGGACGTACAGCGGCATCATCACGATAGCGCCCCCGCACCCGGGCGTAAGTCCCATCAGCGCACCGACGAGGGGGCCGGCGCGGCGATTCTCCTCTAACCGACGGACGAGGCGGCCGTCGGTCCGGTACTGCACGTAACTGAAGACGAGCACCGTCACCGCGACGAACGCGCTCACCTGCACGAAGCCGTCGCGGACGGACGCCAAGAAGATGTCGAGCAGTTCAGACATCCGAACCACTCCCCGTGCGGCACGGTTTTCGATGACGATGCAGAGATAGATTTTCCATTGCTCACCTAAAGATTAGACGCATCTAAAATAAATCTGTGTGTTCGGACCGACGGCGTCGTTCGAGGCGCAAAACTACCGGCAGAGAGCCGTACAGAGGAGTAAGACGCTATCTGGCCCGCCTGAATCGCTACTCGACCACGTCGGCGGACGTCGCGTCGGAGAGTCGGCGCAGTTTCGCCGGGTCGATGGGAAACATCGACGTCGGGGTCCCCGCGGCCGCCCAGACGGTGTCGTAGTCGGCCAACGAGGCGTCGAAGAGGACGCGGAGGTCGGTCTCGTGACAGAACGGGGGGACGCCGCCGATGGACCACCCGACGACGTCGCGTATCCGCCCGGGGTCCGCCATCGACACGTCTCCCGCCTCGACTCCGAGGTGAGTCGCGAGTTTCGCCTCACTCACCCGGTTCGCGCCACTCGTGACGACGACGACGAGTTCGCCGCCGCAGTCGAAGACGAGACTACTCGCTATCTGCCCGACGGAACAACCCACGGCGTCGGCGGCGTCCGCCGCGGTTTTCGTCCCCTCGGGGAACTCCGTTACCGTCACGTCGAAGCCGTATCTGTCCGCCGCCTCGCCGACGAACGTCTCCGCTCTCTGGTGCATACTACCGTGTCGCACGGAGCGGAGCGAAAAGTGATTCGCTTCTCTCCGGGGTGCGACTGTCGGCTCTCCGGGTTTAGGCGCGCCAAAAACATCAGAAATATGAAATGTATTTCAACGCGGGCGACGTACGTCCGGTATGGTCGACATCGGAAGCTTCGCGTTCGTCTTCGTCGCCGGGTTGGTCACAGCGTTCGCGACGGGACTCGGGGCAGTTCCCTTCTTTTTCGTTCGCCACATCGGCGACCGGTGGAACGTCGTGCTCTGGGGCGTCGCGTCGGGAATCATGCTCTCGGCGTCCGTGTTCGGATTGGTGTTGGAAGCGCTCGGCGAGTACGTGCAGGTGTCTCTCGCGGGCGTCTCCGCCGACCCGATACCCGGGCGGACGCTCGTTCTGTTGAGTATCGGGCTGGTCGCGGGCGCGGTGCTCGTCTTCGTCGCGAACCACGTCATCGAGGTGACGGAGGTGCACCCGAAGCGGTACGAACAGGCGGACTTCAAGAAACTGCTTCTCATCCTCGGCGTCTTGACCGTCCACTCGTTTCCCGAGGGCGTCGCCGTCGGCGTCGCGTTCGCCGACTTGGGCCTCGGCGGCGGCGTCGAACTGTTCGGCTTCGCCGTACCCGTCCTCGCCGTCTTCATGACCGTCGCAATCTCCATCCACAACGTCCCGGAGGGCGTCGCCATCTCGATTCCCCTTCGCGCGATGGGCGTTCCGAACTGGCGACTCGTCTGGTGGTCCGTCTTCTCCAGTCTCCCGCAACCCGTCGGCGCGGTCATCGCGTTCTACTTCGTCAACGTCGCCCGGGAATTTCTCCCCGCGGGGTTCGGGTTCGCCGCCGGCGCGATGGTGTTTCTCGTCCTCACCGAGTTCATCCCCGAGGCGGTCGCTCTCGGAGACGGACTCCCGAAGGGCGGCCGCCCGGAACTCGTCGCGGGACTCGTCGCCGGCGTCTCCGTGATGGTCCCGTTGCTGTTCGTCTGAACGCCTCGGCGACGACCGAAACCGGCCGCCGCGAGAAACCGTATTCGGGGATCGAACTGCGCGAAACCTCCGCCGCGAGAAACGGTGTACGAGTTAGTGACTGTGGCCCATCGCCTCGGAGAGCGAGATGCCGAACCGGTCCTCGAAGATGCTCTCCATCTCGTCGTTGAGTTCCTCTAAGTCGGCCGCCGTGTCGCCTTCGCTGTGGTGGACGACGACGTGTGACTGCTGTGCGAACGCCTGCACGACCAAGTCGCCGACGACGCTCGTCGGTTCCTCGCCCTGTTCTGCGAACACGTCGACGAGACCGTCCGGCAGTTCTATCGTCTCGACGTCGCCGTTCGGGCCTTCGATGGTGTAGAGTTCGGTTTCGACCATACGAGTCGTGGGGTCTCTCGACTTAAGGGTCTGTGGGAATCGGACGCCGCCGACGCGGCCAAAGAGGGCCCGCTACGGCCGGATGTACGCGTAGCCTTCGGTCTGCAAGCGCGTCACTTCGACCGCTCCCTCGGGCACCGTCTCGATACCGCCGACGAGGTCTGACTCTTCGAGGCCCTTCATCTGGAGCGTGTTGCTGCAGGCTTTGAACTCGACGCCGTCGGCCAGGAGGTTCTCGACCTCCTCGCCCTCGTCTTCGCGGGTGGTCACCCGCTCTATCCCGCCCGCCTGTGCGACGACGGCCACGTCGTCTATCGTCCCCGACTCGTCTTCGACGAGGTTCCGAACGATGTTGAGCGCCGTCTGCTGTTCTGTTTCGTCGGCCGAAACGAGGTGGACTACTGTCTGCATGCTCGTCGTTCGTCGCCCGGCGGATGGGAAGTCCTCGTGCCTGCGAACTCAGTCGTCCGACTCGACCGCGGCGGGTTCCTCGCTCGCGCGTCGGTCGCGTTCGACGTCTTCGAGATAGCTGTCGGCGTCGAGCGCCGCTTTCACGCCCATGCCGCCCGCCGTCGCGGCCTGCTGGTAGTGGTAGTCGACCACGTCGCCCGCGCCGAAGATGCCGGGCACGTCCGTCGCCGTCTGCCCGCCGTCGGTGCCGCCTTTCGTCTTCACGTAGCCGTCGGCGTCGCGTTCGACGCCCGTCCCTTCGAGGAAGTCCGCGTTCGGCGTGTGGCCGATGGCGTAGAACACAGCGCCCGCGTCGAAGTCGAACTCCTCCGTCTCCGGGTCGTCGAGTCTCTCGGTGGGGTGGCCCTCGGGGTGACGGACGAGGGTGACGCGGTCTATGCCCTCCTCCGGCGACCCGTGGAGTTCGGTCACCTCCGTGTTGAGCATCAGTTCTATCTCGCCGTCGTCGACTTTCTCTTGGACGCGATCTATCCAGTAGTCCTCAGCGCGGAACTCCTCGCGGCGGTGGACGAGATACACCGTCGAGGCGAACTTGGTGAGGAAGTTCGCCTCCTCCATGGCGGCGTCGCCGCCGCCGACGACCACTATCTTCTCGTCGCGGAAGAACGCGCCGTCGCAGGTGGCGCACGTAGAGAGACCGTAGCCCATCAGTTCGTCTTCGCCGGGGACGCCGAGCGTTCGGGCGGACGCGCCCGACGCGGCGATGATGGCGTCTGCGGTGTAGACGTCGCCGTTCTTCAGCGTCAGCGTGAACGGGCGGCCCTCGGAGTCGGGACCCTCCACGGACTCGACGATGCCGTGTCGAATCTCCGCGCCGAATCGCTCGGACTGTTCGCGCATGTTCTGGATGAGTTCGGGCCCGGAGATACCCTCGGGAAAGCCCGGGTAGTTGTCCACCTCGGTGGTGAGCGTCAACTGTCCGCCGGGTTCGTCACCCTCGAACACGAGGGGGTCGTTGTTCGACCGTCCGGCGTAGATGGCCGCCGAAAGTCCCGATATCCCCGATCCCGCGATGATCAGTCTCCGATGTTCGACGAAATCGTCAGCGTCCTCGCTCATGTCTCTGCGTTCGGTACTGCCGCCCTTTTAGGTTCCGCTGTCGTGCGCGCGGCGCGCCGTAACCCGAGAGTCGCCGTGCAGCGAACTCAGACCGCGTCCGCGGCGGGCCGAACCGCGCCGGCGATGCGACAGAGCATCGCCCCCGCGACGAATCCGAGCGAGGCGTACGCGAGTCCGACGAAAAGCGACGGACTCGTCGCCGCGAGGAGGACGCGCCGAGAGGCCACCTGCCGACCGATGCCGAAGTGATAGAGGTCGAACCCGAACGACGGACAGAGACCGAGAACCAAACAGACGAGGAGGCCGTCGTTGCGGTAGGCGTGCACCGCGGCGGCACCGACGACGAGTCCCGCGACGGGGTAGGGATACCAGACGGCCCCGGAGAGCGTCGAGTGCAGGACCAGTTCGTACGCGGCGAAGACGGCGACGCCGAGAGCGACGGCGACGGCGACTGCGCGCCGCGAGGTGCGGACGTCTCGTCCGAGGAGGGCGGCGCGTCGTGGAGGGCGCATACGCTCTGACTCTCGGCGCGCGGTAAAGACGTTCTGTGTCGCGGATGGGCGACTCGAACGGACGGCTTCTTGGTTCGCCGCCGCCCAGAGGGGGTATGTCCGCTGACCTCCACGAGAAGACCGACCGTTACGAGGAGATGTTGGCCGACGCACTCGCGGCGGCGGACGTCGCCGTCCCCGAGGGGACGCCACTCGCCGAGGCGGCAGAGGAGTGCCGCGAGATGGCGCGTTCGTATCTCGAAGACGGCCGCCACTTCCGCGACGCCGACGACTGGGTGAACGCTCTGGCCTCCTTCTCGTACGGCTACGGCTGGTTGGACGCGGGCGTCCGGATGGGTCTGTTCGACGTGCCCGACGACTCTCACCTGTTTACGATGTGAGTCCGGGCCGACCGGCGAACTCCGTCGCCCACAAGAGACTCCACTCCGGGCGACGCCCGTCACGGTATGGTCCGAAAGCGGACGCTGGCGTACGGCGGTATCGCCGCCGCCTCCCTCGTCGCCGGAACCGTCGCGAGAGTCGTCTCCGAACGTCGTTCGACGCCCGCCCTCTCTGCGGAGACGGTCGAAACCCTCGGCGACGCGGAGTTGCGGCGCTACCCGGCGACGGTGGCCGTAGAGACCGTTGCGCCCTCCGAACACCGAGCGTTCGGCCGACTCGTCCGGTACGCCTCCGGGAACAACGACGCCGAGACGGGACTCTCTGCGCTTCCGACCGTCGTGAGCGAAGGCGAGAGGCCCCCCGCGGCGTCCGGGTCGGAATCTGCCGACGACGCCGTCCGGATGGCGTTCTATCTGCCCGAGACGTACGACGTCGAGTCGACCCCCCGTCCCTCGGACCCGAACGTGCGCGTGGTCGAACGGCCGGCGCGAACGCTCGCGGTGACTCCCGTCCCGCGGTGGTCCGTCGGCAACCGCGTCGAACGCGCGCGGGAGAGACTGCTCTCGAACCTGCGAGGAGAGAGCCGAGATATCGACGTGGTCGGCGACCCGTTCGTCCTGCGCTACGACGGCCCGGGGGCGTCGTCGTCGCTCCGGGCGAGCGAGGTTGCGGTGGAGGTGCGGCGAGTCTCCGCGACGGGCGCGGCGGACGGGTGAGCGGTCGATACGGGCCCCGCAAGAGCCTACCGTCTCGGCGACGCTCTCTACGGTATGGTCCGAACACGTGCGCTGAAGTGGGGCGTCGTCGCCGCCGCCTCTCTCGGTGTCGGCATCGCCGCGCGGTCGCTCTACGAGAGTCGCTCCACGCCCGACGTGCCCTACGAGACGGTCGGTACGCTCGACGGCGTGGAACTACGTCGATACCCGACCGCGGTAGTCGCCGAAACCGTCGCTCCCTCGGGTAACAAGGCTTTCAGACGACTCTTTCGGTACATCGCCGGGAACAACGGCTCCGACGCGGAACTGTCGATGACGTCTCCCGTCGCGACCGGAGACGCGGCGCGAACCGCGCGCGCACCCGACGGCGACGACGGAGAGTCGGGTGCCGACGACGCGGGCGAGACACTGCCGATGACCGCGCCCGTGGAGACGACGCGCGACGCGGACGGCGTCAGGATGGCGTTCTACCTGCCGGAGTCGTACGACTACGAGTCCGCGCCTCGTCCCTCGGACCCGAACGTCCGCCTCGTCGAACTGCCGGCGCGAACGCTGGCGGTAAAGCGGTTCTCGTGGTGGGCGACCGACCGCCGGGTCGAACGACAGACGGACGAGTTGCTCTCGACTCTCCGCGGCGACGACGCCGAGGTCAGCGTGGTGGGCGACCCGTTCCTCCTGCGCTACGACGCGCCCGCGACGCCGCCGTTCCTCCGCCGGAACGAAGTCGCCGTCGAAGTCAGGCGAGTCGCCTCTCGGTCCCGGTGAGTCCTCACTCGAACCGGAACGCCGGGCCGTCGTCCGAATCCTGCACTTCCACGCCGAGTGCGGTGAGTTCGTCGCGGAGTTCGTCCGCGCGTTCGTAGTTCCCCGCCTCGCGTTCCGCCTCGCGAACCGAGAGGACGAGTTCGACGAGGTCCTCGGCGACGGAGACGTCGCCGCCCTCGCCGCTATCGCCGAGAGAGAGGCCGAACACGTCGCCGCCGAGTTCGTCGAACGTTTCGACCGCCTCGCGTAGCGCGCGGTAGTCGTACCGCTCTCTCTCGTCGAGGTGGCGGTTGACGGCCCGGACGAGTTCGAGAAGCGCCGCCATCGCCTCGCGCACGTTGAAGTCGTCGTTCATCGCCGCTCGGAAGTCGGTCCGGACGGTTTCGACCGCCTCGCGGAACTCGTCGTCTTCGACCGTCGCGTAGGCGTTCACGCCGTCGATGGCGTCGCGTGCGGCCTCGTAAGCCCGTTCGAGTCTCTCCCATCGCTCTCGGGCCTCCGCCATCTCGTCCTCGCCGAACGTCTGTTCGGACCCGTACGCAGTCGAGAGGTAGAACGTCCGAATCACGTCCACGCCGAACTCCGCGAGAGCGTCGTTCACGTAGAAGAAGTTCCCCAGAGACGAGGACATCTTGTCGCCTTCGGTCTGGAGTAAGCCGACGTGAAGCCAGTAGCGCGCGAACGTCTGGCCCGTCGCCGCCTCGCTTTGGGCCACCTCGTTCTCGTGGTGGGGAAAGACCAGGTCGCGGCCGCCGACGTGGATGTCTATGGTGTCGTCCAGATGCGTCATCGACATCGCGGAGCACTCGATGTGCCACCCCGGGCGGCCCTCGCCCCACGGCGACTCCCACGTGTCGCCGCACGGTTCGCTGACGGGGTCTAACCCGTCTGGACGGTGTTCGGCCACGTCGTCGGGGGCAACGGCACCCGCCTTCCAGAGGGCGAAGTCAGCCGGATTGCGCTTCTCGGAGCGTTCGTCCGCGGGGCCTTGGGACTCCATCTCCTCTACCTTCTGGTTCGAGAGTTTGCCGTAGTCGTCGAACGCCGAGACGTCGAAGTAGACGGACCCGTTCGACTCGTAGGCGTAGCCCTTCTCCATCAGGGTCTCGACGAGGTCGATTATCTGCGGAACGTGTTCCGAGACGCGGGGGTAGACTTCGGCGCGCTTGAGGTTCAGCCCGCGCATGTCGCGGATGACGTTCCCGGTGAACCGCTCTGCGACTTCGGATTCGGTGTCTCCGAGTTCGTCGTCGCCGATTCTGGCGGCTATCTTCTCGTTCACGTCGGTGAAGTTCTCGACGTGGTGGACGTCGTACCCCTCGTGGTCCAGCCATCGGTGCATCACGTCGGCGTGCATCCAGAGGCGGGCGTGCCCGAGGTGCGCGTCGTCCGAGACCGTGAGCCCACAGACGTAGAGCAACACGTCGTCGCCTGTTCGTGGCTCGAACTCCTCGCGTTCGCCCGTCAGGGTGTTGGTCACGGACAGCGTCATCGTGCCGGGTTTGTCCGGGTTCGGTGTTGAATCCGTCGGAAGCGTTGCCGAACGAAGTGAGGCAACGAAACGTGAGCGGGGAGGAACGACCCGCGAACAGCGTGTTCGACCGCAGGGAGAACACGAAGAAGCGAACGGGGAACGAAGCGACCGGATTCCGACGGCCCCGTCGAAATTAGTTTCTCTCTGCCCCGCCTCCGTAGCCCGTGCTTCCAATCATCGGGCATCGAGGCCGACGGCGGGTGGCGGCCGAGAACACGATACGGTCCTTCGAGGCGGCGGCGAACTGGGGAGCGGACGGCGTCGAGTTCGACGTTCGGCGGACGCGCGACGACGAGTTGGTCGTCGTCCACGACGCGACGGTCGACAGAACGACGACCGGCGACGGCCGCGTCGACCGACTCTCGCTCGCGGAGATACAGTCTCTCACCACCGGCGACGGTGAGACCGTTCCCACCCTCGAACAGTCGCTGTCGGCCATCGGCGAGACGGCGCTCGAAATCTGGATCGACCTGAAGGACCCCGACCTCGTCGACGACGTGGTGAGCGCGGTCACGCGCCACGGACTGGCGGAGCGAAGCGTCGTTTTCGCCGGTCAGAAATTCGCCGACGACATCCCGAGGCGTGCGCACGACGCCGGTATCCGAGCAGGAATCACGATCGGACCCGCGCTAGCCGGACGGTACGGCCCCGCCGACCCCTTCGCAGTCATCGAGACGTTGGACGCCGACGCTCTCTTGGTGACCGCCGAGGCGGTCACGGACGCCCTACTCCGGGAGGCGATAGACGGAGACGTCCACACCGGCCTGCTCGTCGACTGCTGAACCGGCGACGCGAGCGAGGTGCGAGGGCTTGGGTTCCGACCCGTTCGGCACCCGACAGAAGACGGACGGAACGCCGAGGCGGTGAGAGAACGCTGCGAGACGACCGCGGCCTATCGAACCATCCCCTCAAGCGAATCCTCCACGAGTCGAAGCGCAGTCGCGCCCTGCCGACGCGGGACGACGACGGCGAGTTCGCCGGCGGCGACGCCCGCGGCGTCCACGAGAACGTCCTCGGCCGCGAGGCGGTCCACGACGGCAGAGAGGGCGCGCGCGTCCACGTCGCCCGTCGCGACGAGTGCCGTCATCGGCCCGTCCGCGGCGACCATCTCGACGCCGCCGACGGTCACCACCCTGTCGTCGTCGGGCGAGGCGTCCACGTCCTCGCCCGCGAGTCCGACACCGCTTCGCATCCGCACCGTCGCGTCGCGGCGGTCCGTCGTCAGGTCGGGCAGGTCGTCGGCGAACCGGCGGAGAGCCGTCGCGACGGAGTCCGTATCTCCTTCGACGCCGAGCGATTCGGCGGCGGCGGTGTAGTTGACGACGCCCGCGCGGAGGGCAGATAGTAGATAGGGGCGCTCTCGGACGGCGTCGCGCGTCTCTGCGGCGAGTGACATACGAGGGAGGTAGCGAGACGGAAAGAAAAATCCCGCGGCGGTCGGTGCGAACTCCGCCTTCCGAAAGACGAAGATTCCTTTCCGTGATGCGAAGTCCCTAAGAGGTTGCTGTCGCTACCTACTCGTATGCAAGCGCTGGTCATCGTGGCGCACGGGTCGCATCTGAACCCGGATTCGAGTGCGCCGACGGAGAGTCACGCGGACACCATCCGCGCGACGGGCGCGTTCGACGAGGTGAAGACGGGCTTTTGGAAGGAGGAACCCTCCCTCCGAGAGGTTCTTCGGACGGTCGAATCCGAGGAGGTGTACGTCGTCCCGCTTTTCGTCAGCGAGGGCTACTTCACGGAACAGGTCATCCCGCGGGAACTCCGCTTGGAGGGGTGGGACGTCTCCGAGTGGAACTCCGACGGGTTGGACGCCGACACGGCGACGCTGAAAGCCTCGGACACCGGCCAAACCGTCCACTACTGCGGTCCGGTCGGCACGCACGAGGCGATGACCGACGTTCTCGTCCGCCGCGCGGAGACGGTGACGGGCGACCCGGACGTGGGTCCGGGGTTCGGACTCGCCGTCGTCGGCCACGGGACAGAACGGAACGAAAACTCCGCGAAGGCCATCGAGTACCACGCCGAACGCGTCCGCGAGATGGACCGTTTCGACGAGGTACAGGCCCTCTACATGGACGAAGAACCGGAGGTGGACGACGTGACCGACTACTTCGACGCAGACGACGTGGTGGTCGTCCCGCTGTTTATCGCCGACGGCTTCCACACCCAAGAGGACATCCCCGAGGACGTGGGCCTCACCGACGACTACCGGACGGGGTACGACGTGCCCGCCGAGGTGGACGGCCACCGCATCTGGTACGCCGGTGCGGTCGGTACCGAGGGCCTCATGGCCGACGTCGTCCTCGAACGCGCCGCCGACGCCGGTGCGGACATCGAAGACGCCATCGCGACCGTTCGCCAACAGACGCGGGAGACGCCGACGGCGGGTGACTGAGATGGAGACAGCACAGGTAGACAGCCTCCTCGCCCGCGCCGACGACGAACCGGTCGAGTTCGACGGATTGTTCGCCGCCCGGGAGGCGGACGGGTACGCGCTACGGACGCCGGAGACGGAACGCGACGGTCTCTCCGAATCCGCCCTCCGGGAGGCCGCCGCCGACGCCGAACCGTACGTGACGAACTGGTACTACTGGGAGATGGACGTGGGACACCGCGGACGGCACCGCCGCGCGTTCCTGCGGAAACTGGAGGCCGCCGACGACCGAACCGTCCCCGAACGCTACGACGACCTGCGGGAGGGACTGCGCACCGAGTGGGGCCAACTCCGCATCACGGCGACCCTCGGAGACGACGGCAGACGGCGGTACGAACTCAGACACGAGGCCGACGAGGGTGCGGACCGCTCGGAACTGGACGAACACGCCGACCCCCTCGACGCCCGGGAACTCGCCACGTACGACGAGAGAGGGCGCTACAGACCGCTGAAGACGGCCCCGACGCTGGCCGACGGATGGGTGTTCCCCGGGTTGGACGGCCGCGACTTGGCGGAAGCGGTCGACACCTTCTATCCGGCGACCATCGCGAACTGGAACCTCGAACGCGAGGGCGAACTCGACGTCTCCCACTGGGAGGAGACGATGGGTCGGCAGACGGGCATCTACAGCGTCATCGACACGTGGAATCGAGGCGAGGGCCACGAACACGTGAACTGGGTCGCAGAGACCTGCTGTGACGACTCGCAGTGTCTCAAACGGAGAGAGTGGCAGTACGACGAGGAGACCGAACTCGACGTCGACGGCGGAGACGGCGCGTTCCCCTGCCGAGAGCCGTGTTCGTTGGTCGTCGCCGCGTCTCGAAAGTGGACCCGACTCGAAGGCGAGGAGTCTCGGACCTACGAGTTCGAACTCACGCCCTCGGAGAAAGAACAGGTCGAAGAGATAATCGACGCCGTCGCGGACGGCCGTATCGACGATATCCGGGAGGCGGACGTCTACGAGGGCGCAAACCGGTACCGCACGCGGTTCCTGCGCGCAAAGCGATTCGACGACGACGGCAACCTCTCCGGCACGCCGACGAATCCCGACGAACAGGCCCGCGGCGACGACTGAGTCGGTCAGACCCCGACTGCCGCGGTCACTGCTCTCGGTGCCGAACGGGCTCGTCGGGGGATGAGTCCCCTCCGAGAGCCGTCTCGACGAGTTTCTCGACCCCCGCGCGGACGCGCTTCGAGACGGCCTGCGGAGTGACGCCCAACTCCGCTGCGAGTTCGTCGAGAGAGGTGCGACTGGGCGTCTCGAAATACCCGCGGCGGGCCGCGAGCGCCACCGCCTCGCGTTGTTTCCCGGTGAGTCGGTACTCGGAGAGTTCGGGGTCCGCTTCCGAGCGGATGCGCTCTATCTCGACGTCGGCGCCCGACCCGCAGACGGTCGCTCTCAGCGCCTGAAGCGCGTCGAAGGACGGGAACCGAGCTTCGATGTGGGCCCCGCGAACCGACCGCGACGACTCGAGGACGGTCACGTCGTTGTCGCGGAAGAACAGATAGAGCATCGTCCAGTCGGACGGTACCGGTTCGGTGACGATTCGATAGAGGCGGCGGTCGCCGACGTCCGCGAGTTCACGGAACTCGCCCACGGTCGGGTCGTCCGCCAACGCGAGTTCGTGCGCGTCGAAGTCGCCGGTGGTCACCCACCAGAAGAACACGTACCGCCTCTCCCCGGAGTCGCCTTCGAGGAAGTGGTAGTTTTCGACCGTGCTGTGCGCGTCGGGCACCGCCTCGAACGTCTTCTGAAACAACGGCGGGTTACAGACGGTTACCGTCGCGACGAAACTCACTGTCGACCCCGAAGGGCCCGCGAAGCATGAACGCTGTTCAGTGAATCGAGAACGTCCCCCGGTTCGTCACATCGGCGTCAGCGCACCAGAAGCATCGTAGCCACGAGCATCGCGCCGATGACGACGCCGACGCCGAGGACGAGAGCGGTGCTCTCGACTGTGGCGACGACCACCGCGGCGACCAGAAGCGAGACGAAGACGAGGCCGGCGAACGGGACGACCCTGCGCGAGGGGACCGGAAGCGACTCCACGAACTCTTCGAGGGGCGAAGGGTCGGGTTCTCGGCGCGGCGGCCGGGCGAACTCCTCGTCGACCGCTATCTCCGACTGCGGGGCCGACTCGGACTCCAGCGTCACCCGAACGTGCGCTTCCTCCGCGCCGTACCCGGTGACGATTCGAAGCGTCCCCGTCACCGGTTCGTCCGGAACGGAGGCGTATATCTGCACGCGTTCCGTGCTCTCGCCTTCGACGAAGTGGTTGCCGCTTTCGAGTCGCGCGACCGACGAGAGTGCGTCATCGAGATGGACGTGTACGTGGACCGCCGCCCCGGCGTTGTCGAGGACGACCGCGAAGGGGCCGTCGGACTCGAACGCCGCCGGGGCGACGATGGTGTGGAGACCGTCTCCGTTCAGTTCGACTCTCAGCGACTCTGACACGGTGTGAACCTCTCGGTGGGTAGTGAAAAACGTTCAGGTCTTGTTAGTCGTCTCGCATGTCCGGCGGAAGCAGGTTCGGGATGCCGTCCTCGATGGGGTACACCTCTCCCGTGACCGTCCCGACGAGGCGACCTTCGAGTATCTCGTCGCCGTCGCGTTCGTCGACCTCCAGTTCGAGGTCGCTCTTGTCGAGCGGATCACAGAGGATGTCCATCAGAGATTCCTTCATCGTGCGACGGATGGACCGGCCGAAACAAAAGGGTACGGATTCGCGGCGATACGACGGCCGGGCGGGCGGGCGATTCGGCCGACGACTCAGCCGTCGTTCTCGAACGGGTTCACGAGTTCGACGGTCTCGGCTCGGTCGGGGCCGACGCCGACGGCGTAGACGGGGACGCCCATCTCCTCGGTCAGGTAGTCGAGATACGCTCGGCCGTTCTCGGGGATGGCTTCGTACCCCTCCGCCGCGACGTCAGCCCAATCGACCTCCGGCCACGGTTCGAACTCGCGGAGAGTCGGTTCGCATTCGGCCCACCGTTCGGTCGTCGCGGGCATCGTCAGCAGTTCCTCGCCGTCTAACTGGTACGAGTGACCCACTTTCACCTCGTCGAGTCCGGCGAGGACGTCGAGGTGGTTCACCGCGATGCCCGTGAACCCGCTGACGCGCGCGGCGTGGCGGAGCATCGGCATGTCGAGCCAACCGATGCGGCGCGGGCGTCCGGTGACGGTACCGAACTCGCCGCCCTTCTCGCGGATGACGTCCGCGAGTTCCTCCTCTCGGTCGTCGTCTTTCAGTTCGGTGGGCATCGGTCCCTCGCCGACCCGCGAGAGGTACGCCTTGACGATGCCGACGACTTCGCCCCGGCCGACGACGGTCGGACCGACGCCGGTGCCCGTGGACGCGCCGCCCGCGGTCGGATTCGAGGACGTGACGTACGGGTAGCTCCCGTGGTCGATGTCGATGAGCGTTCCCTGCGCGCCCTCGAACATCAGGTTCTCGCCGTCGTCGTGGCGTTCCGCGAGGAAGTCGCCGCAGCGTACGGTCATGTTCTCCGCTCTGAGGCGTTCGCCGACTTCGACGAACTCCTCGAAGAGGGCCTCGACGTCGCACTCCTCGCCCGCTTCGAGGTCGTAGACGTTCTCGATGACCGCTCGCTTTTGCGGGACGACGTACTCGAGACGCTGTCGGAGCACCTCGGGGTCCAGAAGGTCGCCGACGCGGATGCCGCGGCGTCCCACCTTGTCCTCGTACGTCGGACCGATACCGCGACCCGTCGTCCCGACGGTCATGTCGGAGTCGGCTTTCGCCTCCTCTTCGATGCCGTCGAGGCGGCGGTGGTACGGCATGATGACGTGCGCTCGGCGCGCGACGCGAACGTCCGGGTCGAGTCCGCGTTCGCGGAGCGTGTCTATCTCCGAAAACAGCGTCCGGGGGTTGACGACGCATCCGTTGCCCAGAACGCCGATTTTCCCCCGAACCGCTCCGCTCGGAACGAGCGATAGTTTGTACTCTGTGCCGTCTTCGACGACGGTGTGGCCCGCGTTGTCTCCGCCCTGATAGCGGGCGACGACGTCGGCGTCTCCGCCCCAGAGGTCGACGAGCGCTCCTTTGCCCTCGTCGCCGAGTTGGGAGCCGACGATTGTGACGGTCATGGTCGGCGGTTCATCTCCCCTGATTAAACAGATTACGGTCCTGTACCGAGAGATATGCACGAACGTGCGGCTGCCTCGGACTCGGACGACGCCGCTACACAGTTCTGTGCATCACCCCGCGAGAAGCGTACCCAAACCGTTATCTACGTCTCACACGAAACGAAAGTCGCCGCGTGCGTCTCTATCGACGAGCTAGAGAGGGTAACTTTTAAAACGTGGCAAGACAAGTTAACAAATGCCATGATAGACCGACTGGAGAAGGAAGTGGACATGTTGGAGCGGCACCTGCAGGTTTTGAAGATGGTCATCGAGAGCGAGCCGATCGGTATCGTCAAGATGTCTAACGAGACCGGCTACCCGCACCACAAGGTCCGCTACTCCCTCCGCGTCCTCGAAGAAGAGAACCTCATCGAACCGTCGAGTCAAGGCGCAATCACGACGGAACGGACGGCCGAGTTCGTCGACGAACTCGACGAGAAACTCGACGAAATCGTCGACAAACTCGACTCGATGAAAATCGAGGAAGCCGCCGAGATAGAAGGCTAATCCGAATTCTGCCGTCACGGAGTGCGCCGCGTGACGCCTCCGTACAGCGCACGCGCCGCGGGTCCTCGACCATCTCTCTTTTCGACGGCCGACGCCCGCCGCGCGATCGGGGCACCCCCCGGACTGACCATCGACTCCGCGAGCGAGAGCGACCGCTCGCGTCTGTGAGTCGCGACCCGAAAAAACCGACCGGCGCGCGGTTCGCCCGCCCTCAGAGGTCGGGCACGTTCACGTGGAACTCGTTGTTCCGCGCTTCGACAAGACAGAGGTGAAAGCCCTGCTTTCGCGAGAGCTTCACGAACGACTTGCGCTTCGACCGAGAGAGGAAGCCGCCGCCCGTCTCCTCGGAGACGGCTTCGAGCGCTTCGGGGTCGAAGAACGACTCGGTGACGTAGAACGCGGTCGAGAACGCGTCGTCGCCCTCCGCGACGGTTCGGGCGTTCCCGATGAGAGAGCCGACCATCGCCTGCGTCGTCGCGTTCCGCGAGGTGTTCATGTCGGCGACGAACAGGGCGTCTCCCATCTGGTCTCGGAAGATGACGTCGAACTCCCGTTGTTCGACGCCGTCCTCGGTTTCGACGCCGACGGTGCCGTGGAGTTCGACGCGGTCTATCTTCGGGATGGCGTCGAACAACTGCGAGAGCGACGCCCGGTTCCCCGTCTCGCCGATCTCGTACAGGAGGTCGGTGACGACCCACTTCGCGAAGCCGTACTCGGTGCTCTCGTGGAGGAACTTCTCGTACGGTTCGCCGTCGACGCCGAGTCCCTCGGTGTCGAACGTCGTGTGGTGTTCGAGTCTGAGGTTGTCGTTGACCTCCTCGCGGGTCACCTCGCCCCTGTGGGCGCGTTCGAGCGTCGCCTCTCCCTTCCGGTCGTAGCGGACGAACAGGTTCGTCCCCGAAAGCGCCTCCCTCGGCGGCATCGACTCCTCGGCGACGAATCCGCCGGAGGCCGCTTCGAGTCGGGTCGAGAGACGTTCGACTTCGGCTTCGAGTTCCTCGACTTGCGCTTCGAGCGTCTCGGCCCGTTCGCGTTGCTCGTCGCGTTCGGCGCGCAGTTCGTCGCGTTCGGCTTCGAGTTTCTCTCGCTGCGTCTGGAGCGTCTCCAGTCTATTTTTCAGTTTCTCGACAGATTTGCGTGCGGGTCCCTCCGAACGCTCCGCCGGAGGCGACTTCGTCGTCGCGTCCTCCGCAGACTTCGAGGAGGTATCGGATGACGAACCCGACCCCGAACTGCGAGAACGCGAGACGGACTGTCTGTCCGGTCGCTTCCGCTTCTGTGCGGCCTGCTGTGACTCCGTTTTCGGCCGCGCGCGCGCCGTCGCCGCCGCGCCCGACCCTCCGTTCGCCGGACCCGACTCGGAGGGGTCTAAAGACGGGATAGAGCGCGCCTCGCGCCACTTCTCCTCCGCGGAGAACGGGTCTTTGTCCGAACCGCCGTCGTCGCTCTCACCGTCGTCGCCGTCCTCGCGGCCGCTACCGCTCTCGTCGTTCGACTCACCCCGCCGTCGCGCCCGTTCGGCGGCGCGCCGCCGTTTCACGCCGTCGTCGCTCTCGGTCGCCCGTCCGCCCGACTCGCGTGCTGTGTCCGCCGTCGCGTCCGCACTCGACGTCTCCGCCTCCTGTGCGTCGTCCGCCTCCGCCGTCGCGGCGTCCGCCGTCTCCACCGCGTCCGTCGCGTCCGGCGTCGGGGGTTCGGCGTCGGCGGCGACGGCGTCCGACGACTCCTCGGCCGTCGGATTCGGGTCGTCGTGGGGGTCCGTCCGACGGGCCGCCGAGGGCCCCTCGGCGACGTCGTCGGGTTCGGCGTCCGCCGCGGAGACGGGGTCGCTGGGCGGTTCCTCGGCGGACTCCTCCTCGCTCTCCGATTCGATTTCGGGGAGTTCGACGATATCCACGTCGACGTCTCTCACCTCGTAGATTCCCACCTCGTCGTTGGCCGTCTCGAACGCCTCCTCGCCGGTGACGAGGCGGCGACTGCTGCCGACGAAGGCGGCGCTCATCGACTTGCCGCCGTGGTAGACGATGTAGTAATCCCCCGACAGGACGTTCTCGCTCAGTTCGACGTAGCCCGTGAACCCGCCCGCGGAGAGCGTCGAGTCCGCGTCCGCGAGGGGCGTCTCGTTCGTGTAGTACTTCGCTCGCGTCTCCCCGCCCGTCTCCATCATCGCAAAGAGGATGGGAAGCGACATGTCGGGCGCGCGGTACGCGGTCAGTTCTGCGTCCTCGAAGTCCTCGATGCCGCCGTCGAAGACGCCGATAACGCGTCCGTTCAGCACGAACGCCCACGTGGTTCCCGTCGAAACGGCCCCGGAGAAATCTCGGTCGGCGAGGCGGTGGAGTCCCTCGTACCCGCCGTCTACGGAGACCGCGTCCCACTCGGTCACCGCGTCGATGATTTGGCTATCCATTTGTCGGTATATCACAGAATGCGAATCAAATACTTTCCGGAGGATTCGCCCCCGAAACCCGCCGTCGCGTCGGACGCGCGTCATATCTCCCGTCGCTCGTGCGCGAGCCGCGCACATCTCTGAGCGACGCTCCGACCCCGAAAACCGCACGACTGCGCCCCCTTCGAGCTCGTTCGTCCCCGCGATATGGTAATATGCCAGACATATCCTCTCGCCGCGTGCGACTGAGGGACGGCGCGCGCGACGAACGACGACACGACGACGCGCGAGAGGGGTGTCGGCCCCCGAACCGAGGCTTCGACGCCGGCGCGGGTAGGTGGGTTTTTGTCAGATCGCGGGTATTCGTTCTCGTGCCTCCGACGCCCCCCGAGACGTACTCGTTCACGCGGTATCTCCGCGCGAAAGAGTCCGTCGACGACGCCGCGCTTCACCGACCGACGCTCGAACGGTTCCGAACCGAACTCGGCCGACTCGCAGACCGGTCTTCGAACCCGGTTCGCATCGTCGACGTCGGTGCGGGAATCGCGTCGATGTGTCGGCGCCTCATCGAGTGGGGCGTCCTCCCCGATAACGTGACGTACGTCGTTCTCGACGCGGACCCGGAGTCCGTTCGAATCGGCCGCGAGACGACGCGCGCGTGGGTCGAAGAGAGCGACCGAGAGGCGGTCTGGGAGTCCGACCGGCGACTCTTCCTCCCCGAGTCGGCGACGACGGTTCGGTTCGTGGCCGACGACGCCTTCCGGCATCTCGAAGGGCAGACGTACGACGTTCTCGTCGGCCACGCGTTCGTCGACTTGCTAGATCTCCCCGACGCGCTTTCGGCACTCCTCGACGGCGTCGCGGCCGAGGGCGTCTGTTACTTTCCGATAACGTTCGACGGGCGGACGACGTTTCGGCCGCCCGGCGACGAGGAGACGGCCCGCGCGATAGTCGAGGCGTACCACGCGACGATGAATCTCGACGAGGGGTCGGCCCGGTTCGGACGGACACTCCTCGACGCCGCCGTCGCCGCCGACGCGGAACTGCTCTCGTCCGGCGGGTCAGACTGGGTCGTTTCCCCGCCGTACGACGACCAACAGGCGTACTTCCTCCACCACGTTCTCGAGTTCGTCGAGGAGTCGGTCGACGGTGAGGCACTCGACGCCGTCGGGGCGGCCGACACACTCGACGAAGAGGGAGTCAGGCGGTGGGTCGACGCGAGGCACGGAGCGGTCGAATCGGGGGAACTGACCTACGTCGCACGGAACCTCGACGTTCTCCTCTCGGCCTGAGCAGTCGGAGGCGCGCCGCCGCGCGGAGACTATCGCCGCCGTCGGGCGTCGGTCCGTCGCCCGGTGACGAGAAGCCAGTCTCGAACGAACCCGAGTAGCAACGGCAGACCACAGAGTGCCGCGCCGGTGACGGCGACGACGCGGGGAGTGGGCGGCGCGAGGGCGACGACGACGTACGCCATCTGGAGTCCCGCGAGGACCCGCCGACTCCGCCGCGGCGGCAGGTCGAACACCGGTCGGTTGCGGCGGCGGCGGACGGCGCGCGCCGCGACGAACGCGTACCGCGCGACGCCGACGGCGAGATACGGCCACGGGACGACGCCGCCGACGACGCCCGCAGTCGCCGCCGCCAGGAGGCCGAACGCGTCGTACTCGACGTCGAGTCGTTCGCCGAGTCGCGTCTCGCAGTTCAGCGCGCGCGCAACCGCCCCGTCGAGAGCGTCCGAGACGACGGCGACCCCGTACGCGAGAGCGGGGAACCACGCGTCGAACTCCGCGGGCCGCACAGCGACGACGGCGAATCCGAGCACCCACGCCGAGAGTACACCGCGGCCGACCGTCACCGCGTTCGCCGGGCCGAGCGTCGAACCGACCGCGTCTCCCGGGGAAGCCCGGTTTTCGGCTCGGTTCGAGACCAGGATCCAACAGACGGCGGCGAGGCCGACGGACGCGCCCGCGAACCACTGACCGGCGACTGCGTCTCCGGCGTCGGTCCGGACGCCCGTCGCGGCGAGGGCCGTGAGACCGAACGCGAGAGCGACCACCGCTCGCGTCCGCCTGACGAGTCTCGGGGGGACCGTCTCCGTTCGCCGGTTCTCCTCGGCGATGTCCGCGTCGCTCACGGAGGAGAGACGGACGGCGGCCGCTTAATCGTTGGCTGATACGACCGACGGCGGCGCCGTCACGCCGCACGCGCCGCGTCTCGGAGCGAGACGGCGGCGAGAACGAGGAGGTAGGTCACGAGAGCCGCTACGAGCACCGTCACGGCGACCGGACCGATCGAAAGAACGCCGAGGGCGGCGACGACGAACGCGACGACGACGGCCGCTACCTGAACGACGAAGCGGTCCCACACCCGGCGGACGCGCGGGGCATCGAGCGAGAGCAGTCCCTCCAGCGTGAGCGTTCCCGCCGCGCCGACGACTGCCGCGAGGGGGTCCGCGGGAGCGGAGACGACGACCCCCGCAGCGAGGAGGGGACAGAGGACGGCGAGCGTCGAGAGTGCGTCGCGGCGGCGGCCCATACTGTAGCTACTCTCGGGGAACTTTTAGCCACGGAGGGTCCACGGCGAGTATGCCAAACGGGTTGGAGTCGCGGGTTCCGGACGCGCGCCGTCGGTTTCTCCTGTTTGCCGCCGGATCAGCGGTGCTCATGCTGGCCTACGCGGCGGTGTACCAGTGGGCGCTCGGAACCTTCGAGGGCGTCTCGACCAGCTACATCCAGTCGCTTCAGGTCGTCGTCGAGACGTTCTCGACCACCGGGTACGGCGAGCAGGCGGGGCTGTGGTCTACGACCCCGATGTTCGTGCTCATGATTCTCATGCAGATAACCGGCGTGGCGATCATCTTCCTCACGCTTCCGCTGTTTCTCGTTCCGCTCGTCGAAGACGCGCTTCGGTCCTCTCCGCCGCCGAAGACCGACCTGACGGACCACGTCGTCGTCTGTACGTTCACCTCCAGGGGCGACGTGCTCGTGAACGAACTCGACTCGATGGGCGTCCCGTACATCGTCGTAGAGAAGGACCGCGAGCGCGCAGAAGAGCTGCACAAAGAGGGCTACAGCGTCATCTACGGCGACCCCGAGGACGTCGAGACGCTGGCGAAGGCCAACGCCGAGGACGCGCTCGCACTCGTCGCCGACGACGACGACGAGACGAACGCGAGCATCATCCTCTCGGCGAGACAGGCCGCACCGGACCTCCGTATCGTCAGTATCGTCGAAGACGGAAACGCGGTCGAGTACCACGAGTACGCCGGCGCCGACCGCGTCGTCTTACCGCGCCGACTCCTCGGCGAGAGCCTCTCTCGGAAGGCGGCGACTGCCCTCTCTACGTCGGTGAGCGACGCCGTCGAAATCGGCGACGACTTCGAGATAGCGGAGGTGTTGGTAAAGCGCGGGAGCGAACTCGAAGGCGAGACCATCGCCGAAAGCGCGATCGGCCGCCGCACCGGCGTGAACATCATCGGCGCGTGGTTCAGCGGCGAGTTCGTCACGCCGCCCGCGCCGACGGCCGTCATCGACGAGCACACGATTCTGCTCGTCACCGGCCGGGAGTCGGAACTCGAGCGAGTCAAAGAGCTCACCCAGTCTCAGACGCGCAGACACCGCCGCGGGAAAGTCGTCGTCGCGGGGTACGGCGAAGTGGGAACGACGGTGGCCGACGCACTCGGCAGTGCGGGCGTTTCGAGCGTCGTCCTCGACGTCGCGGAGATGCCCGGCGTCGACGTCGTCGGCGACGTGCGGAACGAGCGGAGCCTTCGCTCGGCCGGGATAGAAGACGCCCAGAGCATCGTCCTCGCACTCGACAGCGACACGAAAGCTATCTTCGCGACGCTCGTGATAAAACATCTCTCGCCGGAGACGGAGGTCATCGCCCGCGCCAACGACAGCGAGAACGTGGCCAAACTCTACCGGGCGGGCGCGGAGTACGTCCTCGCGCTCTCGACGGTCAGCGGCCGCATCCTCGCGTCGAGCCTCACCGACGAAATCGTCATCGCGCCCGAGTCACAGATCGAACTCGTCCGGACGAGAGCGCCCGAACTCGTCGGAACGTCGCTCGCGGAGGCGGACGTGCGCGCCCGGACGAACTGCACCGTCGTCGCCGTCGAACGAGACGGCGAACTCGTCACCGACGTGGGCCCCGACTTCGTCGTTCAGACGACGGACACGCTCGTCGTCGCGGGCACCGACCCGGACATAAACGCGTTCTACGAGCGCTACACCTGAGCGCTCGCATCGGCGTCGAACGCGGACCGAAGCGGCGCGGGCGAGGAGAGAGCGACCACCCACGCCGCGAACGCAACCGCGCCCGCGAACTCCGGCACGGCCAGTCCCGGACCGAGTCGCACGCCGCGGAGCCACAGTCCCCACGAGACCACGTGCCCCGCGGCCAGAAGTAACGCGAGTCTCCCCGACCGACTGTCCCGCCGTGCGACGCCGTCTGCGGTCATCGTCGCCGTCGACGCGACAAAAAAGGAGACGGCGACCGGAACGTGAAGCGCCGTCCCCGCGGGGAAGACGCCGACCAGACTCAGCGACGCGACAGCGACCGCGTAGCAGGCGGCGACGAGACGCGACTGTCGCCCGAGAGGGAGAGCGTATCCGACCGCGACCGCGCCGCCGACGGCGAGACTGCCGTTGAAAACCGGCGCGGTCGGCGGTCGGACGCCGAGGTCCGAGAGGGCGCTCGCGGCCCACGAGAACGTCGGTGAGAGGGCCGTCGCGAGGACGACGCCGCCGAGTGCGACGAGCGAACCGACCGCTCCGAGTGCACGCGCGGTTCGCCGAGAGACCGGAGCGAGGCGTATCACGGATGGCGATTCGAGAAGAGCGAAACGGTCGGAGACGCGTCCGAGCGTCAGGCTCCGATTTCCGCGCCGGCGTACAGGACGACGACGAGGAATATCCAGACGACGTCCACGAAGTGCCAGTACATCGACGCCGTGCTGACGGAGACGTGTCGTTCCGCGGAGTACTGTCCCATCAGAGCGCGGACGAAGACGATGCCGAGGATGACCGCGCCCAGACTCACGTGCAGTCCGTGGAGTCCGGTGAGCCCGTAGAACGCCGTCCCGAAGATGCCGTCCGTGAGCGAGAAGTTCGAGTGGACGATGAACTCGTAGTACTCGTACACCTGTCCGCCGATGAAGATGAGGCCCAAGAGGAGCGTGACGGCGAGTCCGCCGACGAACTTCTTGCGGTCGTCCTGGCGGATGCCGACGTGCGCCCAGTGGAGCGTGAACGACGAGAGCACGAGTATCGCCGTGTTCACGAGGACGAGCGACCCGAGGAGGTGCGGCAGTTCCTGCGGCGGCCACGTCCCCGCCCGGATGTAGAAGTAGTATCCGAACAGCGCACCGAACGTGCCGAGTTCGGACCCGAGGAAGGCGATCATACCCCACCTCAGTTTGCTTTCGCCTTTCTCGCTCGCACTCCGCGACCAGAAGTGGCTCACGAACGCGTGGTAGAGCCACCCGTATATTCCGACGAGGAACAGCGCGATGCTCCCGACGAACGCCGCCGGACCCACAACGGGGCCGACGATAGCGTCCTCGCCGCGCCCGAGGATGTAGAGTGCGGCGGCCACGTACACGCCTGCGCCGCCGACCGCGGTGACGAACGGCCACCAACTGGCCTCACCGAACCCGCGAGGCCAGTCCTCGACGGCCGGTAAGTGGTGGCCGTGGTCGTCGTGTGTTTCTTCGGTACCCATAGACGCTGGTTGCTTTTCGACTACTAAAAATCCTCCCAAGTTTCCCCCGCGAATCGGCGCGATGGCGAACCGACGCGACGCTCACGATAGCGGCGAGTGGGTCGTCTTCGGTCGCCGGGAGTCGTCAGTCGGCGGTCGACGGCGCGCGGTGGTACGGTCGGGCGAAGATTTCCGTCCGCAGGTCCGCGAGCGCCTCGCGTTCGACCTGCCCGCTACTCATCGCGGAGACGACGGCGAACACCTCCTTTCGAGACACCTTCACGCCTTTGTCCGTGACGGCGTCCTCGGGGTTCGAGAGCAGTTCTCTGAGCGTCCCGACCGACAGGAGAAACGGAATCGCCCACGCGGCGAGGGTGTTGCCGTTTCGGAGCGGAACCGTCTCCAAGTACGTCTGGGCGTCGTCTAAGAACGACGTGGCGTGTTCTGCGGTCCGGCGGACGACGGACGACACCGCACTCTCGTTTTCCGGGGCGAGTATCTCCTCTTGGGAGACGCCCTCCTCTGCCAACCACTCCTCCGGGAGGTAGACGTTGTTCTCTGAGGAGTAGTCGTCGTGGACGTCTTTCGAGATGTTCACGAGTTGGAGGAGGAGGCCGAACTCCTCTGCGGTGTCGTACAGACGCGACCGGCGTTCCGCGGTCAGGTCGTGGCGCGTGACGAGGTTGGTGATGAGGTTGCCGACGGTGCCCGCGGCGTAGTAACAGTACTCCTCTAGCTCCTCGGGCGATTGGATTCTGAGGCCGCCCTCGTCGGCGTAGCGTTCGACGAACATCACCATCCCCTGGACGAGTTCGCGAACCGGCGGCGTCACCGCCTCGCGGACGTCCGCCGGAAGCGCCTCGAACGTGCGGACGACGCGGGGCGCGTCTCGGACGACGCGCCAGTCGTCGTTCATCTCGGCTTCGGACGGGAGGTACGGGGAGACGGCGTCGCTGAACGCCTCGACGTCCGTCTCGTCGTCGGGGTCCAGCGCCGCGTCGTACGTCCGCAGGATATCCGCCTGCGCCTCCGGCGGAACGTTCGATGCGTCCTCTACGGTGTCGGCGACGCGACAGAGGAGGTATCCGATACAGATGTGCGAAGCCATCGGCTCGTCGAGAACGTCCACCGTCAGCGCGAAGGTACGAGAGACCCCTTGAACCGACTTGTGGCACCACTCGAGGTCGGCCCGGTCGACCTGGGGGCGGTCATCCTGCTGAGACATTCGAAGTAGGTGAACCTATGGCGTGAGACGTAAAAAGTTCGTGGGCATGGCCGAGGAGAGAGCGAAGCGAAACCTCAAGTATCGACGATGATAGATTCCTGCATGGACTTCGCGCTCTCCCCGGAACAGAGACAGATTCGCGACGTGGTTTCGGAGTTCGTCGACGAGGAGGTGCGGCCGCGGGCCGCCGAGATAGACGAGACGGACGAGTACCCCGCCGATTTGGTCGCCGAGATGGCCGAACTCGGACTGATGGGGATGCCGTTCCCCGAGGAGTACGGCGGGGCCGGACTCGACTATCACTCGTACGCCATCGGACTCGAAGAGATAAGCCGCGGAAGCGGCGGACTCGGAACCATCGTCGCCGCGCACACCTCTCTCGCGGGGAACATGCTGTACGAGTTCGGCGACGACGACCAAAGAGAGCGGTTCCTGACGCCTCTGAGCGAGGGCACGGAGTTGGGCGCGTTCGCTCTCTCCGAGGCCCAAGCCGGAAGCGACGTACCGGCGATGGGAACGACGGCGACGCGCGAGGGTGACGAGTACGTCCTGAACGGCGGGAAACTCTGGACCTCGAACGGGTCCGAGGCGGACACCGTCGTCGTGTTCGCAAAGACGGACCCCGACGCCGGGAACAAAGGTATCTCCTCGTTCGTCGTCCGCCCCGAGGACGACGACGGGTTCGTCGTCGAGGGAACCGAGCACAAACTCGGCGACAAGGGCTGTCCGACCGCCGAACTCCGATTCGACGAGATGCGTCTCCCCGCGGACCGACTGCTCGGCGAGGAGGGCGAGGGGTTCGTGCAGGCGCTGAAGACGCTCAACGGCGGTCGAATCACCATCGCGGCGCGCGGCGTCGGAATCGCCCGCGCGGCACTCGACGACGCCGTCGACTACGCCGGGGACAGAGAGCAGTTCGGCGAACCCATCGGCGAGATGCAGGCGATAACGCACAAACTCGCCGACATGGACACGAAAGTGCAGGCGGCGAAACTCCTCATGCACAAGGCGGCCGACCTGAAGATGCGCGGCGAGTCGTACGTCAAGGAGGCCGCACAGGCGAAGTTGTACGCGAGCGAAGTCAGCAGAGAAGTCGCGAACGAGGCGATTCAGATCCACGGCGGATACGGCTACACGAAGGACTTCCCGGTCGAACGCTACTACCGCGACGCGAAACTGAACGAGATTTACGAGGGGACGAGCGAGGTTCTCCGAAACACCATCGGCGACCGGGTGCAGAGCGAGCGGTGACTACCGCGTCGAACGCTCCGGCGGGGTCGTCCGTTCGGGTCCGCCCGTCTGCTCCGTCGCGCCCCTCGGTTTCGTTCCGTCCGACGCGACCCGTTCTGTCACCCACTCGTAGTACGACTCGACGCCCGCCTCGCCGCGTTCGGTGAGAGTGTACACGTCGTGGATGCCTTCGGTCCGGCGCGCGAGGTGGCCCTTCGAGACGAGGGCGTCGAGCGTTCCGTAGAACGATTTCGGGTCGATGCGCAGGTCGTACTGCGTCTCCAGACGCGTCTTCAGTTTCTGTCCGCGGAGTTCCCCCGCCTCGTAGAGGAGCGCACAGAGGTCGCGGCGGCGACCGCTCTGAAACCACATACGGAGACGGTCGGCCACCGAGCACACGTCAGTTTCGTTCCCGGTCGGAGCGAACCGGTAGTTTCGATTACCGCGACTCCCTAGGCCCGACCATGAGCGAACGCGAGGCGACGGACAACGGCATCACCGGCCGGTACTACGAGACGGAGACCGAACGCGTCTTGGAGTTCGTCGGCGAACGCGGGACGGCGGCGGTGGCACAGAACATCGAAGGTTACGCCATGCTGAAAGTCCGCCCGACGCCCGACGGCGACGAACTCGAACGCTACTACGGATTCGACATGGCTCTCGACCACGCCGCGGAACTCCTCGGCGTCTCGCCGACGGACCTGCCGGTTCCGGACCCGGCGGCAGACATGGGGATGTAAGCGACGCCGAGAGCGTCAGTCCCGCCGCCAGTAGAACATCGGCCCCAAGAACAGATACGCGAGCGCCAAAAACAGCAGTCCGAACGCGAACACCTCTCCTAACTCCCCGGTGCAGACGATTGCCAACCCCTGTACGACGCCCATGACGAGAGCGTCCTGTGCGTGCAGATCCGGGTAGACGACAGTCGTCACCATCAGGGCCGCAAGGAGGTAGATGAGGGGGACGAGAACCGGCGGTTGCGCGAATCCGGCGAGGACGCCCGCGGCGAGAATCGTCGCCGCCAGCGTCGTCTGGACGCCTTTCGTCTCGGCCACGTCGCCGTCGTAGGCGGTGTAGAGACCGAGTCTGACGACGGCCATCGCGACGAACGCCGCCGCCCCCGCGAGGCCGACGGCGAGTCCGGCGTCGCCCGCCCACCGCGTCTCCAACACGACGGTGGCCACGAGGAACGCCGGCGCGACGCCGAACGAGGCGACGTCGGCCAACGCGTCCAGATACTCGCCGACCGCGGTTCCCCCGCGACGGCGCGCGATGACGCCGTCTAAGGCGTCCGCGATGGCCGCAAGCAGGATGAGTCGCGCGGCGAGGGTGACGTCCACGGACGCGGCGACTGCCGCCAGAAATCCGAGGGCGGCGTTCGAGACGGTTACTGCGTCGGCGAGTCCCATCTTGCCGACGAACCGGGGCATCATACTTCGGCGTCGGCGACCGCGGTTTTTAGCTTTTATATTCTCCCGCCGCGCCGTCGTCGGGTGTCGGCGCGTCGAGAAGATTACGTTCGACGCCCGAACCGGGCCGCATTTACTTCCCGCGTCCCGAGAGACGTGCATGAACGGTTCTCAGGGTTCTGTCCCGTCCCGCCGGGAGTTCCTCGTCGGAGCCGGTGCGGTCGGAGCGAGCGCTCTGGCCGGTTGCTCGGGCGTCTCGGGGTCGAACTCTTCGGGGTCGGACGACTACGACGTGGGGATGACCGCGGTGGCGTTCACCACGCCCGAACTCACGGTGTCGGTCGGCGACGAAGTGGTCTGGCGGAACACGAGTTCGCGGGGCCACACCGTCACCGCCTACGAGGATTCGATCCCCGAGGAGGCCGAGTTCTTCGCGAGCGGAGGATTCGACTCCGAAGGGGAAGCGCGCGACGCGTTCGGAAACGGGCTGGGCGGCATCATAGACAGCGGTAGTTCCTACTCGCACACGTTCGAGGTTCCCGGAACCTACGAGTACGTCTGCATCCCGCACGAGCAGTCGGGGATGGTCGGCACTGTCGTCGTAGAGGAGTAGTCCGGCTCCGAAAAAGTCCGAGTGGTCGAATCGCTCCGCGGACGCGGCCGAGTCAGGCTTCGTCGACCGCGATGTCTTCTTCGTCGACGTCGACTGCGGCTTCCTCCTCGGCGGCGACCTCTTCGGGGCGCGCGCGCAAGGAGAGCTTCTGGACCTCCACCCGGCGGAGCGGGTAGATGGTCTTTGCTTCGCCGTAGATGGCCGACGAGAGGTGGCCCTCTACGATGCTGTCTATGAGTTCCGCGAAGGTGCGCTCCTCTGCGGCCTCTTCGACGAGGTCTATCATGACCCGGCGGATGGCCTTCTCTTGGGAGCGGTCGGCCTTCTTGGTCGTGAACGCCACGGGCTGAACCTGGACGCGGTAGTCGTCCGTCGTCAGAATCGTGATGTTCGCCGCAACCTTCGACGCGCCGCGGCGGACGAGACTACGGAGGTAGTCCCGCGTGAGTTCGTGCTTGACGAACTCCGTGTACGCCGCGTCGGTGGACACGTCGTTCACCTTGAAGGTGAGCTTCGTGTTGTTCGCACCCTGGTCTCCGGTGAGTTCGCCGAGGGTGACCTCGACGGTGCGTCCGTACACCTTCTCCGGCTCGTCGGCCATCGTAGAGCCGATTTCCTGCCGGTCGAACTGCTCCGGAGCCACGAGGGTGTACCATCGCTTGCCGCGCTTCTGCTTCGAGACTGATCGTTCGCTCATGATTGGTAGTTGCGTACTGTGTCGATGACGGCGTCTGCCACCGTCAGGTTGACCACGGCGTCGTCCACCGTGGACTGCAGCCCGCCCGTCGTCTCCCGTTCGATGGTCGTCGTGAGCGTCTCACCCTCGACGACCATCCGGATGGAGTCGGTGTTGTCCGGACGGAGCGACGCGGCCACCGCGTCGGCGGCGTCGTGCGTCGTCCGGAGGCGGGCCGACCGAGACTCGACGGCCCCGGCCGTTCCGTTCTCGCGTTCGTTCTCGCTTCGGTTCGTCACGTCGACGCCTCCCTGACTGCCGCGATTACCTCGGCTTCCTCCGCGTCCGCGTCGAACCGCGCGACGGCCCGTCGAGCGTCGCCGTTCCACGCGCCGCCGTCGTCGCCGAACTCATCGGCGACGGCGGAGGCGGCGTCCGCCGCCCCGCGTTCGACCGCCGCGACGGCCGCGAGGCCGTTTCCGACGGCGAGGACGACGGGTTCCGGCGACCGGAAGTCCCGGACGAGTCGCGCGACGGTGGCGAGGCGACCGACGCTGTCGGCCGTCTCCTTCGTTGCGCGAACGACGAAGACGCTCTCGTAGCGACCGGAACGCCCCTCTCTGATGCCCGCGTGGACGGCGGTGGCGTGGTCGCGCCACGCGTCGAGCGCCGGGACGCGGGCGTCGTGGCCCAACGCGAGGGCGACGCCGGTTCCGGGTCGTTCCCGCGCCGCGGCGTCGAGGACGTCGGCGAAACCGCCGAGCGTCGCGAACGTCGCGTCAGGCGTCGCGTACGGGCGAAGCGCGCGTTCGACGCTCTCGGCCGCCCGCGGCGTCGCCGCGTCGTCGCCCGCGACGTCGAGTGCGAGAAGCGACGCGACGGTCCGGTGGGCTTCCGCGTCGAGTTCGGCGGGCAGGCCGAGTTCCGCGAGCGCCGCGGTGGCCGCCTCTCTGTCGCCCGAAAAGCTCGCGTGCGCGAGCGTTCCGTGGGCGAGTCCGTCCGCGACGTCTTCGACGGGTGCGGCGATACCGGGCCGTCGCTCCACCGCGCCGGTCTGTTCGGCGACGGTGAGGAGACTCCCGTCCGCCGCGCCCGGATGGTCGCCGGCGGCGACGACGCCCGCGAGGGCGAGAAGCGGGTCGGGTCCCGTCTCTCCCTCGGGCGTCAACGCCTCGGCGACGCCGTGGGCGCGGAGACTGGTCGTCCCGTCGCCGGGCGCGATGGTCGCGTCCGCGCCGGGGACGCGCATCCCGACCGAGACGAGCGTGTCGTCCTCGGACGAGGACGCGGCGTCGGCCTCCGGGAACGCGACGGCGCGCACGTGGAACGGCACGCCGACGGTTCGGAGCGACCGGGCGACGAGTCCGCCCGCGGCGAGCGCGTCGCCGTCGGCGCGACAGACGACCCTGACGAACGGGGCGTCTCTCAGCGCGGCGGCGACGCTCTCTACGGGGGCGTCCGGAGCGTCGGCCGGGTCGGGGTGTGCGGACATCGGAGTCGAGGTATCGTGGTGTTACTCTTCGAGGAGGCGGACGGCGACGTCGTAGCTGTAGGTGAAGTCCTCGTCGAGTACGTCGCCTCGGTAGTAGTTGACGAGGCGGCGAATCTTCGACTCGGTGTTCTGGAGCGCTCGCTTGTTCTGCATGTCCTGCGAGTTCTCCTCCATGTGCCGGCGGAGACCGATTGCGCGCTCCATCAGGTTCCGGAGGTCTTCCGGAAGCTCGGGCGCGGCGTCGTTCTCTTCGAGAATCTCGGTGACTTTCTTACCGGTCGCGAGCTTCACGTTCGGAACCGGGGTTCCTTTGACGCCGTCGTCGCGAAGCTTCAGGCCGATCTGGCTGGGCTCGTAGCCCTGCTCCGCGAGTTCGACGACGCGTGCTTCGATGTCTTCGGCGTCGACGTCGCTCCACTCCGGGGGTTCGTCTGCCACCGGCTTGTCCGAGCTGGACGAGCCACGGCGGCGGGTATGCATTCGTGCCATTGTTGTTCGGTTGGAACGGCACAGACCGCAGAAATACGCGACTGGCGACTGACCGCGACCGGTCGAGCGCCACACTTCCGCAATCCCAAGCCGCGCGAGGCGCGGCGAGTCAGATTTGCGGCCGTGCTGTTCCCGTGTGAGTCCATCCGTGCGCCGCGGAAAAGGGTTGCGACCCGCGTCTCGTCTCCGAAAGTCGAAGGCCTTAATACCGACACCAGAAAAGCAGAGAGTGCGTCCGAGGGCTCGTAGATCAGTGGTAGATCATCCCCCTGGCACGGGGAAGGCCCCGGGTTCAAATCCCGGCGAGTCCACTTCCTTTCGCTCACTACGTTCGCTCCAGTCGGCGAGTCCACCACTCACTCTCTCGATACGACCGGCGAATCCACCCCGAACGTTCCGCGGTGACAGGGTTCACGACCGGAGGCACTCCGATGCGGCCGGAGTCGCCGTCAGTCCGAAAACGACACTCTCTACAGAGTCACCACCTGCTCGCGCGTTCGCGCAGTCGCACCTTCTCTCGGCGACGTGCCCTCGTCGCGGGCGTCCGGCCATGTATAGAACACCTGTCGCGACATCGGCGGAAGCGCTTATGCACTGCCCCGAGAGACGTTATCGGAATGACTGGTTCTCCCGGTACGGAGACAGATTCGGAGCCGCACGTCCGCATCCGCCAACAGGAGACCGTCGCGGAACTCGGCCAGGAGGCGCTCGAAACCGACGATATCGACCGGCTGATGGGCGATGCCGCGGCCGCCGTCGCCGAGACGTTGGCCACCGAGTACGCGGCGGTGTTCGAACTGCTCTCGGGCGGGGAGGAACTGCTCCTTCGACGCGGCGTGGGGTGGAGAGACGAAGTCGGGGCGGCGACGGTACCGGCGGACCGAGCGTCGCAGACGGGATACGCGCTGCGCTCCGAGCGTCCGGTCGTCGTCGAGGATATCCGCACCGAAGAGCGGTTCTCCGGCCCCGAACTTCTCACCGGCCACGACGCGGTGAGTGGAATCAGCGCCGTCGTGGGACCGGTCGAGGACCCTTGGGGCGTCTTGGGAACGTACGCGACCGACCGCCGGTCGTTCACGGAACAGGACGCGGACTTCGTCCGGAGCGTCGCGAACGTCCTCACCGCGGCTATCGAGGACGCGGAGACGAAGCGTCACCTCCGGAGGCGAGAGAGCGAACTCGAAGAGATGTTCGACCGAATCACGGACGCGTTCCTCGGGTTAGACGAGAACTGGGAGATAACGTACGTCAACGAACGCGGCGGAGAACTCCTCGACCCCGACGACGACGGACTGATAGGCGAGAACTTCTGGGACCCGTTCGAACCGGCGCTCGGAACGACGTTCGAAGACGAGTATCGAGAGGCGATGGAGACGCAGGAGCCGACGTCGTTCGAGGAGTACTACCCGCCGCTCGAGACGTGGTTCGAGGTCCACGCCTATCCGTCGGACTCCGGCCTCTCGATTTACTTTCGGGACGTGACCGAGCATCGGGCGCGCGAACGGGAGCGGGAACTCTTCAGAACCCTGCTCGACCGGAGCAACGACAGCATACTGGTCATCGAGTCGCAGACGGGGAAGATCCTCGACGCGAACGAGACCGCCTGTCGCCACCTCGGATACGAGCGGGACGAACTGCTCGAGTTGACGGTACCCGAGATGGAGCGGCGATTCGACGACCTCGAGGAGTGGCGGGCCCACGTCGAGACCGTAGAGAAAGAAGGGCCGATTACGGTCGAGGGAGTCCACGAACGGAAGGACGGGACCACCTACCCCGCGGAGGTCAACGTCACGCACGCCGAACTCGACCGAGAGTACATGGTCGCCATCGCCCGCGATATCACCGAGCGTCGAGAGCGCGAGCGCCGACTCAGAGAGTCGAAACAGCAGTACCGAACGCTCGCCGAGAACTTCCCGAACGGCGTCGTCACCATGTTCGACAACGACCTCGAGTACATGCTCGCGGCGGGACGCGGATTCGACGAACTCCCGCTCTCACCGACCGACGTCGAAGAGGAGTCGGTCCGGACGGTGTGGCCCGAGCACGTCTCCGAGGCGATCGAATCCGCCTTTCGAGCGAACTCGGACGGCGAACCACAGACGGTCGAAACCGAGTACGCGAACCGCGAGTGGGTCGTCCACGTGGTCCCGATAGACGACCAAGAGGGGAACGTCTTCGGCGGCATGACCATCGCGCAGGACATCACCGAGCGAAACGAGTACCGAAAGCGACTCGAAGAGTCGAACGAGCGACTCGAAGAGTTCGCGTACGCCGCCTCTCACGACCTCCAAGAACCGCTTCGGATGGTCACGAGCTACCTGCAACTCCTGGAGAGCCGGTACGCCGACGCGCTCGACGAGGACGGCGAGGAGTTCATCGAGTACGCCGTCGACGGCGCAGAGCGGATGCGCGACATGATCGACGGCCTCCTCGAGTACTCCCGCGTCGACACCCGAGGCAACCAGTTCGAGTCGGTCGACCTGAACGAGATACTGGCGGAGACGCGCGAGAACCTGCGGGTGAAGATCGAAGAGACGGACGCGGAGATAACGGCGGAACGGCTCCCGCGGGTGCGGGCCGACCCGAGTCAGATCCAGCAGGTGTTCCAGAATCTGCTCTCGAACGCCATCGAGTACACCGACGACGGACCACCGCGGATACGAATCGAGGCGGAGCGAAACGGGCGAAAACACCGGATTTCGGTCGAAGACGAGGGAATCGGTATCGACCCGGAGGACCGAGACCGCATCTTCGAGGTGTTCCAGCGACTCCACACCCGCGAGGAGCACTCGGGGACCGGCATCGGACTCGCGCTCTGTCAGCGCATCGTCGAACGCCACGGCGGCGACATCTGGGCCGACTCTACCCTCGGTGGGGGGACGACGTTCTCGTTTACGCTGCCGTCGGCGCAGACTGCCGACGAGTGAACGCGCCGGCCGAGTGGGCCACTCATCCGAAACGGAAACGCTGAGCGACTCGGACGCGTTCGCCGACGCGGTGTCGCCCCGCCGTGCCTCTCGCTGGAGTACGCTTATGTATCGTAGCTGTCAGTATAGGACCGTGCCATACCACACCACGCGACGGGGCGTTCTGAAAGCTATCGGCGCGGCGGGAACGCTGTCGGGATTCGTCGGCACCGTCAGCGGTCACGACCGGCCGACGACGGCGCGCTACGCCGCGTTCAACGTAATCGAGTTGGAGACCGAGCAGGTCCAAGAACCGGGCGACCCGCAGGCGGAGGCCGCCGCCCGCATCGTTCAGGAAGTCCGCCCCGACGTGCTCGTCGTCAACGAACTCACGAACAACCTGCAGGAGGGCGAGGCCACCGACCGAGCCAACATCGACGCGTTCGTCGAGAACTACCTCAGCGTCCCACAGAGAGACGACTTAAAGGGAATCCGGTACCCGCACACGCTGCAACCCGACAGCAACACCGGCGTCCTTCCCGAGGCGGAGTACGACTTCAACAAAGACGGCGAGTCCGGCCGACGCCCCGGCGATGCCTACGGGTTCGGTGAGTATCCCGGTCACTACGCGTTCGGCATCGCGAGTCGGTACCCCCTCGATACGAACGCCGTCCGCTCGTTCCGGACGTTCCTGTGGGCAGACATGCCGGACAACCTCATCCCGGTCGAGGGAGACGAGGGCGTCGAAACGAGCGAAGACAGCATCTACCTCACCGAAGAGGAGTTAGACGCGTACCGACTCTCCTCGAAGACGCACATCGACGTACCGTTGAAGATTCGCGGCGAGACGGTCCACGGTCTCTTCTCGCATCCGACGCCGCCCGCGTTCGACGGGCCGAACAACTTCAACGGCCGGTGGAACCACGACGAGGTTCGTTTCTTCGCGGACTACGTCGCGGGCGAAGAGTACATCTACGACGACTCCGGGAAGAGCGGTGGCCTCGACGAGGACGCGTCCTACGTCCTGATGGGCGATATGAACGCGGGTCCGGGGACCGACAGACCGCTCGACCCGGCGACGAAGTACTTCATCGAGAACGACGATTTCGACACCCGAACGCTCCCCACGAGTCCTGGCGGCACGGAACTCGGAAACCCCTACGCGACCGCCGAGTTCGGCGACGGGTCGCACGTCGATTGGGTCCTCCCGTCGCCGGACCTCTCGGTGCGCGCGTCGTCGGTAGTCTGGCCGAGCACGCAGATGACAAGACGCGGCCTCCTCGACGACGTCCGGGAGGCGTCCGACCACCGCATGGTCTGGGCGGATATCACCGCGGAGTGAGACGCGACGCGCGGTTCCCGTCGGGCGGTCGGAGCGTACTCCGGTCGAACGTTCGTCGCCGGCGGGGCGGGGGCGCGACGTCGCGGGCCGGAGGCTCACGCTCTCGGAACACGCGTCACTCATCACCGACTCCTGCCCTCTCGGCGGCCCCGGACGGCCGCGCGTTCGACTCTATCCGAGAGTTGAAAATCGCGCCATATGACAGTAGACAGGGAGTTTATAGCCGGGCGGAACCGGAACTGTCGTATGGCGAACCACTCGGAGACGACGCCGGAGTATTTCCGGCCGGGCGGCGGCAGTTCCGGTGGCGGACAGCGGTTCGAGGCGTTAGCGGACTCGCTCTCGGACGGCGTCTACGAACTCGACGCCGAGGACCGGTTCGTCGCCGTCAACGACGTCGCGGTCGAACTGTCAGGATATCGACGCGACGAGATACTGGGCGAACACGTCTCCGTTCTCTTCGACGACGACGGCGTCTCTCGCCACGAAGACGCCGTCGAGACGCTCCGCACCGAGGAGCACCGAATCGCGACGCTCGAACTGTTCGTCGAGACGGCGCGAGGAGAGACCGTCCCGTGCGAACTGCAGTGCAGTCTCCTCAGAACTGACGGCGCGTTCGATGGTACGGTCGGGGTCCTTCGGGATGCGACGGAAGATGAAGGCGTACCGACGGACGCTGCGGACCGAACGCGCGTCGAGCGTAGTCTCCGGCAACGCGAGGCCGAACTCCGGTCGATGGTGGACGCCGCCGAGGAGTACGCCTTCTTCCGCCTCGACGCCGAGGGGTACGTCGAGAGTTGGAACGCGGGCGTCGAGCGAATCGGGGGGTACGAGTGCGACGAGATTATCGGCGAACACGTTTCGACGTTTTACACCGACGACGCAGTCGAAGACGGGGCTCCCGAACGGAGTCTCGCCGACGCCGCGAAAACCGACACCACGACCGAAGAGGGCTGGCGCGTTCGCAAGGACGGGTCGAGGTTCTGGGCGGAGGTGACGAGAACCGCGATTCGCGACGACGACGGGGAGATAGAAGGGTACGCGACGGTCATCCGCGACATGAGCGAACGGCGCGAACGAGAGCGGCAACTCCGCGAGGAGCGCGACTTGCGGAACCGGGTGTTCGAGACGAGTCCCGTCGGCATCGTGGTGTTCGACCCCGAGGGGAGTCCGGTCGAAGCCAACGACCGAGTGGCGGAGTTGTTCGACGTACCCCCCGAGGCGTTCGACGACTACGTGTTGGGTGACAAACCGCTGTTCGACGAGGAGGGCGACCGAATCGAGTTCGAACTCCGCCCCGCGATACGAGTCATCGAGACGGGAGAGTCCGTCTCGGACCAGCGAGTGCGACTGGAGACGCGGGCGGGCGGAACGCGGTGGCTGTCGATAAACGCGACTCCGCTCACCGACGACGACGGGACGCTCAGTTACGTCGTCGCGACGGTTACGGACGTCACCCAAATCGAAGAGCAGACGCGGCGACTGAGCCGTCGGCGCGACGAACTGGAATCCGAACTCGCGGACGTGTTCGACCGGGTGACGGACGCGTTCTACGCGCTCGACGGGGAGTGGCGGTTCACCCACGTCAACGAACGGGCAGAAGAGCTACTGGCCCGAGAAGAGCCCGAACTGCTCGGAAGCCGCATCTGGGACGAGTTCGAGAACGCCGCGAACTCGAGTTTCAGAGAGGAGTGCGAACGCGCGATGGCGACGCAGGAGCCCTCGACGTTCGAGCATTACTCTCTCTCGCTCGAGACGTGGTTCGAGGTTCGGGCGTATCCCTCCGAGACGGGGCTGTCGGTGTACTTCCAGGACATCGGCGACCGAAAGGAGCGTCAACAGGAGCTAGAGGAGTACGAGACCATCGTCGAAACCGTCGAAGACGGCGTCTGCGTTTTCGACGAAGACGGTCGTTTCAGCCGGGTGAACCGCGCCTACACCGAGATAACCGGGTACGACCGCGAGGAACTCGTGGGCTCGCATTACTCGCTCGTCGTCGATCCGAAGACGGACGAAGAGGACGCGAAGTTCGAATCGGCCATCGACGCGTCTGCGGGCGGTCGGATGGAGTTCGAACTACTCAGGCGAGACGGGAGCGTCGTCCCCGCCGAGAGCACGTACACCCCCCTCGGGGCCGACGGGGACGAACACCGCGGCGTCGTCGGCGTCGTCCGCGACGTCTCCGACCGCAGAGAGCGCCAACGGGAACTCGAACGGTACGAGCAACTCGTAGAGACCGTCTGGGACGGCATATACGCCCTCGACCCCGACGGCCGAATCGTCCTCGCGAACGAGGCGTTCTGCGACCTCACGGGGTACGACCGCGGGGAACTGCTGGGTCAGTCTCCGACGCTCATCACAAGCGAATCGGTGAACCGCGCGGCCAACGAGTTGCAAGCCGAGATGATCGAAGACCCCGAACGGCGGGGGTCTCTCCAGTTCGACATCTTCCGGAAGGGCGGCGAGACGGTGCCGGTCGAGGCTCGGTTCGGTCCGTACGACTACAGCGACGACAGATACGGTCGGTGCGGCGTCGTCCGCGACGTGACCGACAGAAAGCAGTTCGAGGAGGCGCTGACCGCGCTCCACGAGTCGTCTCGCGCCTTCTTGAACGCCGTCTCGGACGAAGACGTCGGCGACATCATCGTCGATGCGGCGACGGACGTTCTTGACCTCTCGGGCGTCGCAGTCTACCGGTACGACGAGACCGACGACCGACTGGTCACCGACGCCACCTCGGTGAAGCCCGACATCGGCACCCACGAGTTCCCCGACTCCGCGGCGCGAGACGGAAGTCTCGTCGGTCACATCTTCACCGACGGCGAGGCGCAGTACTACGAGGACATCCGCGACGCGCCGGTCCTACAGGTGGACCGCCGACGGACGAGCATCCGAAACGCGTTCGGCGTCCCGATGGGCGACTACGGCGTCCTCGTCGTCGGGTCCACGGAGACCGGCGTTCTCGACGACCGGAGGCGGGAACTCGTCGAAGTGCTCGCGGCGAACGCGGAGGCGGCCTACGCCCGGGTCGAACACGAAGACGAACTGCACGGACGGGTCCGACAACAGAACGTCGTCGCGGAACTCGGTCAGCGCGCGCTCTCGAACCGCGACACGGACGCTCTGTTGAACGACGCCGTCGAAGCCGTCGCGGAGACGCTCGATATGGAGTACTGCGAGGTGTTCGAACGCCACCCCGCCGACGACACGCTCCGTCTCAAAGCGGGCGTCGGGTGGGACGAGAGCCTCGTCGGGTCGGCGACGATAGACGCGACGGAGAACTCGCAGGTCAGTCACACGCTCTACTCGCAGAACCCCGTCGCCGTCGAGGACGCGGACGCCGAGAGCCGGTTCGCCGACTCCGACTTGCTGACGGACCGCGGCGTGACGAGCGGAATAACCGTCTCTATCGGTCCGCGGGACGACCCGTGGGGAGTGTTGGCCGCTCACGACACGGACCGACGGTCGTTCACAGAGCGGGACGCGCGGTTCCTTCAGAGCGTCGCGTACGTTCTCTCGGCCGCGATAGACCGCAGAACCCGCGAGCGAGAACTGGTCAGCCAGCGGACGGAACTGCAGAAACGCGAAGAGGCGTTGCGCAACGCCCACGAAACCATCGCGGACCCCTCGCTCTCCTTTGCCGAGCGAATCGACGACCTGTTGGTGGGCGTCCGGAAAGCGGTCGGGACGGAGTACGCGACGTTCTCTCGGGTGCAGGACGGCGAACACGTTTTCGAGGCGATAGAGGGTCCGGACGACTCCGACCTGCGGGTGGGCGACCCCGTCCCGCTCGAACAGCGTCCGAACTGCGAGCACGTCGTCGTGAACGAACAGACGCTCGTTTTCGACGACGTGGCGTCGGACGTCCCGGAGTCGGCCGCCGAATCGACGCTGGACGTCTCCTGTTATCTCGGCGCTCCCGTCGTCGTCGGTGGCGAGGTGTACGGGACGCTCTGTTTCTACGGGACGGACGCGAGAGACCAGTCGTTCTCCGATTGGGAGGTGACGTTCGTCGACATCCTCAGCAACTGGGTGGGGAACGAACTCGAACGCAAACGCGACACCGACCGCCTCGCCGCGCTCAACAGCCTCAACGAAGTCGTCCGCGAGACGACCGAAGCGGTCATCGAACAGTCCACGCGAGAGGAGATAGAACGGACCGTCTGCGAAGCGCTCGCGGAGTCCGAATCGTACGCGTTCGCGTGGCTCGGGTCGGTGGCCCGCGGCACGGACGAAGTCTACGTGCGCCAGGAGGCGGGCGTCGAAAACTACCTCGACGGGACGACGATATCGGTCGACGAGAACTCCCCGGCGAGTCGCGGGCCGACGGGGCGCGCGTTCCGGACGCAGGAGATTCAGGTCGTCCGAGACGTGATGAACGACCCGGCGTACGAGAGTTGGCGTCCGAACGCGAGGGCGCACGGCTACCAGTCGGCGGCGGCGATTCCCGTCGTCCACGACGGCGTGGCCTACGGCGTGCTGAACGTCTACGCCGAACGCCCCGACGCCTTTGCCGACGAGGAACAGGCGGTCATCGGCCAACTCGGCGAAGTCGTCGGCCACGCCATCGCCGCAGTCGAACGCAAGCGAGCGCTCACGAGCGACCAACTCATCGAAATCGACTTCGAGATACGGGACGCGTTCGCGGACTTCGACGTCCCGACGACGGACGACGTGATAACGCTCGACCAAGCGGTGCCGACGGACGACGAGTATCTCGTCTACGGGACGGCCACCGAAAGCGGTATCGAGACCATAGAGGCCGTCGTCGAGAGCATCCCCCACTGGGAGTCCGTCCGCGTCGTCGGCGAAGACGTCGGGCGGATCCGATTCGAGGTCAGACTGGACGAGCCGCCCGTCTTGACCGCTATCGCCGCGCTCGGCGGGTACGTCGAACACGCCGAGATTCGCGACGGGGACTACGCGATGACGATTCACCTCCCCGTCGGGACCGATATCCGAAACGCCATCGAACGCGTCCGAGACATATACCCGTCGGTGACGGTGCGGGCCCAACGGCAGATAGACCGCACCGAGAACGGCTCGAACCGCATCGTCTCCGCGCTCAACGAGGAGTTGACCGACCGCCAGCGGAGCGTCCTCGAATCGGCGTACTTCTCGGGCTTTTTCGAGTGGCCGCGCGAGAGCAGCGGTCAGGAGGTGGCGAACTCTCTCGACATCGCCGCGCCGACGTTCTCACAGCACATCCGGAGCGCCGAGAACAAGATATTCAAAGCGCTGTTCGAGCAGTCGAGCCTCTCTCGGTGACTCCTCCTAAATACTTTGGTGATAGCGTTAACCAACCGTAGTGACTCTCTGGTGGTACGATGAGTGGCGCACACAGACTCACCCGGGCGACGCTGGAACCGTTGACGCTGGACCAGAAGTTCACGCTGCTCGCGGACCGACGACGCCGGACGCTCGTCTTCGTTCTCGGCGAGGTGGCAGACCCCGTCTCCATCGGCGGACTCGGCGAACGACTGGTGGCCCGCGAGGAACCCGAATCGGCGCTCGACCAGTCAGCGCTCGACGACGTCGAACTGGAACTACACCACGTTCACGTCCCGAAACTCGCGGCACACGACGTCCTCGAATACGACGCCGAGTCGGGCGTCGTCTCCCGCGGTCCGCGGTTCGAGCGCGTCCACTCGTGGCTCGAATCGGTCGACGAGCGATAATCGCCGTCGTCGGTCGGTGAGACCGTCTGCGGAGGAGCCACTCGCTCCCGTCTCCCTTCTTTCTGTTCTCGGACGCGTGACACCGGCTCTCGGCGCGTGACGCTTACTGTATCCTCGGCGCTACGCTCCGTCCTCGCTCAGTCCGAGGTCCTCGGCCGCGAGGTCGGTGACGTGGCGGACGACGTCCGGGTCTATCTGGGCGACGTCGTCGCCGTCGTGTAACTGTTCGTTGTGTTTCGCTATCGTCTCCGCCGCGTCGGAGAGAGGGACGCGAGACGTCGTCTCACAGTCGTCACAGACGATGGGAACCCGCGGTTCCTCGTCGGAGTCACTCGGCATGCTGTCGAGGTTCTCGGGACGACGGAAAAACGCACCCGGTTCGCGCGTCGCGGTCGTTCTCGCGGCGCGAGAACCATCTTCGCAAGCTATCTCCGCCGAGCGCGTCTCTCGATGTATGAAGACTCTCATCCGAATCGCCCTCGCCGTCCTCTCGGGCGCGACGACGTTCCTCGTCGCTCTCGTCGTCCTCACGGAGTGGCTCTCGCAGTACATCTGGCCGTCGCTCCTCGTGAGCATCCCCGCCGCAGTCGCCCTCGCGGCGATAGTCGGCGTCGCAGTCGCGGTCATCCTCCGAAACCGAGAGCGACCGAACGCAGAGACGGAGGAGTCTCAGCCGTCGGTGCTGACGAGGTAGACGCCGAACGCCATCACGACGCCCCCGAGAACGAACGCCGGGCCGACGCTCTCGCCGAGGAGCGTCACCCCGAGCAGAGTGCCGACGACCGGTTGCGCGAAAAAGAAGACGGCGACGGCACCGGCATCGAGCGACGCTAACCCTTTGTACCACGCGTACCACGCCGCCGCGGTGCTGAACACGCCGAGATAGACGACAGCGGCGGCGAGCGTCGGCGTCACAGTCGTCGTCAGAGCGGCGTCGAAGACGAGCAGTTCGACGGGGACCAAAAGCGCCACCATCGGCACGGCGGCCACAGTCGAGTACGTCGCCGCCTCTATCGCCGAGTACCGGCGGACGAGTGGCGCGCCGTACACCGTGTACCCGGCCCACCCGAGGCCGCCGAGGAGGAGGGCGACGACGCCGACGACGTTCGACCCGCCGAGCGAACTGAGGTCGTACTGTCCACCGACCACGACGAACGTTCCGACGATGGCCAGCGCCATCCCGGCCGCCCGCCGCCGAGTGAGAGATTCGTCCAAGACGGCGACGCCCAAAAGGAGCGTGAACACCGGCGTCGAGACGGTCAGAAGCGACCCCTGACTCGCGTTCGTGAGGTCGGTGCCGACGAACTGCGCGACGAGCGTCAGACCGACGAGCGCGCCGAGTCCGACGAACTGACGGCGTTCCGACGCCGAAAACGAGCGACCGGGCCGCCGCAGTCGGACGACGACGAGGAGCGTCACCGCCCCGACGGCCAGGCGCAGGAAGGTGAGCGTCACGGGCGGGACGGCGGCGAACCCCCACTTGCTGACGACGTACATCCCGCCCCAAAGCGACGCCGCGAGCAACGGCCCCGCGGCGGCGGGTGCGAACTCGCCGTCGTCCGCGGTGGACGCCGGTCCCGTCTCCGTCTCTCCCGAGCCCATGCGAACGAAGACCGGTGTGGGCCCCATTACTGTTGCTCTCTGGAACGCTTGCCCCACGGAGCGTTCATCTCGCTTCGGATGCTATGGAACCCCATGCCGACCGTCCGGACCAACGACGTACAGACGTACTACGAGCGACGCGGGTCCGGCCCGCCCGTCGTGTTCGTCCACGGCGCTATCCTCGACTCGTCGCAGTGGACACAGCAGATAGACGCCCTGAGCGACGAGTACACCGCAATCGCCTACGACGTTCGCGGGCACGGCCGGACCGGAGGGTCCGACAGAGAGTCGTACTCGATACCGCTCCTCGCCGACGACTTACACGCGTTCGTCACCGCCTTGGACCTCGAAAACCCGGTCATCTGCGGCCTTTCGATGGGCGGGTGTATCGCGCAGGTGTACGCGGCCGCCCACCCCGAGGCGGTGTCCGGCCTGATACTCGCGGACACGTTCACCCCGTACCTGTTCGGCCGCGGCGAGTGGTTCCAGCGGTCGGTGATGCTGAGAGCCGCCGTCCCGCCCGTCCGACTGCTCGGCTACGAACGCATCGAGAGAGCGATGGTGTGGGTCCACGAACGACTGTCGAAGGGTGCAAGCGGCGACTACGAGAGGGTGGAGAGCCTCAGAGCGGAGGGCCCGACGATGGACACCGCGGAGTTCGCCAAGGTGATACGAGCCGTTGCCTCGTTCCACGAGACGCGGGTGGACCACTCGGCCATCTCCGCGCCGACGCTGGTGCTGTACGGCGAACAGGAACCGGCGTTCCTCCGTCGACACGTCTCGAAGATGGCCGCCGACATCCCGAACGCCGTCGTCGAGGAGGTGCCCGGCGGCGGACACGCCTCGAACCTCGACAACCCCGACTTCTTCACCGAGGCGGTGCGGGAGTTCCTCGCGAACGTCCGCCCCGCCGGAGAGAGCGACGGCGCGACGGCGTCGGAGTGACGACGACGCGGGAGACGGCCTGCTCACCGGGGCTTTCGGTCGGTCCGCTCTAACTCGTCTGCGATTCGCTCGACCGCGTCCACTAACCGGAGGAACGCGCCGACCAGCCTGATTCCGAGAGCGAGGACGGTGGCCACCGCGACGAGCCAGACCCAAAGCAGTATCTGACTGGCGACGACGACCGAGTACACGAAGGTGACGACGAGTCCGGCGGCGATAGCGGCTTTCGCGGCCGAAGAGAGTTCGCTTCCGAGGAGGGCGTCGGACATGGGTCGACAGACTACTGAGACGTTACTAAATCCTCGCAATATAATATTTCAGAGAATTAACACTCAGACTTAATTATCGGAGCGAGAGAGGCGTAGACGTGAGACTCCGGACCGACCGGCGCGGCGTCAGCGAGGTTATCAGTTTCGTCCTCATCTTCTCGCTCATCGTGACGTCCGTCGGCCTCGTCTACACCGTCGGGGCGCAGGAACTGACGGACGTGCGCGACTACGAGCGCCTGAACAACGCCGAACGGGCGTTCGACGTCTTCGCAGACAACGTCGAAGACGTGAGCCAACGCGGCGCGCCCAGTCGCGGAACGGAGATAAAACTCGCCGACGCGTCGCTCCGAACCGAGGGACGGACGCGAATCAACGTCACGGGCGACTACCGGACGGGGTCGGTGGACGCCTCTCGCGACTTCGCCACCGGGAATCTGACGCTCTCACCGCTCACCTTCGAAGTCGGCGACACCGGCCGCATCCGGTACGCCGGCGGCGCAGTCGTCCGGGACGACGGCGATGTGGGTTCGGGACGGATGGTCCGCCGCCCGGACAACGTGTTCGACGACGACCGGACGATGTTCACGCTCGTGCAACTCGAACCGCGCGGGTCACCGGTCGTCGCGGGTTCTCAGACGGTTCGCATCCGGACCGAGACGGCCGCCCGGGAGGTGCTTATCGCGGATTCGGGGACGTACGACGAGGTGACCATAAACGTCACGTCCCGGTACGCACCGGCGTGGCGGGAGTACTTCGAGTCGGAGGGACTCGACTGCGAGAGCGTCGTCGCACCGAGCGGTGACGACCCGGGACGCGTCTCTTGTACGCAGACTGACGTGCGACGGCTACACGTGGTGTACGTGAAACTCGTGACGACGTTCGAGTGAATCGTCGGGCGGTCCGAACGGTCGAAAAAGGGTCACCGCGCTCTCAGCGGAACGTCACGTTGACGTTGTTCTCGGTGACGTGGAGATAGGTGATGTACCGCGTTCCGGTCGAGGTGTCGTAGAAGAGCGACCCCGAGGAAGCGCTCCCGTCCACGTGGGCGGTACCGCTCGACCCGCCGCCGTGGTACACCTTCAGTTCGTAGTCGGACCCCATCTCCGTGAGGTAGTGACGCGAGAGGTTGCCGACCGTCTCGGTGTCCGGTCCGCCGGTAGTGTGCGTCTTGTTCTCTCCGTCGTACCCGGAGTGGTTGAACGACACCTCGGTCGCGGTGTCGTCGTCCCACGCGAGGCCCGTCTTCGACGGGAGCGACGGGTCGTCGGTCATCCGGAGCGTAGTCTCGTCGCTCAGGTAGTCGGCGACGATTCGGGTGTCCTTCCCGTCGCACTCCAACCGAATCGGACCGCTGCCGATGGGGATACTGTCGTTCACCCACGCGTGCTTTCCCTTCCCGTCGTTGGGGTCGTCGTAGAGCACCCACATCGTGAGCGTGTCGTCCGGCTTGTTCTTCTCGCAGTTCCCTTTGTCGCTGTCGACGCGTATCAGCACCTCGTACATCCGGCCGTCCTGTTCGGCGTAGAAGGAGAACTTCATGTTGTTGAACGACCCGCCGGACTGTTTGATGTCCACGTCGAACGCGTTGACCGAGTGTCCGGGCGCTTTCCCGCGGAGTTCGACGCCCTCGCCCTTCGAGGGGAGCGCGAAGTCACCGACCTGACCGACCGTCTCCAAGACGACGGTGGCCGTCTGCGCGGAGTGGTCGACGGTGACGCGACCGGTCGTCCGCTCTCGGAAGTAGTCGGCCCATCCCCGGTAGTAGGTGCTCTGCACCTCGACTGAGACCGTCCCGTTCTGAACGGGGTTGTGGTAGGGGCGCGACACTTCCTCGTATTCGGCGCTCTGGTTCGGATAGACGCGGAGCGTCTCGCTGTCTCGCGTCACGAACGCACGCGACGGCCCGCCGGAGGCGTCGCCCGACGTGACGCGGATGACCGGTAGCGTGAGCGTCGCGTCGCGGTAGTGGAACTCCGGCGGCGACACCATCGTGGTTCCGCCGTCCGTGTGTCGCCAGACGCCGCCGCCCTGATAGGCGATTTCGGTGTCGCCGTTCGTGTACGTCACTTCTCCGAGCGACCGGTTGTACAGTTCTTCTGTGTGCGTTCCCGAGTAGTTCGTGTGGACGATGCGTATCCGCCCGGTGTCGGCCGACGCGTCGTACGCCCCGCCGGACGCGCGGCCGAGCGTCACGGACTGGCCGCCGGTCTCTCCGAGGCCGACCATCGCGGTTCGCGCGTCGAACAGCGTCATCGCGTGTTCAGCCCTGTCGAGTTCGGTCGTCTGAGTCGTCCCGTCGATGGCCGTCGCTCCCAGCGTGACTGTCAACCCGGCGGCGGTGACGACCATGCCGATGAGGAGGACGACGGCTATCGTGGGCGACTGTGCGCGGTCCGCCTCGAACCGCCCCCGCGGATGCGTCGAGGCCGTCCGGGCGATTCCGTGCTCCGTTCCGCTCTGTCTGTCGGTCGTGTTCATATCGTGTCCCTCGCTCGGTTCGGCTCCGTCCGCGCGTCGCGGTGCGCAGACGCCGTGTACCCCCCCTCGAACGTCGCGAACGCCGCCCCGTCGCCGTCGAGCGAAGCGGTCGAGTCCGGGGAGAGAGGCTCGGTCGTCGTCACCAACTCGCCTTTGCCGTCGCCGTCCGCGTCGCGAACGACGACGACGAGTGGGCCGCCGGACAGTTCTCCGGGGGCCGCATCGCGCGTCGTCGGGAACGTCACCGACGCGGAGACGTCGAGTCCCGAACTGGTGAGGGTGACGACGGTCCGATTCGGTTGCCCGGACGGCGTCGCCTCGTTCGAAACCGCGACGAGGTAGGTGTTCCCGGCGACGCGCGTCGGCAGTTCCGCGGCGACGCGAATCGCGTCCGCGTCCCCGGACGCCGCCATGCGGTCGGCGTCGGCGAGACTCGCGGCTAACTGCTCTGCGAGCGTCGCCAGTTCCCCGCGGGTGACCTGTTCTCGTTCGTCGTCGACGTACTGCCCGCCCGCAAACAGGAGTCCGGAGACGAGCATCGCGGAGATGGTCAGGGTGAGAACGTACCCGATTGCGGTCGAGACGGCGCGGTCGGCGTCCGCGAACCCGTCGGGAGCCTCACGCATTCGGAACCACAACCGTCGCTTCGTAGTGCGTCGATGGCGTCCGGTACACCAGTTCGAGTTCGGCCCCGTAGAGCGCGCGCGTCCGGTACGGCGACCCACTGGAATCTGCCTCGAAGTCCTCGGCGTGTTCGCCGTACGGCGTATCGACGACGAGCGAGTAGGTTCCGGCGACGTCGTCGCCGTCGTCGTACCGTAACGTGAACGAGTCGTCGATGTCGTCTTCGAAGGTGAGCGCATCGCAGTCCGTCCCGCCGACGGTGCCGTTCGAGAAGTCTATCGTGACGGTTCCGCCCGAGGCGGGCGCGGTACAGGTGGCTGTTCGGGTCGCGTTCTCGAACACCACGACGCTGACGTTCGACCCCTTGCCCTGTCCGACGAAGGCGGTGTACTCCGTTCCCCCGTCGGCGGCCAGCGTCAGGTGGAACACTTCGGCCGTCCCGAGGTCGGTCGGGTCGTCCGTAGTGTCGGTTGCGCTGATGTTCGTCAGTTCCGACCGGTCGACGGTCATCGTGAAGTCACGATAGCCGCCGACGCCCTCCGCGACGGACCAGTTCTCGCTCGGAGTCTTGTTGCGGAACGACCGACTGGCGTCGTCCTGTCTGAGGCGCGTCCCGTTCGTCTTCGCGGTGACGTTCAGTTCCGTCACGGTGTTTGCGACGGCGCGGTGTCGACTCGCCGCGGCGTCCCAGTCGCGCATCGCGGCGTCGAACGCCGTCCCCAGTTCGGAGTAGTTCCGGTTTTCGTGGGCGTTCGCGTCTCTGAGCGAGGTATCGGCGGCGTCTGTCGCGGCGGTCCGGTAGCCCGCGACGGCGTCTGAGTCGCCGCCCACCGACCGCGTCGCGAGGTTGCCCGTGTAGATGACCGTGTTCAAAAGCAACGCCAGAGAGACGAACAACACCGCAAGCGCCAACGCGGCGACGAGCATCAGTTGCGCCCTGTCGTCGCGGCGCGTTCTTCGCGCGGGTTCGACGTCCCTCTCGTCGCCGTCCGGGGGCCGACGCGGCCTCACATCCGCCACGCGACCACCTCCAGTTCGACGACGTTGTACAGAGAGGAGTTCGGCGAGATATCGGGCGCGTAGAAGTCCGACGTCGAAGAGACGTTCGTCCCCGACGGATTCATCTCCGAATCGAGAATCTCGTCGTCGTCGTGGAGGGTGACGGTGCGTGTCGCCACCGACGCGTGGTCGCTCGGTTGGCCGAGGTACACCATCCGCATCCGTCGCCGTTCGTCGCTCCGCATGTAGTAGACGTTGACGTTGAAAGCGATGCCTCTGTCCGCGAGCGTCTCGTTCAACACCGCGCCGAACGGCGTCGGCGGCCCGCCGAGGGGGTAGCCGTCGTTCGTCGCGCCGTGCCAGTTCGAGTCGGACCGGTTCCAGTAGAGCGCCGTCGGTTTCAGGGTCCCGTTCGACGCCTCCGCCGCGAGGATGCCGTCCGCGATGGCGGCCTGTTGGTTCTCGATGTGTTGGCTGGACGTACTCCCGGTGAGGGGGGTAACCGCCGTCACCTGTAACGCAAAGAGGAGACTCGAAAGCAGGAGGATGCCCGCGGCGAACGCCTCCAACGTGTGCGCTTGGCCTCGTCTGTCGGTCATCTCACCACACCCTCACGAACAGTCGGTACGTCGTCTCGTTCACGTGAACCGCGCGGCGGGCCGTCGTCACCGACCGGCCCTCGGGGACGGCGTCGCCCGCCGCGAGCGTCGTTCCGTCGAGAGCGACGACGCCGCCGCCGCGTTCGCTGACGGTGACGTTGAGACCGGTCGACGCGTCGAGTGCGAACACCTCGCTCGGGCCGTCCGCATCGGTGTCGAACCGGCAGTCGGTCGACCCGTCGGTCCCGTCGAAGAATTCGACGGTGCAGTCGGCGTCGAGGACGTAGGGCTCCGCTGGGTCACCCAACACGTCCGTCGCGAGCGTCGTCGCGATTCTGTCCGCGACCTGCGTTCCGTCGTCAGTCCGCTCGAACGGTTCGAAGATGCCGGGGACGAACGCGACGACGAACGCCACCACGAGCAGAAAGAGGCCGACGCCGATGGCGAAGTCGAGCGTCGTCTGCCCCCTGTCGGCGTTCGTTCCCATCAGCCCACCACCACCCACACCGCCAGCGCGATGGTCTGGAGTATCACGACGAACTTGACCCCAGAGACGAGTTGGGCGCTCCGTATGTAGCCGCTTATGAACCCCGAGAGCGCCGCCTGCAGGGTGACGGCGTGGAAGAAGAGCACGGAGAGAAGGTCGATGTCGACGCTCCCGCCGAAACTCGAACCCTGCTGTGCGGCCGCACCGCCGTCGCCGCCCGCCTGCGACGACAGACCGGCCATCACGTCGAGGAACTGCGTCTTCAGGATGGCCATCACCGCGAGCAGGGTGAGATACGTCATGAGGATGATAGCCACCTGCATCCGGGTCCGCGAGATGCGCTCTCGCTCGATGTCGTCTTGGTTCTCGGAGGCTTGCGCCGCCGTCGTCAACACGTCGGTAATCTGGCTGGACGCCTCTTGGGCCTTCGAGATGAGTTTGATCGTTCGAGCGAGGCGGGGGATGTGGTATTTGTTGTTGAACTCGACCATGGCGCTTCGGAGACTCATCCCGTAGTTCACTTTCGCGTGCATCACTTCGAACTCGTCCGCGAGTTTGCCGGAGGAGGTGTCGGACACCGTCTTGATGGATTCGAGAAGCGTCTGGCCGGTGTCGTTGGCGCTCGACAGTTTCCGGAGGTTGTCCGAGAGTTTGCCGGTGACGGCGCTTCGGGACCGGACGTTCCACTCGTAGAAGAACGCGAGCGGAACGCCGACGAGGTAGACGGGGATGTACCACCAGACGAAAGTGCCCCAGACGGGCTGTTCCAACATCCCGGCCCACGTCGTCGGCGCGCCGCCGCCGGAGACCATGATGGCGACGAACACCGCCGCCGCCGGTCCGGTGATGACGAGGCTGTAAATCGGATTCTCGCGGAAGAAGATGTGCGGTTGTCGGAGCAGTTCTCGCGTCTTGTACGTCCCCTCGCGACTGCGGATGCGGTCGAACACGCCGAAGTCGCCGACGAAACTCTCGACGAGGCCCATGTGGAGGAGCCCCTCTCGCTGTCTCTGCTGGAGGCGTTCGCTCCCGCCGGACGGCCGGAGGTAGCCGTCGCCCGGTTCGTCCTGTTTCACCGTCGAGACGAGCACGAGAAAGCCCACTCCTGTGAGCGGAATCAGGCCGTAGACGGTGGCGTACAGCATCTCCTCTCGGGCCTGATTCAGCATGCTCATGATGACGAGGATGATGATGAGAAGCAGGGGAAACAGAGACAGCGTCATGTACATCTCGCCGAACAGTTCGAGCGTCTCGAGCACCGTCTCCTGTTCCTGTTTCGCCGTTCGGAGGTGTTTCTCCTTTTTGTCGTCCAAGAACTGCTCCATGTTGCCGCCGGAGTTGACGATAGAGAGCATGTCGGTCAGAAACTGCGAGAGGTCGTCAGACGGCGTCAGCATCGCTTGCTCGCGAATCGCGTTCCGGTAGTCGGTGCCGAAGTACTCCGTTTCTTGGACGATGCTTTGGAACTCGCGGGCGACTTCGCCGTACGTGTCCTCCGCGCGGCCCATCGCCTCCAGAATCTCCAGTTGGTTCAGTCCGCCCACGGACAGCGCGTACATGAACGACACCGCGTCGGGCAGGAGCATGTTTATCTCGCGCTCCCGCGAGGACGCCTTCGAGTAGGGTATCGCGACGAGCGTTCCGAACCCGAGTCCGAACCCGCCGCTGCCGAAGACGAGTCCGGAGACGAACACTCCCGCGGGCATCGTGAGAGAGCGCAGCAGTTCCGCCGTCGCCTCGTTCGAGACGGGGATGCCGAGACTCAGCGAGTCGGGCGAGAGGAGGCCGAACGCAAAGAGCGAGTAGCCGAGAAGCGACCCGATGATCCAACACAAGAGGCCGACGAGAGTGCCGACCGCGAGGGCGTGCGAGAGGTAGAGTTCGACCGTCGCGGGCATCCGCGCCTGCTGGAGTTTCGTCTCCACGTCCGCGACGAAGTCTCCGTCCTCGTCGAACAGATATCGAAACAGCGGGTAGAACGCGTCGCCGAGGGCGTCGGTACTCCGGTCGAGTCCGTCGGCGTCCGAGGTTCGAGAGTCGAGGCTCACGGGTCAGTCCCCCCCGCCCGTCTCGCCGTCTTCCTCGTCGTCTTCGGGTTCGACGCCCTCGAACTCGCCGAACCCCCACCCGTCCGTGTCGTCGTCTAACTCGGCCACCTCTTGGCCGAGCACGTCTTCGATGCCGAACTCGTCGTCTTCGGTCCACGCGTGGTCCGATTCGACCGCCTCCTCGGCGTCGCCAGACACGTCGGCGTCCGCTATCTCCGGGACGTCAGCCTTCACACCCACGTTCACGTCCGCTTCCGCGTCCACGTCTGCGCTCGCCTCGGCGTCGTCACCGGCGTTCAGCGCGGGCGTCTCCTCGCCGTCGAGTTCGGACTGTTCGTCTCCCTCCTCCAGTTCGGAGGGTTCGTCTCCCTCCCCCAGTTCGGACTGTTCGTCGCCCTCCCCCAGTTCGGGGTCCGTCGCCCGTTCGGTCAGGGCGTCGAGTTCGCGTCTCTCGCCGCCGGTGTCGGCGCTCACGTCGGGCTGGTCTCTGAGGTGAGTGAGCGCGTCCGCGACGTCGCCGGGTTCCTGTTCTCGGAAGTCGGGGAACAGGTCTTCCTCGGCGCGTCGGAGGATTCGATCGCAGAGCGCGAGTATCTCGTCGGTCGGGTCCGGCCGCGGCACCATCTCCTCTTTTTCGGGGTCGACGTCTATCTGGACCGACTCCATCTCTCGGAGGTCTTCGAGGCTCCGTTCGAGTTCGTCGTTGGCCATCAACGCGAGGATGGTCTCGGGGTCGTTGATGTACGCTTGGAGCGTCGCCGCCACCTGCGTGTACGTGTTCAGCCCGTACTTGATGAGGTACGCGAGGACGACCTGTCGCTCGAACAACTGCAGTTCGAGCGTCTCTTGGCTCCACCCGCGGTCGAACTTTATCTCCTCTAAGGTGTTCGAAGAGCCCATCTTGAGGAACTCGTCGGTCTCGGCCTGCCACTGGAACACGTCTTGGACGTTTATCTCGTCGTTCTCGGGGTCGTAGTGGTTTATCTCGGTGAGCGACTTGTTCCGCCGGACCTTGTTCCCCTGCACCCGCGTGGAGGTCTGAATCGACACCAAGTCGAGCGCCGTGAACATCGTCTTCGAGACGTTGATGGGGTCCGTGGTGAAGCGTTTCAGCACCTCGCCGACGCTGTCGGCGTGGAACGTCGTGTACGTCGTGTGCCCGGTGGACATGACCTGAAACAGTGTCCGCCCCTCCTCGCCTCGAATCTCGCCCATCACGATGTAGTCGGGCCGTTGACGGAGTGCGGCTTCGAGCAAGTCGAACTCGTCTACGTCGCCCTTGTCGTCGTCGCTGAACGACGGTCTGGTGACTGAGGCGATCCAGTTTCGCTGCGGCAGTTCGACCTCGCGGGTGTCCTCGATGGAGACGATTTTGGAGTTCGAGGGGATGAAAAGCGACACCGCGTTCAGCGACGTGGTCTTGCCCGACGCCGTCCCGCCCGCGAAGATGAGGCTCTTGTCGTTCTCGATGCAGAGCCACAGGAACGCCATCTCGTCCAACGAGAACGTGTTCCAGTTGACGAGGTCGATGGGGGTGAAGGGGACGTCTTTGAACTGCCGAATCGTGTAGTTCGTCCCGTGGTCCGACACCTCGCGTCCGAGCGTCAGTTGCGCGCGCGACCCGTCGGGCAGGGTGGCGTCCACCTGCGGCCGTCGCTTCGAGATTCCCTTCCCGGAGCGCTGTGCGAGTTTGACGACGAAGTCGTCGAGTTCCGTCTCCTCGTGGTAGACGTTCGAGATGATCTGCTCGTAGTCCGAGTGGTAGACGAACACAGGCGAGTTGTAGCCGTCACAGGAGATGTCCTCGACGTTGATGTCGTGTTTGATGCCGTCGATTCGCTCGTAGCCGATGAAGTCCCGACGGAGGAAGTACAGCAGTTTCTCGACTTGGTACTCCGTCAGCGTCTCGGCGTCGTCGGCCAGAACGGCCGGTTCGGGCCGGGCCGCGATACCGTCGAGAGACGGCGTCTCGGCGACCGGCGGGGCGGCGAACAGGCCGTCGAGACGCCCGCCTAACGCGCCTTCGCTCAGTCCGAGGCGGCGGGCGAACGACCCGAGGGAGGTGTCTCTCGGTCCGGCGTCGGGCGCCGAATCCGCGTCGCCGCCGTCGGTATCGATGCCGAACCGGGACAAAACCGCCTCGAACGTCCCCTCGTCCGTCTCGTCTGAGTCGTCGGAGTCGGTCGGGTCGAACGCCAGCGAGAGCGCCTTCGAGTAGCCGTCTTCGGGCCGTTGGTAGACGTCGTACCGGTCCAACAGGTCGAGGGCTTGCCGTTCGATGACGCCGCGGCGAGTGTCCTCGCCGACGCCGACGGTGCTCTCGTCGTCGTACTTGATGGCCGTCCGGAGTTTGCCGGTGAGAAACTCGGTCAGGTCGGCTTCGATGCGGTTCTGGTACGGTTCTACCTGGTAGTACTTTATCTCGTTTTCCTTTATCGACTGGAAGATGATGATAAACGAGTGCGGCTTGTTCACCCAGTAGCGCTCTATCTCCTGAAAGTGCGTCTTCTTCTCCATCGGCACGGCCTTCTCCAGGTCGTACCGGTTGACCACCGTGGTCGCGCCGCGTTCGTCCGAGAAGAAGTCGTCTTCGTCGAGTTCGTCGCTCACGTCGACCGTTCGTTCGTCGAGTATCTCGGCGAGTTCCCCGGCGCGTTGGCCGCCGCGCGCGAGTGCGTTCTCGGTGTAATCGGGGTCGAACCCCAGTGCGTCCTCGTCGTCGAAACGGACGATGTCTCCGTCCTCGTCGCGGGGACGACTTCCGTCGTCCTCGTAGTAGTACTCGCGCTTGTAGTGTTCCCACATCCAGACGTCCTTGACGACCGGCGTGGTTTCGGGGTCGCAGAACGCCTCGAACTCCGCTTGGATGCGTTTCGCCTCCGAGGCGCACTCGGAGACGTTCTCTTCGGTGTCGACGGCGTGGAAGTCGAGATACTCCTCGGAGTCGACGCTGACCTCTTCCCAACTCTCGCGAGTCGGCGTCGCCGGTTCGACGGAGTCCTCCTCGGAGTCGTCCCACCGCGCACTCGCCGGTTCGTCCGACAGGTCGCGGGGGTCCACCCCCCCGTACAGCGATTCGACGTCGCCCGCCTCGCCGTACTCGTCGAGGAAGTGCGCCCACGTGTACGCTCCGACCGCGACTCTCGGTCCGTCGCCCGCCTCTCCGGCCGACGCCGGGTCGGTCGCCGCCCCCCGCGACGCCCCCGGAGAAACTTCCCCTTCGAGTGCCGACTCCTCCGAGTCGGACCCCCCTTTCAACGCGTCTCGGTCGGACCCCCCGTCGTCAGAACCCGACTGACGAACGGGGGCCACCTCGACGTCGTCGTCGCTAGCCATTGCTCTCCGGTGGATTCCCCCTATCAAAAAGACTTCTGGAGATTTAACAAGTCATTTGGTCTGAAATCTAACAGTATACTACACTATTCGATAATATACTATTGGTGAGATGGCGAGAATTAATCCCTCAGACGTACCTACCGGAACTATTACTCCGATATGGTTCGTAGTTGGCCGCCTCTCAAACCTGTTCCTGAAGTGCCACTTTCGTCCGGGGAACCGGGGGGCGTAATCGGTGATTAACGACGGTGCGCGCGAGTCTGCGGGCGGCGCCTACCACCCGGTTGCCAGCGTCGTCGCGGCGCCGACGGCGACAGTCGTGTCAGGGCTATTTCGAGTCTCGGAGGTGGTCTATTCGTCGCGAGCGTCCGCCACCGGAAGCGTGAAGGAGAACGTCGTCCCCTCGCCGGGGGTAGAGTCGACCCAGATGTCGCCGCCGTGGCGTTCGACGATGCGCTGACAGAGCGTGAGGCCGAGACCGGTCCCGGGGTGTTCGTCTCGCGTGTGGAGGCGTTCGAACACCCGAAAGATGCGCTCTTGGTCCTCGGAGTCGATGCCGATTCCTTCGTCTCGGACCGAGAGACGCCACACATCGCCCGCCCGTTCGGCCGAGACGTCGATGTGGGGCGGTTCGTCGCCGCTGTAGTTTATCGCGTTGCTCAGGAGGTTCTGAAACACCTGCCGCAGTTGCCCCTCGTCCCCGAGGACGCGGGGCAGGTTCTCCCGTTCGACGACGGCGTCCGACTCTTCGACCCGCATCTGCATGTCGGTGAGAACGTCGTCGAGAACCGCGTCCAACTCGGTCGGTTCGAAGGGGTCGCCCTGCGTCTCCACTCGCGAGTACTGAAGCAGGCCGTCTATCATCTCGCGCATCCGCTCTGCGCCGTCGACGGCGTACTCGATGAACTCCTCGCCGTCCTCGTCGAGCGCGTCGGCGTAGCGCTTCTCGACGAGTTGCAGATAGCTCGTGACCATCCGCAGCGGTTCTTTCAGGTCGTGAGACGCGGCGTAGGCGAACTGCTCTAACCGGTCGTTGGACGCTTCGAGACGCCGCTGAATCTCCTTTCGCTCGCTGATATCCCGCCCGAGGCCCACCACCACCGGGTTTCCGTCGGGGTCGTCCAACCTCGTCGCGACGAACTCGTAGGGGATGCGTTCGTCGCGTTTCGTCAGGATGTTCGCCTCCACGCGCACACTTCCCCTCTCGAAGCACTCCGCCATCGCGTCGGCGATGGTCACCCGCGCGTCCTCGTCGAAGAATTCCAGCGTCTGCATGGACTCGATTTCGTCTCGTTCGTACCCCGTCACCTCGCGCAGGCTCCGGTTCCACCGCTGTAGGTTCCCCCCGGAATCGATGACGTAGAACACGTCGTCGATGGCGTTGAGAAGGTTCGAGGTGTACTCTTTGTACTGTCTGAGTCGCTTCTCGCGCTCTTCGAGCGCTCGCTTGGCCTCCTTTCGGGGCGAGATATCCCGGAACAGTCCGACGAAGTACCGTTCGCCGTTGTACCGGAAGTCGTTGAACGAGATACCGAGGGGCACCTCGTGGCCCTCTTTGTGGTGGGCGGGGAGTTCGACGTACTCCCAGTCGATGTTTCGCACCCCCGTTTCGAGATACCGGTTCAACGCGCTCAGGTGGGCGTCGCGGAGGCGTTCGGGGATGATACTGAGTTTGCTTCCCCCGACGAGTTCCGACGCCGGATATCCGAGGATTCGTTCGACCGCCGGGTTCGCGTACTGAATCTCGCTGTCGGAGTCGAGGAGGATAATCCCGTCGGGGATGGCGTCGGCGAGTGCCACGAACGCCTTCGCCGAGGGGTCCGTCTCGACGGGTTGCAGGTCGTCTCTCTCGGAGAGGTCTGCCTCTGCGTCTCGGTTCGGCTGACGGTAGCAGACACCGACGAAGGCGTAGTCGTCTCCGTCAACCACCGTCTCGAAGTGGACTTCGCAGGCGACGACGTCGCCGTCCGCAGTCTCGAACGGGAGCGTCAGCGTCGTCGAACGGCCGTCCGTGGGCGCTTCGGTCAGTAGAGACCGCAGAGACCGAGGGGCGGTGACGAGGACGTCCGCAAACGAGTTCCCGAGTAGCGTCTCCCGGGACCACCCGGTCAACTCCGTGAACGGTTCGTTGACCGTGGCTATCGCGCCGTCCGGCGCGAGGTGAACGACTCCGATACTCGCCCGCGTCAGTAGTGAGGCGATGTGCTGCGTGGCGTCGGAGGCGCCGTCCGACGGCGGCAGGTCGTTTGAATGACCCATCGACCGGTGATAGATGGGTGAGAGCAATAAGCCGTGTCGTTTTCGCGGTGGGAGTCGGGCGGATAATCGAAGAGAGTCGGTCGCACCGCCGTCGGTCCCGTCCGGTTCACCGGCGGCCGAGCAGACGCTTCCAGATGGACCGCGACGACGGCCGTTCGGTCAAAAGCACTGGCGTATCGAGGCTGTGGATGGCGTCGAACGTCAGCGACCCGCGAACGATGCGCGACAGCAGTCCCCGGTCCGTCGCTCCGATTATCACCAAACTGTAGTCGTCGCCGAGACGCCCGAGCACCGAGTCCACGTCTCCGGTTTCGACGAGTTTCTCTGCGCCCGACAGTCCGTGGTCGCTGGCCCACTCGCGCAGGAAGTCGTGTCCGACTTCCTCGTCCGTCGAGTCGGCGACGTGAAGCAGCGAGATATCGACGCCCACGCTCTCCTGTAGGGCGCAAGCGACTTCCCCCGAGAGGTCCGAAGAGGGGCTCTCGTCGACGGGGACGAGTACGTCCGAAATATCGACTTCTTGGCCGTCCAACACCAGAAAGTCACACGGGAGACGGTGCGTCTGTTCGTCTAAGGTGTCCTCGGATCGACCGCCCGCGAACTGCGTTCCCTCGTAGCCCATCACCACCGTGTCGGCACCGGAGGCCTCTATGGCGTCGAACAGCCCCTCGAACCCGTGGTGCGAGAGGATGGTCTCGGTCTCTATCGGAACGTCGAACGCCTCGGCGTCCGCTTTCGCCGCCGCGAGGAGGCTCTTCGAGGAGTCGCCGATTCGGTCTTTGTTCTCGGCGGCGGCGTCGAGTGGCGTCTCGTCGGGGACGGTGACGATGTGCGTCGCGAGCACTCGGCCGCCCTCGTGTTGGGCGAGTGCCCCGGCGAGCGCTATGAGCGTGCTCTCGGTCCGCGGATTCGCCAAGACAACCATAATCGTCGGGTCGTCGCCGTTCATCTGTTCGCGTTCGCTCCCGGACGGTTCGCGCTCGGATCTCTCTCGCGTCCGACCGGAGGGCGGACGTAAGCGAGCAGGTCCCGCGTCTCGCTCGTGACGTCGCTATTCATACAGGACGGTAGGTGTATCCTCGGATAAGAGTGTGTGCATAGTGGACCACCCGGAGGCGGGTCCGGTCCCCGTCGGACGGAGCGAGAGGACTGTATTTCGCGAATCGGTACACCCGTAAGCGAACGCAGCGGTCGAGTGGGACTCCGGAACGCGTGCGAACCGACCGAGACGAGGAGAACGGGCGTGGCGGGATTCGAACCTCGGTCGCTCACTGGGTTCGCTCCCTGATTCGAGTCGCGAACGGTGTGTTCTCGGTCTCGCTTCGCTCGACACGAGAACGGGCGTGGCGGGATTCGAACCCGCGATCGAGAGGTTAGGAACCTCTCGCCCTGTCCACTAGGCCACACGCCCTCGCCGGTGGCTACGAGAACGTCGGCTAAAACAGGTGTGATTCGAAAAGACCGCGGGCGGAGAAGGGAACTGCTCAGTTGGTCTCGGTCGAGGTGGACGTAGACGTCGACGTCTCGGTTCCGGTCTCCTCGTCCTCCTCGTCGTCGCCTTGCTCCATCTCCTTCAGCTCCTCTTCGATTTCGTTGCGTCCGCGTTGGAACTCGCCCATCGCCTGCCCCGTCGAACGGGCAAGTTTGGGAATCTTGTTCGCGCCGAACAGCAACACGAGGACGAGCAGGACGATGAGCAGTTCCGGCCCGCCAGGTATCCCCGGGAACAGGGGGGTAATGATCGATGACATCACTACCAAATCTTAACCTAGTCGCGATTATAGGCTTTTTGCTCCCTTAGCGACACCGTTATCCGAATATTCTCTGCCTATCGACGACGTAACGGGCGTTTCAGCGCGTATAACGACGATGTATCGGTTCACAGCCCGGGCGGGGGGGTTCGGCCGTCGAAGGGACCGGGTCCGCGAGTAGAACGACCCCGACTCCGGCCGTCTGAGCGACGCGAACCGCGAGGGAATTCGGGCGTCTGGCATCTCGGGGATTTTCGAGTCGCGGAGTCGCCGCCCGAGGACGCCGCCGACACCCGGGAGGTATTTGCGCCTGGGCGACGAACGCCACGCCGCATGGATGCGACCGATAGTGACGACGGTGGGCGCGAGTACGACGCGAGAGACGACCACGCCTACCCCGACGAGAAACTGAACGAGATACTCCCGGAACTTCTCGAAGACCCCGAGGTAATCACGTATCTCGAAGCGCAGAACGTCAACGCGGTCACGCGGAAAGGATACAACGACCACGGCCCGAAGCACATCGAAATCGTCCGGAACCGGGCGCTTCGCCTCTACGACCTGTTGAAGGCGGGAGACGTCGAGTTCAACGGCGCGGCCGACCAAGGCCTCGAAGAGGCGGACGAACCGGTCATCGTCGCCCTCGCGGCGACGCTTCACGACATCGGACACATCGTCCACCGAGACGAACACGCGTACTACTCTATCCCCCTCGCCGCGGACTTCTTAGACCGATTCCTCCCGCAGTTCTACGACACCCAAGACACGGTCCGGATGAAAGCGGAGGTGCTGCACGCCATCCTCTGTCACCACACCGAGGAGGACCCCCTCACGACCGAGGCGGGCGTCATCCGCATCGCCGACGCCTTGGACATGGAACGCGGCCGGTCGCGCATCCCCTACGAGAAGGGCGGACGCGGCATCAACACGCTCTCCAGTCAGGCCATCGACAACGTCGCGCTCAAACCGGGCGACAGCAGGCCCGTCCTCGTCGAGATAGAGATGGTCAACGCCGCTGGCGTCTACCAGGTGGACAACCTCCTGAAGGCGAAACTCCACAATTCGACGCTCGAAGACTACGTCCGCATCGTCGCGGTCAACACGCGGGCCGAGGACCAACTGGTCGAGCGAATCGAACTGTAGAACGTCGGTCGAAAACTTCCCGCTCGCCGTTCAGTCGTCCGCGCCGGCGCCGAGCGACTCGGAGTCGGAGATGGTCAGGTTGCCGCCGACCGTCCGGTTCGGATACGGGATGTCGATGCCCGCGTCGTCGAACCGCTGTTTCACCCGTTGGACGTATTTTCCGCGCGTCTTCACGAAGTCCGAGCGACTCGGACTCGCTATCCAAACGCGCGACGTGAGCGTCACGGAGGAGTCGCCGAGTTCGGTCAGTCGCACCGACGGCGCGGGGTCGTCGAGGATGTCGGGGTCGGATTCGGCCTCCTCGACGATTATCTCCGTCGCGGCGTCGATGTCGTCGTCGTAGCCGATGCCGAACGGCACCTGCAGGCGGAGTTTGTCCTTCGCGACGGGATTTTTGATGACGCCGTCTGTCAGTTGCGAGTTCGGCACCGTCAACAGTTCGTTGTCGAACGTCCGAACGCGCGTGACGCGGAAACTGATGTCCTCGACGACGCCGGAGTTTCCGTCCCACTCTATCCAATCGCCGATGCGGAACGGCTTGTCGGTGAAGATGAACACGCCAGCGACGAAGTTCTGAAGGACGTCTTGCAACGCCAGACCGATTGCGAGGGTCGCCGCCGCGGCGATGGTCGCGACGGACTGCAGGAAGTTCGGGAATCCTGCGGCGGCCAACGCGACGGTCAAGGCCGCGAAGATGACGACGACGCCGACGATTCGCATGAGCGGTTTCTTCGCGTGCGCTTCGATTCCCCGTCGATTCATCACCCGCGAGAGAAGCGGAAGGAGGACGGCTTTCCCCGCGAGGTAGACGACGGCGAACGCGACGACGAAGGAGATGGCCGACCCGATGATGTCCGCGAGTCCGACCGGGACGCCGAGGATATCCTGTAGCAACCGAGCGACGAACGTACTTCCGTCGGGCGTTTGGAGGGCGATTGCCGACGTACTCATCGAGTGACCACGGCGGTGTTTCCTCGGGTCTCCACCACGTCTGCGTTCACCCGGTCCGCCAAGTCGTCCGCGAGTTCCTCGACCGACGTCCCGGCCCGCGCCGCGCGGAGGAACTTCACCTTCACGAGGTCCCTATCGCCCAGTTGATCCGAGAGTTCCTCTGTCACCGCGCCGATACCGCTCTTGCCGACCCACACCGTCACGTCGACGTCGTGCGCTCGCTTCCGGAGTTCCTGTCTGTCCATGTGCCACTTATCGGCCGGATACGTTTGAAGGTTAAGGGTGTGTGAACGTCCCGCCGATCAATCGTGTGGGTACCGCTTCGTCGCGCCGCAGTCACACCGGACGACCACCCGTCCGGAGCGGAGTCGAACCCGAGCGTTGACGCCGGGTCGGAGGTAGACGTCGCAGTCGTCGCAGGTGTAGCGACGGAACGCCCGCGGGAGACCGGTCCGATTCCGTTCGGCGATGCGCCGCGCCAGACGGACGTACTCGCGGGACCGGTCGAACTCGCGGTTCGCCGTCGCCTCCCGCGCGAGTTCGTGCAGGCGTTCGATGCGTTCCGCCGCGATGCTCATGGTCCGACGAGAGGGGCGCCCGACAAAGACGTTCCGTTCCGCCGTCTGTCGAACCGGCGTCGAAGTCGGTAGCGTCAAACCGTCGCCCCGAGAACCTCGGCGGCACCGTGAGTCTGCGCGCCCTCAACTATCTGGAACTCGAATCCGAACTGGACCGAAGCGGTATCGGAACGGCGACGGACCAGCAACGCGCGGCACTCTCTCGGACGGACGTGGACGTGGTCACGTCCCCGTGGCGCGGGGGGCATCCGGCGCGCGCGCCGTTCTCTGCGGCGGTCGGACGCGGACTGTTCCGCGATTACGACCTGGCCCACTGCAACCTCGTCGGGCCGGGGTCCGTGGCCGTCGCACGCCACGCCAAGCGCAACGACATCCCACTCGTCCTCCACACGCACGTCACCCGAGAGGACTTCGCCGAGTCGTTCCGCGGGTCCGAGGCCGTCGGTCCCCTCCTCGGCCGGTATCTCAGGTGGTTCTACTCGCAGGCCGACCTCGTTCTCTGTCCTTCGACGTACACGAAGCGCGTCCTCGAATCGTACCCCGTCGATGCACCCATCCTCCCGATGTCGAACGGCGTGGACGCGGAGTCGCTTGCGGGGTTCGAAGAGTTGCGCGCGGAGTACCGAAACCGGTACGAACTCGACGGGATGGCCGTCTTCGCCGTCGGAAACGTCTTCGAGCGAAAGGGCCTCACGACGTTCTGCGAACTCGCCGCAGAAACCGAATACGACTTCGCGTGGTTCGGACCGTACGACACCGGCCCGCACGCCTCGAAGACGGTCAGGCGGTGGGTGACGGACCCGCCGGAGAACGTCACCTTCACCGGGTGGATAGACGACATCCGCGGCGCGTTCGGCGCGGGCGACGTCTACCTGTTCCCGACCAAAAACGAGAATCAGGGTATCGCCGTCCTCGAAGCGATGGCGTGCGGGAAGGCCGTCGTCCTGAGGGACATCCCCGTCTTCGAGGAGTTCTACACGCACGGCCACGACTGCCTGAAGTGTTCGACGAGAGCGGAGTTCCGCCGCGCCCTCGAACTGTTGGCGCGAGACGAGGACCTGCGGCGGCGACTCGGAGAGAACGCCCGCGAGACGGCCGCGGAACACAGTCTCGACCGCGTGGGCGAGCGATTGGCGGCGGCGTACCGCGAGGCGTACGACGCGGAACGGGAGGGTCGGTCGGTGGACCTGTCGCGCCTGCGCTGAAAGTCACAAGCGATTAAACGGTCAGTACCGAATCACGACCGATGGAACCGGTCTCGGTCGCGGCCTTCACCGACACGTACCTCCCGACCGTAAACGGCGTCACGTACACGATAGAGACGTGGCGCGATCACTGGCGGGAACGCGGCGGTCGTATGGACGTGGCCTACCCCGGAAGCGACGGCTACGACCCCGAAGACGGAGAGCATCCCGTCCGGAGCGTCGCCTTTCCCTTCTACGACGGCTTCCGACTGGGCGTGCCGCGGGTCCCCGAGGCCGTTCGGGACGTCGGCCTCGTCCACGTCCACACGCCGTTCGCACTCGGTCTCAGCGGGATGCGACTCGCGCGGCGGAGAGACCTCCCTCTCGTCGCCTCCTACCACACCCCGGTCGGCGAGTACGCGGACTACCTCACGTCGCGCGCTCGGATCGAATCCGGAATCGAGTCGCTCTCGGAACGGTACGAACGCTGGTTCTTCGACCGGGCAGACGCCGTCGTCTGTCCGAGCGAAGACGCCTGTGAGCACCTCGTCTCGGAAGTCGGCGTCGAGACGGAGGTGACCGTCCTCTCGAACGGTATCGACGTAGAGCGGTTCGTCCCGACGGACGCCGCGGACTTTCGCGCGCGCTACGACCTGCCGGACGGACCCCTCCTCGGATACACCGGCCGACACGGCTACGAGAAGAATCTCGCGGAGTTCGTCCGCGCGGCGGCGGAACTGGACGTGACCCTCGTGTTCGGCGGCGACGGTCCCGCGCGGGACGAACTCGAATCGCTCGCGAGCGAACTGGGCGTGGACGCCCGCTTTCTCGGCTTTCTCCCGCGCGAGGAACTGCCCGCCTTCTACTCGGCGCTCGACGCGTTCGTCTTCCCGAGTCCCGTCGAGACGCAGGGGCTGGTCGCGTTGGAGGCCAACGCCTGCGGGACGCCGGTCGTCGGCGCCGACGAGGGTGCGCTCTCGGACACCGTCGTCGACGGCGTGACGGGCTACCACTACGACTACGGCGACGCGCCGGGCTGTCGCGACGCCATCCGCCGGGTGCTGGACGAACGCGAGGCGCTCTCGGAGGCATGTCTGCTGCGACGGGACGAACTCAGCGTCGAACGCGCGGTGGACGAACTGGAGACGCTGTACGGACGGGTGTCGTCGACGAAAAACGAGACGAGTCGCCGGTAGGCGAACGCGGGTTCAGTCGTCTTCTATCGCTTGCGCGATGCGCTGAAGCTGTCGCGTCGCGTCGCGGACTTCGTCGCGGAGTTGCCGAACCTCGCGGACGAGTTCCTCGTTGCCGGCGGAGTCGCTCTCGCCGCGGCCGCCCGCGCCCGGCGGACCGCCGCCCATGCCGGGACCGCCACCCATACCGGGGCCGCCGCCGCCGCCCATCATCCCGCTCATCATCTGCGCGAACGGGTTGCCGCCCGCACCGCCGGGGCCGCCGCCGCCACCCATCATCTCTTCGGGGGAGGGACGCTCGCCGTCGCCCTCCTCGCGTTCCTCCTCGCGTCGCTGGCGAATCTCCTCGACTCGCTCTCGGAAGGACTTCTCTTCGTCGTCTCCGTCCCCTGCTTCGTCCGTCGGTTCCGCCGGTTCGTCGGGTTCTTCGGACATACCCACCGGTTCGACCCGTGGCCGCAAAGGATTGTTGGTACGCGAAAGCGGTCGGTGCGCGAAAGAGGTGGGTCGAGGCCGTCCTCACCCGAACGCGCCGAGACTCGACTGCACGTCGCGCGTCGTCGCTTCCGGGACGACGTCGTAGCCCACCAGGTCGCGTAAATCGACGGCGTACGTGCCTCCGGCCCGGTCGAGGACGAGCAGTCGTCCCTGCACGCCGCGGACGGTTCCGGTCGCCATCGTCTCGGCCACCGGGCGGTCGGTGAGGTCCAACCCGTAGTCGAAGGAGAACTCCCCGAGGAGGTCGAACGCCGACAGCAGTCCGGCCCACGAGGCGTCGTCCACGTCGAGGTGGAGACCGTCTCTTTTCGTCGGCACGCGGACGCGGTCGGCGATTCGCTCTGCGAGTTCGGCCTCCTGTTCCCGCGCGATTCGGCCGTTCGCAACCGTCCGGAGGTGCGCGCCGCGGTCTGCGCCCTGTTCGCGGAGGCGCGTCTCCAGTCGCCACTCCTTGGTCACGCCGACTTTGAACACGTCGGGCGCGAACGCCGCGAGGTAGATGGCGTGGGGGTCGTGGCAGTCCATCTCGTCTTTCAGGCAGGTCCCCGTACATTTCGCACAAACCCACGTCGAACGGTGGTCGCGGCAGTACGGCGCGTGGTCGGCGTCGCAGGGGACGTGTCCGTCGTCGGTGACGACGCCCGCACAGTGTCTCTCTTCGAGCGTGTAGGCCAGTTCCGTCCCCGGGTCCAGAGAGACGTACTCCACGGTGTCGTCGTCACTCAAGAGGAGGCCCGGCCCGCCCGTGTCGTAACCGACGAACTGCACGACTCGCGGTAGGGGTGTGCGGGATAAAAGGCGTGCCGTTCGGGCGCGAATACGATCTCTGCGCCCGTCCCGCCGGAGACGCCGGGGCGTCGGTCACGCGACGAGAGCGCGGTTGCGGACCCGTCTCGGCGACGCGAAAATCCGCACGGGTCGTCGAACCGTAGATAGGTAACCGTCTCGTTGGTCCTCGAACAGATTCGACCCGGGTGTTTTTCTCTCTGCGGATACGAGGCATGCTATGGCATCCCCTGCCAGTGGATCGACTCCGTTCGAACGGTTGAAGAGTCGCTTCGACCGAGATATGGTGTGTCCCGAGTGCGGGTACGACGACGAGGAAGGCGAGTGGCTCTCGACGACTGACGGCAGTCGCGTCGTCTACCAGCATATCTGTCCCTCGTGCGGGAAGGTCCGACAGCACAATTACACGCTGGGAACGTAGTCGCCGGTCGGTCGGCGCTGTTCACCGCGTACTCGCAGTCCGACTCCTCAGAACGGTCCGACGGGGCCGGAAGCGTCGCCGCGACCAGCATCCGCTTTCTCCCGGTCTGCTTGCACACGAAGGCAGACCCCTGAATACTCTGACCTCCGAACTCCGTAATCAAGTGACGGCGACACCGCCGGTACGGCGAGCGAGCGGAGGTTGCAACGTTTCTCGACGGATGTGGCGACGTGCGGTCCCGAGTGAACCGAACGAAGAGAGGCGGTCGAACCCGCCGAAAACGGACCCGAACCAATGCAAAAGAGCATCGAAGTAGAGTACTGGGTCGTCGACGAGGACGGGGAACTCACGGAACCGGAGGAACTGACGGACGTCTCCGAGAACGTCGAAGAGGAGTTCGTGCCTCCGCTCTTCGAGTTGAAGACGCCGCCCTGTGAGACGTACGGCGACCTGCGGTCGGCGTTCGTCGAGCAACTGGACCGCGTGCTGCGGCGGGCCGACGAACTCGACAAACGTCTCGTCCCGTTCGGAACCCCGGTCAACGGCGAGCGTATCGAACGATGGCCGACAGAACGCGGTCGGATACAGAAGCGCGTTCTCGGGACGAACTTCGACTACGCGAAGTACTGCGCCGGAACGCACCTGCACTTCGAGAAGCGAAACGTCGTCGACCAACTGAACACCCTCATCGGACTCGACCCCGCGCTCGCGTTGCTGAACTCCTCGCCGTACTTCCGAGGGACCCGCGTCGCGAACGGCGCGCGCGCCTACCTCTACCGGAAGAAATGCTACGAGAAGTTCCCGAAGCACGGGCAACTGTGGGAGTACGCCGACACCGTCGGCGAGTGGGAACGGCGTCTCGACCGGCGCTACGAGGAGTTCTCGCGGGCGGCCGTCGAGGCGGGTATCGACGAAGAGACCGTCGAGGCTCACTTCACGCCCGACGACGTGGTGTGGACGCCGGTTCGGTTGCGCGACGAGATGCCCACCGTCGAGTGGCGCGCGCCCGACGCGGCGCTTCCGAGCCAGATTCTGCGCGCGGCCGAGGAGATAGACGCCGTGATGGAGCAACTTCACCACACCAACGTCCGCGTCGGCGGGACGACGGGCGGAGTGACCGAAGACGAAATCGTCCTTCCCGGGTTCGAGACGCTCCGCGAGTACGTCAACGAGGCGATACACGAGGGGTTGGAGTCGCCCGACGTCGCGGGGTATCTCGAACGGATGGGGTTCGACGTGCAGGGATACGACCCGATAACGCCGAAGATAGACGGACGCGAGTACGTCACTCGAAGCGAGGCGTGCGAACTCCGCCTCGAATACGCGGAGATGCTTCGACGAGACGTGAGCCGTCTGCTTCGGAACTGAAACCGCGCCGCGCGTCCTCTCGTTACTCGCTCGCGGGCGTGGCGTGTTCCGCGCGCAGTTCCTCGGCGAGTTCCCGCGTCGCGCGACGGATGGCGTCGTCGCTCGACCCGTCGGCCTCCCACCCGAGCGCGGAGAGTTTCTCGACGGAGAGGCGCATCCGCGGCACGTCGCCGGTCCACCCTCTGTCGCCGCCGGTGTACTCGTAGTCGGGGTCAAGCCCCATCTCCTCGCTGACGATGTCGGCGATGCGGGTGACCGATGTGGTCGTCCGCGTCCCGAGGTTGTACGTGTTCAGCGAGTCGGCGGCGTTCTCGACGACGTGGGTGATGGCGTCCACGCAGTCGGTGACGTGGAGGTACGACTTCTCTTGTCTCCCGTCGCCGAGGATGGTGAGCGACTCGGGGTCTTCGAGCAGTTTCTCGATGAAGTCGGGGACGACGTTGCCGCGTTGGTGCGGGCCGACGATGTTGGCGAATCGGAACAGCCAGACGGTGAAGTCCTTGGCGTGGGCGTACGTCGAGACGAGGCCCTCGTCCGCGAGTTTCGACGCGCCGTAGACGCTGATGGGTTCGAGCGGTGCGTAGTCTTCGGGCGTCGGCCGCGGCGCCTCGCCGTAGACCGTCGACGAGGAGGTGAACGCGAGGTTCGTCACGCCCACCTCCTCCATCCGTTCGAGGACGTTGTAGGTCATCTCGGTGTTCTCTTCGAAGAGTTGCCGCGGGTCGGCGTAGTTCGTGTCCGTGTAAGCCGCAAAGTGAAAGACCACGTCCACGTCTTCGGTAATCGCCTCGGCGACGTCGTCGGGGTCGGTCATGTCCGCCTGCACGAACTCCGCGCCGTCGGGGACGCGCGCTCTGTCGCCCTTCGAGAGGTCGTCCGCGACGACGACGTCGTTCTCGGAGAGCAGATGCTTTGTGAGGTGCGACCCGACGAGGCCCGCACCACCGGTGACGACGACGCGCTTATCGGAGAGGTCCATACGGGTACTGCGCCGCATCCGCCCAAGTGCGTTCTGGTCGCTCTCACCGGCTCCGAGTCGGTCGCTCGGTTCGGGAGCTAGTTCGGTCTGCCGAGACGACGACGAAACCGGGGGCGGCGCGCGGCGACGCCGGGGAAACGAAGGGTCTTACCGGTCGGACCGACACCGACCGGGCATGCAGGACGAACCCGAAGTCGTCGTCCTCCGTCTCGGTCACCGACCCGGCCGGGACGACCGGATGACGACTCACATCGGCTTGACGGCGCGCGCACTCGGCGCGGACCGCGCGCTCTTCGTCGGCGACGCGAGCCAATCGAGAGAGACCGTAGACGACATCACGGCGCGGTTCGGCGGGCCGTTCGAGGCCGAGGTTATCGAGTCGTACCGCCCGGTCATCCGCGAGTGGGACGGCGTCGTCGTCCACCTGACGATGTACGGCGAACGCGTCCAGGACGTCGAGGCTGACCTGCGCGAGGCGCACGCGGAGAAACCGGTTCTCGTCGTCGTCGGCGCGGAGAAGGTGCCGTTCGACGTCTACGAGGAGGCCGACTACAACGTCGGCGTGACGAACCAACCCCACTCGGAGGTAGCCGCACTCGCCGTCTTCCTCGACAGACTGTTCGACGGGCGGCAACTGGACCGAGAGTGGGACGGCGCCGACCGACGCGTCGTCCCCATGGAGACGGGAAAGCGGGTCGTCGACCCCGACGAGTAACGTCGCTCCGCCCCCGCCGAACCTCGTCCGCGGTCGTTAGGCGGCCCGTTTCGAGCGTACGGAGCGGCTACTTTTATCCGCTCGGAACGGACGCCCACAGCGTGGTGGTGTCGCCGAACACGTCGTCGAACGTCGGCCGAACGGTCGTCGCCGAATCGCCGACGGGCGGTCTCTCCGACCGACTCGCGAGCGACTTCGACAGCGTCGCGCAGGTTCCGAACGTCCTCGACGCGTCGAGTCAACTCGCTCAGACGGTCGCTCTCGTCTTGGGACTCGCGGTCGGCGTCGCACTCGTCCGTCTCGCGGGCAGTCGTCTCGACGACCGGTTCGGGACGACGACGGCCGAGTTCGTCGAGACGATAGTGACCTCTGGACTGGTCAGCGTCGCGGTGGTCGCGATCGCGTCCATCTGGAACATGACGTTCATCGTCGAGTTCGCGCTCGACTCTGTCATCGTCGACCGGTGGACCGCGATGCGGCAGGTCATCACCGTCGCCCTGTTCGTCACCGCCTACCTCCTCGTTCGGTCCGTCAACCGCTCTATCGACAAACTCGGCGAGACGGAGGCGCTCACAGAGCACCAATCCGAGATAGCCTACCATCTCGCGGATATCGGCATCTTCCTGGTCGCCGGGAGCGTCGTCCTCTCGATTTGGGGTGTCGACCTGACGAACGTGTTCATAAGCGCGGGGGCGTTCAGCGTCGTCGTGGGGCTGGCCGCCAGAGCGACGCTCTCGGCCATGGTCGCGGGGTTCGTGCTCCTGTTCTCGCGGCCGTTCGAGGTCGGCGACTGGATTCAGGTCAAAGACCAGTCGGGCATCGTCGTCGACGTCACCCTGTTCAACACGAAACTCCAGACGTTCAGCGACGAACACGTGCTGATACCGAACGACCAGGTGACGAGCAACGAACTTCTCAACCTGACCGACAACGACCAGCTTCGAATCGAGGTGGCAGTCGGCGTCGACTACGACACCGACCTCGAACACGCCCTCGCCGTCGTCGAGGAGGCCGCCGTCGAGAGCGGGGCGTTCCGCACCTCACCGGACCCGAAGGCCGTACTCCGGGAGTTCGGCGACTCGTCGGTCGTCGTCGAACTCCACGCGTGGATAGACGGGCCGACGAAGCGACGAGTGGAGAACGCCCGGACGGCGGCCATCCGGGCGATTCGGACGGCGTTCGACCGCGAGGGTATCGTCATCCCGTTCCCGCAGCGAGTCGTCGATTCGCGGAACGACGCGGCGTTCCGCGTCGAGTCGGACGACTCCCGGCCCTCCGTCGTCGACCAAGACTGACGCGCCGTCGCGGAGGCGAGCCGACCATCGCAACTTTAAAACGGATTCCCGGCGCAAGCTAACGTAATGGCTTTTGAGGAGCTGCTGAACGACCCTGTCATCCAAAAGTACCTCCACGAACTTGTCGGACCGACGGGGATGCCGGTGGCCGCCGCGCCGCCGGACGGCGAGGTGACGGACGAGGAACTCGCCGAAGAGCTCGGACTCGAGCTCAACGACGTGCGACGGGCGCTGTTCATCCTCTACGAGAACGACCTCGCGTCGTACCGCAGAGTTCGCGACGAGGACTCGGGATGGCTCACCTATCTGTGGACGTTCCACTACGAGAACATCCCCGAGAACCTCGAAGAGGAGATGTACCGCCTCCTCGAAGCGCTCGAAGAGCGACTCGACTACGAACGGACCCACGAGTTCTACCTCTCGGAACCCGCGGGCATCCGGTTCGAGTTCTCGGAGGCGATGGAACTGGGCTTCCAGTGCCCCGAGACGGGCGCTCCGCTCGAACCCATGGAGAACGACGACATGGTCGACTCGATGGAGCGACGTATCGAGGACCTCCGAGACGAACTCAACGTCGACGTAAAGAGACAATCTAACTGATGGTCGTCATCGCAACGAAGTGCTACGTCTCGGGAGACGCCCAAGAACGCGCACTCGACAGTCTCGACTCGTTAGTACGAAACGACATCGGCGAACTCGACGTGGAGTGGGATATCGGCGTCCGCGACGACGACTTCGTCTCGGTGACGGTGACGGGCGACGACGCGACCATCGCCCGGAACCTCCTCGCAGACGAGTGGGGCGAGGTGACGCCGCATCTCTCCGAGGGCGAGACGCACGTCGGAACCCTCGAATCGTGGGACGACGACGGGTTCGTCCTCGACGCGGGCTACGGTAACGAGGTTCGCGTCTCGACCGACGAACTCGGCCTCGGAACCGGGACGGCGACGCAGATTCGCGACCGGTTCGGCATCGTCCAACACGTACCGCTTCAGTTCGTCTACGGCGAGACGCCGCGACTCGCGGACGAAGCGCGCAACCGACTGTTCAACTGGACCCGCGAGGAGACGGGCGGGCGCGTGAACGTCAACAGTTCGACCCGCGGCGAAGTCCGCGCGACGGTGAACCGCGCGGGCCACGCAGAGGACATCGTGACGGTCGAACGCCTCGGCCTCCTCGAACAGAGCATCGTCTGTGCGGAGGGGACGGACCCGCCGGGACTTCTCGCGAGCATCGGTTCGTACCTCCCCGCGGAACTGAAGTGCGTCATATCCTGACCGAGGCATGAACCGACGACTGCTCCTCGCCGTGGTCGCACTCGCGGTTCTCGCGGTTACCTCCGGGTGTCTCGGTATCGGCACGGGCGACGTGCCCGCGGACCGAATCGACTCGGACCCGCAGTCGGAGTACCAGTGGGACGCGAACGCGACGACGCGCATCACCATACAGGAGAGCGCTGACTTCCGCGCCGTCTACGAGATGAATCAAAGCGAGATACAACTGTTCCGCCGCGACGGGTTCGGCGGGCAGAACCCGCTCTCGGTGGAGGCGGTTCGCTACCGGTATCCGAACGGGACGGTCATCACCGGGAGCGAAATCCGCGAACGCGGCGGCGCGGTGAATCAGACGCGAAGCGTCACCACCGTCCAACTTCCGGACGACGCCCCCCCGAACGGCGGCGGTAAACTCGCGTTCACGAGCGAGGGGTCGCCGAAGCGGTTCACCCTCCCGACGTACGTCGAGGGGTCCTACGAGGTTGTGCTCCCGCCGAACCGAGACGTGTCGTTCCCCGTCTTCGGGTCGGTCAACCCCGCGACCGACGAACGGGCGACGGTCGACGGGCAGGTTCACCTCCGCTGGAACGAGGTGACGGCCGACACCGTCGCAGTGCAGTACTACCTCCAACGGGACCTGTACATCTTCGCCGGCATCCTCGCCGTCCTCGCCGTCGTCGGGTTCGGCGGCCTCCTCCACTACCGGCGGCAGATAGAGTCGCTGAAAGAGAAACGCGAGGAGATGGGCCTCGGCGTCGAAGGGGACGACGGCGGTAACGACGGCCCGCCGCCGGGGATGTAGCGGGGTCGGTTCGCCGACCCGATTCGTCCGGTCGCTCGTTTCTCAGTCGTCTGTGCTCTCGTCGTCGCTCTCGGACCACAGGAGGTTCGGGTAGTCGGCGATGAGGCCGTCGACGCCCGCCGCGGCGAGTTTCTCGGCTTGGTACCACGTTCCGATGGTCCACGTGTTCACCGTCCGGTCCTCGTCGTGGGCCTCCGCGACGAGGTCTAGGTCCGTCTCGAACGTGTCGGCCTCGACGTAGTACTCGTCGTTGAAGAAGGGCGTTCCCTTCACCATGTTGTACGGCGGGTGGACCGCCTCGCAGTCGTACTCGCGGGTTATCTCCAGTCCCTCTTCGATCGAATCCCAAAACAGGAACGCGATGGGAACGTCCGGGTCCTCCTCGCGGACGGCGGCCAACGCCGCCTCGTAGAACGAGGAGACGAGGATGTCGTTGTCGTAGTCGGAGGCGATTTCCAGAGCGTTCTCGGTCAACGGCCGCCACGTCTCTTTCTGTTCTTCGAGCGTCTCCTCGGATATCTTCGTCGCGAAGTAGAGGTCCGTCTCCCCCGGATGCTTGAACTCGAGGTTGACGCCGACGTCGTCTGGGATGGCTTCCAGCGACTGTTCGAGCGTCGGAATCGTCTCACCGCTCTCTAACACCTCGGCGTCTTTCAGTTCCTCCCACGTGTAGTCCCAGAGGTTGCCCTCCATGTCCGTCAGGCCGCGTTCGCCGCCGTCTCGGCTGCTCAGTTTGTCGTCGTGGAAGACGACCACCCTCTCGTCGGCGGTCAGCATGATGTCTACCTCTATCATCTCCGCGCCGTCCGCCGCGGCGCGTTCGAAAGCGCCGACGGTGTTCTCGGGATACTGCCCGGCGAACCCGCGGTGAGCGATTATCGTCGGCGAGTCGTCGTGTCCGTCATCGTGGCTCTTTCCGTCGTCCGCGTCTGACCCGCGTGCGCTCGCGGCACCGCTCAACCCCACGGTTCCCACGGCGGCACCTGTTCCGGCGACGAACGACCGTCGGTCGAGTGTGAGTCTGTCTCGCGACATACGAACAGATGGACCAGACGGCAACATATGTTTTTATATTGTCACTATGTATCTCAAATTTCACTACCTGTTAGATCACAACTAATTCGCGCTCGGAGAGGCCACGGAGTTTTTCCCTGACTCCGCGTAAGTGGGGACATGCGAGTCGCAGTCGTGACCGTCGGCGACGAACTACTGGCGGGAGACACGGAGAATACGAACGCGACGTGGTTGTGCGATAAACTCGACGCCCGCGGCGTCGCCGTCGAACGCGTGACCACGCTTCCGGACCGAATCGCCGACATCGCTCGGGTGGTAAACGAGTACAGAGCCGAGTACGACGCCGTCGTCGTCACCGGCGGCCTCGGACCCACTCACGACGACGTGACGATGGAGGGCGTCGCCGCCGCCGTCGGCCGGTCCGTCGAGGAACACCCCGATGCGGTGGCGTGGTTGACCGAACACGGCGGCTACAGCGGAGACGAGTTAGCCGAGGGGACGACGCATCTCCCCGCCCGCGCGCGAATGCTCCCGAACGAAGAGGGAGTCGCCCCCGGCGCGGTCGTAGAGCGCATCTACGTCCTGCCGGGCGTCCCCGAGGAGATGAAGGCGATGTTCGAGTCGGTGGCCGAGGAGTTCGACGGCGACGCGACGTACACGGAGTCCGTCGTCGCCGACGAACCCGAGAGCGAACTCGTCGGGCGGATGCGCGAGTTGCAAGACCGGTTCGACGTGACCGTCGGGAGTTACCCCGGAGAGACGGTCCGACTGAAACTGACCGCGAGGGACGAAGCCGTTCTCGACGAGGCGACGACGTGGCTACGGGACCGGGTCGTAGAACCGAACGGCGGCGAGAAGACTCAGCGGTAGAGATGCCAGAGCCAAGCGACGGTTATCAGGATACTCACGACGAGAACGACGGCACCCGTCGCCTCGATGGGGAACGGTTCCTGGGTAACAAGCGGAATCATTGTCGTATCTGACGGTCGCGGGGGCGCTTCTTAAACGTTCGAGTTTCGGACGCGTCGCACCGCGTCGCTTTTGTGCCGTCCGCCGTTCCATCGAAGCATGCGAATCGGCGTCGTGGTGAACCCTATCGCGGGGATGGGCGGTCGAGTCGGCCTGAAGGGGACCGACGGGAAAGTCGAAGAGGCGCGCGCCCTCGGTGCCGACCCGCGCGCGCCGGACCGCGCCCGCAGAGCGTTCGAGGCGCTAGCCGACGCCGACGACGCCGAACCGCACGACATCCTCACGTGGGGCGGGTCGATGGGTGCGGATGACGCCCGCGCCGCGGGTCTCGACCCGACCGTCCTCGGCTATCCGGAGGAGGCGGAGACGAGTTCCGCGGACACCGCCCGCGCCGCCGAGGCGTTCGTCGAGGCGGGGGTCGACCTCGTCGTCTTCGTCGGCGGCGACGGGACGGCCGCCGACGTCGCGGAGGCGGTGGGTACGGACGTTCCCATCCTCGGCGCGCCCGCGGGCGTGAAAGTGTACTCCTCCGTGTTCGCCGTCTCTCCGGAGGACGCCGCCGCCGTGGCGACGACGTTCGAACGGACCGAACGGCGAGAGGTGATGGACATAGACGAAGACGACTACCGCGAGGGCGAGGTCCACCCCGAACTCCGCGCCGTCGCCGTCGTCCCCGTCGCCGACGACGTGCAGTCGTCGAAGCAACTCGGCGGCGGCACCGTCGACGCACTCGCCGCGGGCGTCGCAGACGACGTCCGCGCGAGTCCGGAGAAGACGTACGTCCTCGGCCCCGGAAGCACCGTCGGCGCGGTGAAGTCCGAACTCGGCTTCGAGGGGTCGCCCATCGGCGTCGACGTCTGGCGCGACGGGGAGGTGGTCTCCCTCGACGCCACCGAAGCGGAGATTCTCGACGCACTCGCCGAGGAGAACGTGATACTCGTCTCGCCCATCGGCGGACAAGGATTCGTCTTCGGCCGCGGCAACCCCCAGTTGTCGCCCGCGGTCGTCCGCCGGTGCGACGTGGAGATAGTCGCCTCGCGGTCGAAACTCGACGACGTGGGCGAACTCCGCGTCGACACCGACGACCCGGAACTCGACGAGGAACTTCGGGGGTGGACCCGGGTCCGAGTCGGGCGATTCGAACGGCGTATGATGCGCATCGTCTGAGAGGTTCGTCGCGGGCGATCGTTCCTTATATTTCTCTCTGCATATAAGGGTGATATGGTGAAGACTAAGGTGGTCGGTCACCAGGGGTGTGGTATGGAGACACGTAAGGTACAGCGACTCGGACCCTCGACGCTGGCGATGACCCTCCCGGCGGAGTGGGCCAAAGAACACGACGTGGAGAAAGGCGACGAGGTGTCGCTTCGGATGGGTGGAAAAGGAACGCTCACGGTCCTTCCGGAATCTGCGAGTCAGGAAGACTCCTCTGCGACTATCCGGGCCGACGCCCTGAATGCCGACGCCCTCGAACGGGCCATCGTCGCGCAGTACGTTCTCGGACGCCGTGTCATCCACATCGAGAAGGGAGAGGGCGCACTGGACTCAGAGCACATCAACGCGGTGTACAAAGCCGAAACCCAACTGATGGGGCTCGGCGTCATAGAAGAGACGCCGGAACGCATCGCGATTCGGTGTTCCGTGGACCCCGAGGACTTCACCCTCGATAACCTCCTGGAACGACTTGAGAACACGGGCAGTACGATGCGCGGCGAGGCCATCAAAGCCCTCGCACACGGCAACTCGGACCTCGCACAGAGAGCGCTCAACCGAGAGCGACAGGCGAACAAGATATTCGTCCTCCTGCTTCGACTCATCTTCACGGCCTACCAGAACCCGAATCTCTGTCGGGCGGTCGGTCTCGAATCCGGCTTTCCGCTCATCGGCTACCGGTCGGTGGCGAAGAACCTCGAACTCACCGCCGACAACGCCGAAGACATCGCGAACATCGTGATGGACGCCGAGGGCCACACCCTCCAAGTCGAGGCGGCGACGATGCGGCGCATCCGCGAGTTCACGGACCAAGTGGACGAGATAACCGAGAAGGCCGTCCAAGCGGTGGTCGAACGCGACTACGACCTCACCGTCGAGTGTCGCGAACTGTTCCGAGAGATAAAGGACCGCGAACGGGACATCCTCCAAGACCTGCCCGAGATGGACAACGAGGAACTCCTCCAGGTCCGCGAAGTCCTCGTGAGTCTCCAGCAGACGGCGCAGTACGCGATGCGGAACGCCGAAATCGCCGCCAACCTGGCGCTCAACGAGGAGTCCGAACACGTCACCATCGGGTGACGCGTCGGCCGCGTCCGGTATTCGTTCGCTATTTCGCCGAACACGGAGAGTGATCGACGCATCCCGGTTCTCCGCGAACCTACCGACTTAGAGTGCGAACAGTCCGTCGTCCGTCGTCGTACGGTCGTCCGTCTCCGCGGGCGTCGTCGTCGCCGTCGGCGTCGGTGCCGTCGTCTCCGCCGGTGTCGCGGTGCGTTCTTCCGAGTCGGGCGAGTCACCGCCGAGGAGTCCGCCCGAGTCGGCGGCCGTGGTCGTCTCCGGCGGTTCCGCCGTCTCCTCGTCCGCCGGGGTGGTCGTCTCCGACTCGCCCGAATCGGTTCCGTTCGTCGGGGCCGTCCCGTTCTTCGTTCCGAAGATGTCCGTCTCGATGGTCTCCTCGTACGTCAGGGGGTCGAGAGGGACGTCCACGGTTCGTCCGCCGCCGACATCGAACTGTGCGGCGAAGTCGATTCGGAGGTCCGTGACCTGATTTCGTTCGAGGTGGGTCACCCACCACTCGTCGAGTCTCTCGTTTCGGACGTACGTCGTCGCCTCGATGGTCTTCGTCGACTTCGGCGCGACGACGTACTCGGACTCCGTCGTCCCGTTTCCGACGGCCACGTCGTTCATCGCGATGTCGTAGCCGAGTTTCGAGACGGTGACGGGGTACGGTTTGGGGTTGTAGACGACGAATCGGAGTTCCAACGGCGTGACAGACTCGTCGACGTCGCCCCACGACGCGTTCGTTCGGTTGACGTACATCACCGGGTCCGAGACGACGGGAGCGTTCGCGTTCACCTCGCGCGTCTCCGAGGAGTTGAACGCGGCGAGCATCTCCGTGTCCACGGACCGAGTGACGTTCGGTGCGTCGGCGGCCCGTCCGAGCGTCGAAGACCGGACCGTGGCGTCGACGGACACCTCCGAATGTTCGCCGTTTTCGACGTGCGAACGCCACCACGTCGAGATGCGCTCGTTTCGCATCTCCGTCTCCGCGGAGAGCGTCGATTCGCCCGACTCGACTGCGACGCCCGCTTTCGACCCTTCGGCCATCTTCACGCCGTTCATCCGCACGTCGTACGAGACGGTGACGCCCCCGAGTGAGACGCCGACGGGGTTAGGGTTCGAGACGACGAGGTCTGTGTGGATGGTCGTCGTCGAATCGTTCACCGCCCCGAATCTGTTCTCTACGTCCCCGACGGAGGGAGTTCCGAGGACTCCGACGGCGACGCCGCCGCCCGCGACGACGCCGAGTGCGAGTACCACGACACCGACGGTTCGGAGTTTGCTCCCGACCAAAAGCGCTGCGATGTGCCCGGACATACTCCCGTCGAGACGCTTCTATCGTATATGACGTTTGGTGAATGGAGACTGTATCTCTACCTGATTTATTTCGGTGTTCTCCGTCGTGACGGCCTCTCCGGCCGTGTGAACCCGTGTCGAATGAACTAAGTGGGCAGACTCGAAGCCAGAGATATGGAAACCGGTGTCAGTTCTGACAAGGGAATCGGGTTCGCCGTCCTCTTTTCGGTGGTAACGCTTTTCGCCGTCGCCGTGATGCTCGCCGTCGACGACCAACTCACGACGGCCATCGGGTTCGCCGCCGCGATGGTCGCCGCCTGTCTCGCCGTCGCCGGAACGCACATCTACGGGTGACGGTCGCGCACCGACCCGGTCGCGCATCTCGCGCGGCCGCCGCCGTCGAACGTCGGCCGTCGGACGAGAAACCGTTAAGACGCGAAATCCCCTAGGAGGGGTGAAGATGTCCGAGTACACCGAGGAAGAACAGCGGATCGTCGCCTACCTCCGCGAGAGTGTCTCCCGCGGGGAGCGATACTTCCGGGCGAAGAACATCGCCGAAGCGATCGGTCTCTCCTCGAAACAGGTCGGCTCTCGCCTCCCGCGTCTCGCAGAGAAGTCAGACGACGTCGATATCGAAAAGTGGGGACGCGCGCGGTCGACGACGTGGCGCGTCACTCCCAGTTAGTCGGGTGTCTTTTTTACTCCCGCCCCGTACAGCGATACCATGACGGTCCGCGTTCGCCGGGCGTTCGAGTTCGATGCACCGCCGGAGCGAATCTGGAATTTCATCT